>JAYSNJ010000049.1:0-29813 GCA_043723905.1 Holophagaceae bacterium
GTGTCGTAGAAGGACCGGATGGTGCCGATGTCCTCCCAGTAGCCCTCGAAGTCGAAGCCGAAGACCGGCTGGCGCGAGATGGCGTAGGGGATCACGTCGCTGCCGAAGTCGTCGAAATCCGGGTGCTGCTCCAGCAGATCGATGAGCACCTGCGCGCGGAAGGCGTAGATCCCCATGGAACCCAGGAAGGGGCGTTCCGGGTCCAGCCGACTCACCATGCGGGCCTGCACCTCGGGATCCGTGGGCTTCTCCACGAAATCGAGGATGCGCCCCTCCCCGCCGCGCTTCAGGATGCCGAAGCGGGGCGCTTCGTCCTTCAGGACGGGCTGCACGGCCACCGTGATATCTGCGCCCTTTTCGATATGGAAGGCCATCATGGCCGCGTAGTCCATGCGGTAGAGGTGATCGCCCGCCAGAATGAGCACATGCTCGGAACCCGCGGCGGTGATCTGGCCGATCTGCTTGCGGATGGCGTCCGCCGTGCCCTGGTACCACTCGCCGCTCTCGGGCGTCTGCTCTGCGGCCAGCACCTGCACCCAGCCCGTGTGGAAGGCGTCGAACTTGTAGGTGTCGGAGATGTGCCGGTGCAGCGAGACCGAATTGAACTGGGTCAGCACGTGCACGCGGAAGATGCCCGAATTGATGCAGTTGCTGATGGGGATATCGATGAGCCGGTACTTGCCCGCGATGGGCACGGCGGGCTTGGCGCGCATCTTGGTGAGCGGATAGAGGCGCGCCCCGCGCCCTCCCCCGAGGATGACGGCCAGGACATCATTCAGAACCGGCATAGATTCCTCCCAGCATCTCCATCGGCTGCCCGCGAAGCTACTTGATTAGTGGTGGCTTCCCAGATGTTAGCGCCGGTTTGCGGAATCCGGGGGCTTCCAGGAGAGAACCTCGGAAGGCGCCGCACTCTCAGGGATCACCCCAGCCCCAGTTCCTCCAGGCGGGCCTCGTCGATCCCGAAGTGATGGGCGATCTCATGGAGCACGGTGAGCGCCACCTCCCGCCGCAGGTCCTGCGGATCTGGAAAATCCTCCAGCAGCGCCTCCCGGTAGAGGATGATCCGGTCGGGCAATCCCGCATAGTCGAAGGGCCGCTCCGTGAGGGGGGTTCCCGTGTAGAGCCCGTAGAGACCCTCGTCGTCCGGAACCCCCATGGACGCCAGCAGGGTCTCGCTGGGCCGGTCCTCGATGACAATTTCGATATTCTCCAGGTAGGGCCAGAACTCCGCGGGAACCAGCTCCAGCGCCTCGGCCACCTGCCTCTTGAACGCGCGATCGGTCATGGGCATGCCCCATTGTCCGCCCACCCGGAGCCGGAAAGCCGTAGGAAAAAACAAGATAGCCGACAAAAATCCCCGATAATTCCGAGCGTGTGGCAAGGATTTTGCGATTGCATGATAATCGGAATACCTTATTTTTCAGGTGTTCAGAGGTGGCCGATGGCGTACCTGTTCGAACGACGGCAGAACTGGCACCGAATTATCGGACTGGAGCGGCGCGGGGCCCCCTTCGGGACCCTCATGGGCCGCCCCCTGCCCGATCCCACACGGCTGGTGGACGAGGATTTCCTGGACGAACTCTCCCGGATGCTGGAGAACGATCCCCGGGCAGCCGTGCCCTGGCGCCCGGGGAGGAAGCGGCCCTAACTGCAGCCCGTGGTGGCACCGCAGGTCTGGCACTTGAGGCAGGCGCCGTTCCGCACCAGGGTGAGGTGACCGCATTCGGGGCAGGGATCGCCCGTGTACCCCTTCTCCCGGGCGGCCCGGTAGGCGGACGCCGCGGGTTGAGGGGCGGCGCTGGCGTGGGCATGGACATGCAGGGGCTCGGGGGTCGGCACGGGCTGAAGCTCGTTCCCGCCAGCGGTGGTCTCGGGGAAGAGGGGCGTCATCCCGCCGTTGGCGTTCGCATTCAGGCTGTGGGCCTGGCTCTCGCGCTTGAGGCCGCCCGCCAACTGCATGAGCTGCTCGGGCTCCACCTGGGCCAGTTCGAAGCGGCCCAGGTAGCTGATGGCCAGTTCCCGGAACACGAAGTCGATGAGGCTGGTGGAGAACTTCACCGTATCGGAGCCCTGGACCATGCCGTTGGGCTCGAAGCGGGTGAAGAGGAAGGCATCGCAGAACTCTTCGAGGGGCACACCGTGCTGCAGCCCCATGCTCACGGCGATGGCGAAGCAGTTAAGCACGGCGCGGAAGGCGGCGCCCTCCTTGTGGATGTCTAGAAAAATTTCGCCGAGTGTGCCGTCCTCGTACTCCCCCGTGCGGAGGTAGAGCTTGGTGCCCCCCACGGTGGCCGCCTGGGTGTAGCCGCCCCGGCGGTTGGGCAGCTTGCGGCGGTAGGTGCGCACCACCTGCTGGGCCATGGCCTGGGCCACCACCTGCACCTTGTCGAGCTTGGAAGCCTCATCGTCCACCAGCGTTTCCAAGCCATCGAGCAGATCGAGATTGGTGGCCAGGGGCTGGCTCATCTTGGAGCCATCGCGATAGAGCGCCACGGCCTTGATCATGTACTTCCAGCTCTGCTCGTAGATCTCGCCCACCTGCGCGACGGAGTATTCAGAAGGGAGGTTGATGGTCTTGCTGATGGCGCCCGAGAGGAAGGGCTGGGCGGCCCCCATCATGCGGATGTGCCCCATGGGCGCAATGTACCGCTGTCCCGTGCGCCCGCACTTGTTGGCGCAATCGAAGATGGGGACATGCTCGGCCTTGAGGTGCGGCGCCCCCTCCACGGTCATGGTCCCCGTCAAGGCCTCCATGAAGGTGGCCGTGGCCTCTTCGCCGCAGGCGACCTTGAGCTTCTCCACGGGCACCACGAAACTGGGATCGAAAGCCGTGGGGAGCTTGGCCTCCCAGCCCTGGATCTCCTCTTCGGAAAAGCCCTTGGCCAGCAGTTCCCTGCGGGTGAGGCCGGGGGTCTCGTCCGTGATCTCGAGCCAGCCCACGACATAGCGCTCGATGTCCAGGATCTGCTTGGGATCGTAGCCCAGGCGCATCATGGCCTCGGGAATGGCTCCGTTCACGAGCTTGAAGTAGCCCCCCCCCGCCAGCTTCTTGAACTTCACCAGGGCGAAATCGGGTTCGACCCCGGTGGTGTCGCAGTCCATCAGGAGACCGATGGTGCCCGTGGGGGCCAGCACCGTGACCTGGGCGTTGCGGAACCCGTGCTTCTCGCCCAGGGCCAGGGCCTGGTCCCAGCTCTCCCGGGAGGCGTCCACCAGGGACTTGGGGAGGCCCACTCCCTTGAGGCCCCTGGGCGTGATGGAGAGGCTCTCGTACTCGGAGGAGGGCGCATCGTAGGCCGCCCGGCGATGGTTGCGGATCACCCGCAGCATCTGGTTCTTGTTGGGCTCGAAGCCCGGGAAGGGCCCCAGCTCGCCAGCCATCTCCGCACTCGCTGCGTAGGCGTCCCCCGTCAGGATGGCCGTGAGGGCCGCACACCACTGGGTGCCCGCTTCGCTGTCGTAGGGAATGCCCATGCGCATCAGCATGGCGCCGAGGTTGGCGTAGCCCAGGCCCAGGGTGCGGTACTCGTAGCTGAGCTGGGCGATGGCCTCGCTGGGGAACTGGGCCATCAGGACCGAGATCTCCAGGACCACGGTCCAAAGGCGGATCCCGTGGCGATAGCCCGCGAGATCGAAGCCGCCGTCCGCCGTGAGGAAGGCGCAGAGGTTCAGCGAAGCCAGATTGCAGGCCGTGTCGTCCAGGAACATGTACTCGGAGCAGGGATTGCTCGCGTTGATCCGCCCGGCCTGGGGGCAGGTGTGCCAGTCGTTGATGGTGGTGTCGAACTGGATGCCGGGATCGGCACAGGCCCAGGCCGCGTGGTTCACCTTGGCCCAGAGCTCCTTGGCGCGGAGGTTGCGGATCACCTTCCCGTCGGTGCGCCGAGTGAGCTGCCAGTCGTCGTCCCGTTCCAGGGCGCGCATGAAGGCGTCGGGCACGCGCACCGAGTTGTTGGAATTCTGGCCGCCCACCGTCGCGTAGGCATCCCCATCCCAGGTCGTGTCGTACTGCCTGAGGTTGCGGGCGAAGTCGCCCTGCTCCAGGCGCCCCAGGCACTGGGCAATGAAGGCGGCGGGCACCCCCTCCTTCTTGGCATGGGCCAGGGCCTTGCGCAACTTGTCGTTGCGGATGGGATCGGCATCGCGAGTGGTGCTGCCCTCCACGGCCTCGCACATGGCGTTCCAATGCTTGCCCAGCAGGATGGAACCCGCGGCCATCATGGCCACCTTGCGCTCCTCGCTGACCTTCCATTCGATGAAGGCTTCGATATCGGGATGGTCGAGATCCAGCGACACCATCTTGGCGGCGCGGCGCGTGGTCCCGCCGGACTTGATGGCGCCGGCGGCCCGGTCGCCCACCGCCAGGAAGCTCATCAGGCCCGAACTCCGCCCGCCGCCCGAGAGGGGTTCCTCGGAACCGCGAATCCGCGAGAAGTTGCTGCCCGTGCCCGAACCGTACTTGAAGATGCGGGCCTCGCGCATCCAGAGATCCATGATGCCGCCCGGGTTCACCAGATCATCGCTGACGCTCTGGATGAAGCAGGCGTGAGGCTGGGGACGCTCATAGGCACTGGTGGACTTCTCGACTTTGCCGGTCTCCGGGTTCACGAAGAAGTGGCCCTGGGCCGGACCGGAGATCCCGTAGGCGAAGTGCAGGCCCGTGTTGAACCACTGGGGACTGTTGGGCGCGCACATCTGGTTGGCGAGCATGAAGACCAGCTCGTCGTAGAAGGCCTGGGCGTCATCACAGGAATCGAAGTAGCCGTGGGTCTCGCCCCAGTGCCGCCAGCAGCCCGCCAGCCGATGGAAGACCTGACGGGAATCCTTCTCCCCCCCCCCCGAGGCGTCGATGCCTTTGCGTCGGAAGTACTTCTGGGCCAGGATGTCCACCGCCACCTGGGACCAGCTCTCGGGCACCAGGACATCCTTGGCCTCGAAGACCACCGTGCCGTCCAGCTTGGTGATGCGGCTGATGCGGGGCACGAAAGGGATGCCCTCCAGAGCGTCGTGGCCAGCCTTGGTGAAGTGGCGGGAGATCTTCATGGGAGGTGCTCCGGAGACGACAAAGGGAGGGCATGGGCTGGGCCCGCGCCTTGGCATTCCTGAATTTCCAGTGGCCACCAGGGCCTCTGTCTCCGAGGCGATGGGGGCGAACCGCAAGCGATAGTGTCGGATGAAAAGAATCACCCCAAGATGTAGTGGTGTCAAGAGGCCCGGGTCCCAGTTTTTTTTGCCCACCGGTCGATCCCTTGGGAATGCGTTGCTTATTCTTTACGCGCTCCAGCCCGCCGCGGGTTCGCACCGGGATCTGCTAGGCTGGTGGCAAGCCGGGCCCCATGCATCGGCCCCCGTCGAACCTGGTCAGGTCGGAAGAAGCAGCCATAAGACGAAGGGTCGAGTGCCGTGGTAAGCCCGGCCCATTTTCTGCCTGCGGCACAGAATGGGCCGGGTTTCCCAACCGATCGGGCTGCGCCTTCGGCTTGCCCTCTCGGATCGGCACTGGCATACGCGCCAAGCGGGGCCCCGCTGCGCAGGCTCCACCGGAGCCTGCGTACGCGACCCCCTAAAGGCGCGCACGTGGCAAGCCTCTGGAGCTGAGGCCCACACACGAAAGGAGCCGAGTCCTCCCACTCGGCTCCGTAGCCGCGAACGCTCCGAGCGGGCCCCGGCGGACCCTCTCCTCCTTCTCCCTCAGTTGGTCGTGATCTTGACATCCACGGGGTTTTTGAAGGTGTCGTAGAGGGGTGAAGTCCGGATCACTTTCTCATGGAGTTCCTTCACCTGTTGGGGATTGCCGTTGCAGGCCAGGTTCACCTTCACGCGAATCTGGGAAAGCCCTGGGCGGATGTTCTTGTCCAGCTCCAGGAACCCGCGCAGATCCGAATCGGTCTCCATGTCGAAGCTGAGATTCGTGATATCGATGCCCATGCTGGCGGCGGTGTAGGCGTAGGTGACGCTCAGACAGGAGCTCAGGGCATGCAACGCGGCCTCGCCCGCGTTGGGCGCGAGATCGGTGCCCAGCAGCGCGGCGGGCTCATCGGCCTCCAGGAACATGGGGTTGGTGCGGCGATGCTCCTTGCCCGCTCCGAACAGCGAATCGAAGGTGCTCTGCGAATGGGCACGGTGGATCCACTTGGCCTTGGAACGGAACGTGAACTTGGCGAGGCCGGGATTGGCCTTCACCTCCGTGATCGTGGCGATGAGATCCTCCACGTTGACGCCGTTATGGATGGTGGCGACGCTGGTCATGAATCCTCCAACAAAAACGTCTCCCGCCCGCCGGAAGTGGACGGCGAGCCCGCTGCCCTGAGGGATCGGGCGGAATAGGTCAGATACAGGGCTCCCTCGCGAGATCCGGAGCCCCTTTGTGAGAAGGAAGTATAAGGCGCCAGGGATTTGAGACAAGATCGCAAATTTTAACCAGGACCCCAAACGGGGCGCTCTCCGGAACATCCAATTCCCCAATGGCCACCCGGGGTCTGCCCGCGATGTCATGGGAGGCAGGCATGACCGGAACGCGCCGCTGGAATCTCTTGAACACGCCCTTCCTCATCGGGACCCTGGCCCTGGCCCTGGTGCTGGTGCCGATCCACGTGGTCCGCAGCCAATCGCTGGGGATCGAGCTGGCGGTCTGCCTGGGCATGTTCCTCGCCATCGGTCATGCCGTGACGGCCGGCTACCACCGCCTCTTCAGCCACCGCACCTACCGGGCCGGTCGGGCCCTCCGCTTCCTTCTGCTCTGCTTCGGGGCGGCGGCCTTCCAGAATTCGGCCCTGCGCTGGGCCAGCGATCACCGCATCCACCACCGCTTCGTCGACACGGAGCGCGACCCCTACAGCATCCGGAAGGGATTCTGGCACGCCCACTGGATCTGGGTCATGGAGAGCGCGTCCCACCCGCTGGAGGGCGTGGCCGATCTCCAGGCGGACCCCCTGGTGCGCTGGCAGGACCGCCATCACTTCCTGATCGGGGCGGTCGTGGCCCTCATTCCCGCTGGCATCGGCCTGGCCACCCACAATCTCTGGGGGCACCTAGTCATGGGCCTCCTGCTCCGCATCGTCCTCACGCACCACACGACCTTCCTGATCAACAGCGCCGCCCATGCCTTCGGCACGCAGCCCTACACGGATGCCAACACCGCCCGGGACAACGGCCTGCTGGCTCCCCTTACCTTCGGTGAGGGCTACCACAACTTCCACCACATGTGGCCCGGGGACTACCGGAACGGCATCCGCTGGTACCAGTGGGACACCGCCAAGTGGCTCCTGATCGCGCTTTCCTGGGTCGGCATGGCGGGCAAGCTGCGCCGCATCCCCCATACGGTGATCCAGCGGGCCAGGCTCGCCATGGAGGAGAAGCGTCTGGCCGCGAAGCTGGCGACGGCGCATCCAAGCGTGGCGGAGGATTTGCACGCTCGCCTCGCCTCGGCCCGCCTCCGCATGGACCGGGCCCTCGCAGCCCTCCAGGAGCAGCGGGAGGGCCTGAAGACCCACCGGGAGGAATGGCGAACCGCCATGCTCACCAGCCGCGCCGAAGTGCGAATGGCCTGGGCCGAATGGAAGGCCACCCGCTTCCTGGTGCGACGCCTGGCGTGAAGCCAGCTTTGATGCCCGTCAAGGCGGGCTTCCCGGGAATCGTCCATCCTGGAAGCATGGCGAACGGTCCGATTTCCAGATCCATCTCCCTGATGCCCCGCGAACATGGGGCCTACGCCCAGCTGGGCATCTCCCTGGCGGCGGGCCTTGCCCTCGCGCCCTCCAGTCCCCGGGCCTGGGCCCAAGTGCTGGCCACGGTTCTGGCCTTTCTGGCCAGCGAGCCCTTCCTCCTTCTGCTCGGTCGCCGGGGAGAAACGGCCCGGAGCCAGGGCGCCGTCTCGGCCCGTCGGCGTCTGGCCTGGTGCACAGTCCTGCTCCTTCCCGCCCTGGGCACGGCCTGGGCCGGAGCCGCGCCCAGGCAAGGACTGTCCATGGCACCCGGCCTGGTCTTCGGACTGGCACTCCTGGGGCTCTTCCTCGCCCGGCGGGAGCACACGATGGCCGGCGAGCTGCTGGCCGCCGGAGCCTTCTCCTTCGCCGCCCTCCCCGTCGCCATCCTCGGCGGGGCAGCCGCCACCAGGGCGCTCCTCCTGGCCCTAAGCCTGGCCGCCCTGAACGGCCTGGGCACGGCGCTGGTGCGAGCCTTCCTCGCCTCGCTGAAGCCGAAGAACGCATGGGGGATCCGGGCCCTGCCTTTCTTCCTCGGCTTGGTCCTGAGCGCTGGCATGCTCGCCTCCCCCCTGCCCTGGCTCATGGCGCTGGCACCTGGTCCCCTCACGGCCGTGGCGCTCTGGGTATGGCTGACGCCGCCCTCCCCGCGCGACCTGAAGCGTGTGGGATGGGTGCTCACGGCAGGCTCCGCCCTGGGGGCCCTGGCGCTGCTGGCTGCGCTGTCCTGACTCGCAGGATCCCGGCAGAGCGCTTAAGCTGAAGCCCTTTCACCCGAGAGGAGGCAGCGTGGGGCGACCCTTCCGGATCCTATCCATCGACGGCGGCGGCATTCGGGGCCTCATTCCGGCGCTCCTGCTGGCGGAACTCGAGAAGCAGACCGGCCGGCCCATCGCCGAGCTCTTCGATCTGATCGTAGGTACCAGCACCGGCGGCATCCTCGCCCTGGGGCTGACCACCCCGGACAGGGATGGGCGCCCCCGGCACTCCGCCCAGGATCTTGCGGATCTCTACCTCCAGCAGCACTCCCGCATCTTCCAGCGGAGTCTCTGGGACGAGATTGGCAACCCCGGCGGCTTCCGGGGCGAACGGTACGCATCCACCGGCATCGAAGAGGTCCTGAAGGAACACTTTCTCGAATCCCGCCTGGGCGAGGCCCTCACCGAGGTGATGGTGACGGCCTACGATCTGGAGAAGCGCGACCCATTCTTCTTCCGCAGCCGCAGGGCCAAGGCGGAACCCCGCTGCGACTACCCCATGTGGCTCGCGGCAAGGGCCACCAGCGCAGCCCCCAGCTACTTCGAACCGGTCCTCCTCACCTGGCCGGACCGGGACCGGGATGTGCTGGTGGGGGGCGGTGTCTTCGCCAACAACCCCGCCCTGTGCGCCTACGCCGAAGCCCAGGCCGCCATCCACGAGGGCCGCGTTCCGGCCTCGGATGTCCTGCTTATCTCCCTGGGCACAGGCCACTTCACGCGTCCCATCCCCTTCGATGAGGCCAAGGACTGGGGCCTCCCGGGCTGGACCCGTCCCCTCCTCGAGGTGATGTTCGATGGCCTGGCCGAGACCGTGGACTACCAGATGCGTCAGATCCTGCCGCCGGGCCCGGATGGAACTCCCCGCTACCACCGCTTCCAGGTGGCCCTGGACCGGGATCTGGACGAGCTGGACAACATCATGCCCGCCAACCTGGAGGGCCTCCAGCGCATGGCCCGTCGCCTGCTCGCGGCCCAGGGAGGCGAACTCTCCCAGCTGGCCTCCCGCCTGTCCTTCCCGTCGCCCGGTTGAACCTCCGCCCAGGCCCAGACTCGCATCATCCCCCTCGCCGGGGAATACAGTTTCGGAACCTGCGGGCTGGGGGGCGGCTGCGACCGGGCGGTGGAGAGTGAACGCGTCGCCTTCAACCTCCTCAGCCTCACGTCACCGGGGTCCGTCGCAGGTAGAACCAGGTATTCAGTCCCAGGCAGACCACGTAGAAGGCCGCGAACCCGTACATCGCCTCCTGGGCGGCGCCAGCGTCCACGGAGTTCTTGAAGATGGCGGGAATGAGGAAGCTCCCGTAGGCGGCCATGGCGGACATCCAGCCCAGGGTGGGGCCCGCCAGCGAGGGCCCCACCAGGGCCGGGGCCATCTGGAAGACGGCCCCGTTCCCCAGGCCGGTGGCCACGAAGACCACCAGGAAGAGCCCCAGGAAAGGCGTGAAGTAGATTTCTGGATTGGGCGCAGCCTGAGCCAGCTTCACGAAATGCGCGACGCCCAGGGACGCCAGGATCATGACCCCCAGGGAGATCTGGGCCAGGTGCGCCCCCTTCCAACGGTCCGCAATCCAGCCCCCCACGGGCCTGAAGAGGCTGCCCACGAAGGGCCCCAGCCAGGCGTAGGCCAGGGGGTTGGGGCTGTGCGGGTTCAAGGTGCCGACCGGGTAGTGGCCGAAGACCACCTTGATGAGGAGCGGCAGGGCGCCGCTGAAGCCGATGAAACTGCCGAAGGTCCCCAGGTAGAGGAGGCTCAGCAGCCAGGTATGCCGATTGCCGAAGATCTTGAACTGGACATCCAGGCGGGCCTTGACGCCCCCCCGAAGGAGCTTGAGCAGTCCCAGGGCGACGAGCACGGTCCCGGCGAGAATCGCCAGCTGGCCCAGGAGCCCCGTCTTCCAGCTCACGAGGGCGACCACGCTCAGGGCCGTCGCAACGAAGCCGAGGCCGTGGAGCCCCAGAATGCGCAGGATGGCGGGCAGCACGGGATCGGCATCCTGGCCCGGCAGGTTGTCCATGAAGAACCAAGCGAGAACGGCGAGAAGGGCCGCCACAGGCACCCAGATCAGGGCCCCGTTCTGCACATAGAGGGCCCGGCCGGCGGCGTTGAGATGGGGCGCTCCCGCCAGGGACCCGCACATCGCCGCACCCATGACCAGGGGTGTGAAGAACTGCATGACGCTCACACCGAGATTTCCCAGGCCACCATTCAGACCCAGCGCCGTGCCCGAGAGCCGCTTGGGGAAGAAGGGCGGCACATTGGCCATGCTGGAGGCGAAGTTGCCGCCCCCGATGCCCGAAAGGGCCGCCAGGATGGCGAAGGTCGCGAAGCTCGTGTGCAGATCCTGGAGGGCCAGCCCTGCCCCCAGGGAGGGGATGATGAGCAGGGCGGTGGTGATGGCGATGGTGTTCCGGCCCCCGGCCACGCTCACCAGGAAGGAACTGGGAATGCGCAGCGTGGAGCCCGAGAGTCCCGCAATGCTGATGAGGGTGAAGAGCTGGGCCGCACTGAAGGGGAAACCCACCTCCTTCATCCGCACCGTGAGCACGCTCCAGAACATCCACACGCAAAACGCCGTGAGGAGCGAAGGGATCGAAATGGCCAGGTTCCGCCATGCCACCTGGGACTGCCCGTCCTTCCAGGCGTCTGCGTCCTCGGGGTTCCAGCGGGTGAGAATGGGGGGCATGGACTCTCCAGGGATCAAGGTTCCCGGTCCAACCGGGGGGCGAGGAAGGCGAGATACAGGGCGATGGCGCTGAGGATGACGGAGACGACCAGGGCCCCGGGGAGCATGCCGCGCTGGCCGTCCAGCAGGGCTCCGAGCACCGTCTCGAACAGGTAGAGCTGGATGAGGGCGATGAGCAGGACCGCCATCAGCAGGAGGCCGTTGAGCTGGGATTTCGGCCGGTGCCTCATGAGTGCTGCTCCTTCCTCTTCGCGCCGGACTTGGGCAGATCGCCCAGCACCCAGAGCCAGCCGTCCTCCCGGGCCTCCACCTCCAGGCCCGAAAGCGGTCGCGTGGGCGGGCCCTGAACGGGGAAGCCCCGCTCGGGCTCGAAGTACCCCAGATGACAGGGACATTCCAGCCGGGCGCCGTCCCAGCGCACGGCGCAACCCAGGTGGGTGCAGGTCTGCCGATAGGCCCTCAGCTGGCCCTCCCGGGTGCGCAGGAGGATGCAGCGGTCGTGTTCATCGCGGAAGGTGAAGAGGCGGCTCTCGCCAGCCATCAGTTCGCCCAGGGGGCAGACTCTCAGGGCAGTGTTCTCGCCCAAACCCTCCTCCGGAGCGCCTTCCAGGGGCTTCTTGCGCAGGTTCAGATAGGCGATGCCCACCGTGAAACCCACCGAGACCAGGGCCAGGAACCGGGCGAACTCCCGACGGGAGAAGCTCCCCTCATCGGCGAGATCCACGGGAAAGGCCTTCTTCCAAAGAGGCATCAGGCACCCCCTTCGATGGGAGAGGATTCTCCGCAGAGCAGCAACGCATCCAGATTCAAGGGCGTTTCCGAATCCGGCACCATCACCGCATTCCGCGTCCCCACCCGCAGGGACCCGATCTGGAATTCCCGCAGGGGCTGGTTGGCCCGCAACCTGGAAACCTGGTCCCGGGGCACGAAGAGGAGCGCCTGGCTGGGGCAGACGGTGGCGCACATGGGTCCCTGGCCCAGGCTCGTGCGGTCGTAGCAGAGATCGCACTTGAGCATCTGTTCGAGCCCCGAGAACACGATGGGGACACCGAAGGGGCAACTCAGTTCGCAGTTGGAACAGGCGATGCACCGGGGCTTCTGGGCCGAATGCACGACGCCATCCTCGCTGCGCTTGATGGCATCGGCCGGGCAGACCTGGGTGCAGATGGGCTCCTCGCAGTGCATGCAGACGGTGGGCCCCGTCTGGGTGGAGGCGAGGCGATCGAGCTCGTCCAGGTGGATCATGGGGCGGCCGCGGTGGGTGCCGCACTCCCCGCAAGCCGCCACGCAGGCGCGGCAGCCGATGCAGCGCTGGGGATCGATAAAAAAGCCGTATTCGTCCGAAACCATGAAAAGCCTCTGCCCGCGAAGGGCCGCGAAAAAATGATCAGAAGGGCCGCGAAGGAGGGCGCGTATTGACCAGCCGTTTCCACTCCAGTTTCCCGGTGGACCCGAAATTGATCAGGAGGTCCAGGGGCTTGTGGGTGGCGTGAAGGTAGTTGATGAGCTGGGCAGTATCTCTAGAAGTCAATGAATCCGCTGCCTTGAGTTCGACAAGGATGTCTTCGAAGGCGATGAAATCTGCCGCATAGCGTTTCTCCAGACGATGGTTCTTGTAGTTCACATCCAAAGGAACTTGGGCCAAGCATGGGATTTCGCGTTCTCGGAATTCCAAGGCCAACGCCTCCTGATACACCGCTTCAAGGAATCCCGCCCCCAGCTCCCGGTGCACCTCGATGGCCGCCCCGACGACACGGAACACTTCCTCCGCCAAAGGCAGCTCCTTCTCTGTCGTCCTTAGCGGCCCTTCCATGCCTTTCCCTTCGCGGCCCTTCGCGGGCTAAAAGACCCTCTCGGGGAGGTTCGGCTGGGAACTCGAGGCCTCCGCCGCCATGCGGCGCAGTTCGTGGATCTCCGCGGGGAGTAGTTCCTGGCCCACCGATCGAAGGCGGCAAGCGCTCACTTTGTACTCGGGGATCTTGCTCACAGGGTCCAGGTGCCGGGCCGTGAGTCGATTGACGGAGAGCGCGCCGGGCCAATGATAGGGGATGAAGACCGTATCGGGCCGGATCGTGGTGACGACCTTGGCGGGCAGGACCAGGGAGCCCCTTCGAGTGGTCACTTCCAGCGCGTCTCCGTCCTTCAGGCCGTACCGTTCGGCCAACCTCGGATGAATCTCCACGTAGGGATGAGGGCACTGCTCCACCAGAAATCCGATGCGCCGGGTCTGGGTCCCGCTCAGGTAGTGGTAGACCACACGGCCCGTAGTCAGCCAGATGGGGTATTCCGAATCCACCACTTCCAGAGGCGGCCGCCAGGGGGTCGGATTGAATTTCGCCCTGCCATCGGGATGGGCGAACCTGCCCCCTTCGAAGAGCCGTGGCGTGCCGGGGTGGTCCTCGGTGGGACAGGGCCAGAAGACGCCCATCTGGCGCTCGATCTTCGCATAGCTGATGCCCGCGTAGTCCGCCGTGCCCCCCTTCGAGGCCACCCGCAGCTCGTTGAAGATGGCCTCGGGCGAGGTGAAGTGATCGAAGTATTTCCCGCGGCCCATCCGATGGGCGATCTCGTTGAGGATCTGCCAGTCGGGCCGGGCATCCCCGGGCGGCTCCACGGCCTTGTTGATCTTGATGACGCGTCCTTCGGCGCTGGTGGAGGTGCCCTCGTCCTCCTCGTGCAGCGCGCTGGGCAGCACGATATCGGCGTGCTGGGCCGTCTCGCTGAGGAAGAAATCTAGGACGACGAAGAACTCCAGCCTGCTTAGGGCCTCCCGGGTGAATTCCGTGTCCGGAAGCGAGACCAGTGGATTGAAGCAGAGGCAGAGCAGGCCCTTGATTTCGCCTGCATGGATGGCGTTCATGATCTCCTGGGCGCTGAGGCCCACGCCGGGCAGTTCCTCGTCGGTGCAGCCCCACACCGAGCAGATGTAGGCCCGGTGCTCGGGATTGCTGATGTCGCGGTTCCCCGGCAGCTGGTCGCACTTGTGGCCGTGTTCGCGTCCCCCCTGGCCATTGCCCTGCCCCGTGATGGTGGCGTAGCCGCAGGAGGGCTTCCCGATGCGCCCCGTGGCCAGCACCATGTTGATGCAGCCCAGAACGTTCTCCACGCCCTTGCTCTGATGCTCGATGCCCCGGGCATGGAGCAGGAAGCTCGTCTTGGCCTCGCCCCACATGCGCGCCGCCTTCTCGATGGCGGCCACGGGCACACCCGTCACGGAGCTGGTCCATTCCGGCGTGCAGTCCTGCACAGCCTCCAGCGCCTGCTCGAAGCCATTGGTGTGGGCCTTCACGAAATCCCAATCGATGAGATCCCATTTGTGCAGCAGGTGCAGGATACCGTTCGTCAGGGCGCAATCCGTGCCGGGCTTGAGGGGCAGCACCAGATCCGCCGTGCGGGCCAGGGGCGTGATGCGCGGGTCCACGACGATGAGCTTGGCGCCCCTGTCCCGGGCCCGCCAGATGTAGTCCGTGGTGATGGGGCTGCACTCAGCCACGTTGGACCCCGCCACCCAGATCACCTCGGCGCCCTCTATATCGGCCCAGGAGTTGGCGGCGCGATCCAGACCGAAGGCCTTCTTGTTGCCGGCCCCGGCGCTCACCATGCAGAGGCGGCCGTTGTAATCGAGGTTCTTCGTCTGGAGGCCCAGGCGGGCAAACTTGCCGACCTGATAGCTCTTCTCGTTCGTCAGCGATACGCCCGAAAGCACGGCGAAGGAATCCCTTCCATGCGCCGCCTGGATCCGCTGGATCTCGGAGACGGTTCGAGTTATCGCCTCCTCCCAGTCCATGGGCACGAAGCCTGCATCCGTGCGCTTCATGGCCTTCTGCAGGCGGTCCGGATGATTGCCCTGGAGGTAGCGCTTCACGCCCTTGGGACAGAGCTTGCCCTGGTTGAAGGGAAACTCCTCCCAGGGATCGAAACCGATGACCCGGTTGTCCTTCACCTTCAGCTGGATGCCACACTGCTGACCGCAGAAGCAGCAGTGGGTCTTCACGACCCGGTCCGGGGTGGGGTCGGCGGTCCACCCCCCGGGAGGCGCGAGGTTGAGGTGCGGGCCGAACTGGGCACGGAGGGCCTCGAGGGTCTGGGGCGTGCGGGCCATGGGCTAGCTCCGGAGGGACATCGGGTCGGGAATGGGTTCGACGGGCAGCGGTATCTCCGCGAAGGGATCGAAGGCCCCGTGCATTCGCAGGCTGTGGGCCTGTATCACCAGACGCCGCTTGCACCTGGGGCAGAGATCCAGGTGATGGGCGCCGTTGGAATGCCGCGCGCCATCCATATCCAGCTCCCTCCAGAGGGCCTCCAGGTCCCGCCGCTGGTTGGCACGGATGAAGGCAGCGCCGCAGGTCCGGCAGGGCAACCTTCCCTCGGTTTCGCCTTCCTCTTTGTAGAGCGCGGCCCCAGCCTGGGCGGGGCGCTGGACGATATGAAAGAGCTTGCCGAAGGGTAGGCTGAGCAGCAGCAGGATCACTGTCGCCTCGTGCAGGAAGGCCAGGGTCCCGAAATTGCGACCCTCCAACCATTTCTCTGAGGCCGTGAGCATCAGGCCGGTGAGGGAAACGGCCAGCAGCAGGACCAGGGGCAGAAGATCCAGCCCCATGCGCTGGGTGCTGGTATCGCCCTCGTCGTGTATGCGCCGCCAGAAGGCCAGGAGGCAGCCCCCGATGACCATGAAGGCAGCGATATCCAGCATGTGAAAGGTGATGAAGGCTGCCGGCGAACCCAGGGGAAAGGAGCCCATGGGAATGCCGAAGATCCAGGCCAGGTAGCGATCCTGGTTCAGTCCCTCACTGGTGAAGCGCACCCATCCGAAGACCAGGGGGAAGGTGACCGCGAAAGCCAGCACGCAGCCCCAGGCGATGAGGGCGTGGGCCATCCAGCGCTTGCGGGAGCGCCGCTCGATGAAGCGCTGCAGCACCATCTGATCGAGCAGGGTCAGGAGCATGCGGGGAAAGCGGAGCCAGCGCCTGGGCTGGACCAGGCCCTTCAGGGTCCATTTCCAGAACATGGCGGTGGCGGGGCGCTCCAGCCATGCGAAATAGCGGTAGGCGACGCCGAAGAAGGCGAAGACCGAAGCCAGCAGGTAGCCCAGGAGGGCGGGGTCCAGCCAGCGGCCCTGGCGGTTCCCCAGGGTGATGAGCAGGCCCAGCCCACAGGTGGCAAGGGTGGCCCGCAAGAGGGGGCGGGGGTCCAGCTCGAGAGATCGAAGGACGGCCATGGGCTCACCGCGCAGGGGGCAGTTCGAGGGAGAGGAGGATGGAGTGGGGAGAGATCAACCTGGATCGGTTGCCCGAGGATAGGCCAGAACAAACCCCTCCACCTTGATGCCCGTCAAGGCCGCTCCAGGTTTCCTCCCGGCGGCATGAGGGGCCGTTGAGGAATACCCTCTCCAATCCCATGGCATTCCTCTGGGCCCCTTGTGGCATCGCGAGAGGGAAAGGTTCAGATTCCTTTTGAACGGTGCCCTACTTCTTTTTCTTCGTCTCACCCCGCACCACCAGCACGTCGCAGGGGGCGTGCTTCACCACCCGGGAGGCCGTGGAACCGAAGAGCAGTCGCTCCAGGCCCGTGTGCCCCACCTGGGCCACCACGAGCAGGCACTCCGGCGTGGCCTCGCCCACCAGTTCCTCGGCGGGGCTGCCCCACTTCACGCTCACCATGGCGCCGGGGATCTCCTTGACCATGGATTCCAGCTGCTCCCGGGCGTGGTCCTCCATGGCCTTGAGCCAGGTGGGATCCGGCAGGGCGATCTGGGCCTCAGGTAGCATGGGCGCCGGAGGCTGGAGCACGTGCATGGCCACCAGGGGTACCCCCAGGCGGGAGGCCCAGCCCGCGCCCCGCTCCAGGGCCAGCTTGGAGGATTCGGAGAAATCGATACCGACGAGGACGCGCTGGATCATGGCTCTGCTCCGGAGTGGGTTCGTACCAACATAGGTCCGGACACAGGAAAGGCCAGGAAACCGGGCGTCATAGGCTCCGTAACGCACTTGCATGTTCAAACATCAAAACTGTCGAACGGGCAGACCTCGAAGCCCCCAGGAGTTCCCATGATCACCCTCCGCCCCTCAAAGGACCGCGGCCATTTCGATTTCGGCTGGCTGGATACCCGCCACAGCTTCTCCTTCGGCGACTACCACGACCCCAAGCACATGCAGTTCCGCACCCTGCGGGTCATCAACGAGGACCGGATCGGCCCGGGGCAGGGCTTCGGCACCCATCCCCACAGGGACATGGAGATCCTCACCTGGGTGCTGGAGGGGGCCCTGGAACACCGGGACAGCCTGGGGAGCGGCGGCGTCATCCGGCCTGGAGAGTTGCAGCGCATGAGCGCCGGCACCGGCATCCACCACAGCGAATTCAACGCCTCGGCCACTGAACCCGTCCACCTGCTCCAGATCTGGATCCTGCCCGAAGCCCAGGAACTGGCGCCCAGGTATGGCCAGACGGAATTCCCAGCCCAGGGCCGCAGGAACCGCTTCCAGCTCCTGGCCAGCCGCTCGGGCCGCGAGGGCAGCCTGGACATCCACCAGGACACCGAGCTCTGGGTCGCGGACCTGGAGGCGGGAACGGCCCTGACGAAGGTCCTGGCCCCGGGGCGAAGCGCCTGGATCCAGGTCGCGCGAGGGAGGCTCACGGTGAACGGCGTGGCGCTGGCAGAAGGTGACGGCGCGGCCATCTCGGGGGAATCCATCCTGAATTTTTCCGCTTCCGAGCCTTCCCAGCTCCTGTTCTTCGATCTGGTGTGACATGCAATCACCCGTCCTCTTCGTCTCCCATGGTTCCCCCGAATTGGCCCTGGCCTCCGAGCATCCCTGGGCCCGCGCCCTGGGAAACTGCGGTGAGAACCTCCAGGCCCGGGCCATCCTGGCCATCTCCGCCCACTGGTGGACGCATGATTTGCGGATCACAGCCGCCCCTCATCCCGGCGTCCTCCACGACTTCTCGGGCTTCCCGGAGGCGCTCTACGCCCTCGACTATCCCGCCTCAGGCGCTCCCGAGCTCGCCGCCAACGTCGCTCTGTCGCTGGAAGAGCGCGGATTCCCCACCGTCCTGGATGCCACCCGTCCCTTCGATCACGGCGTCTGGTCCGTCCTGCGCCATCTCCGCCCCGCCGCCGATCTCCCGGTGATCCAGCTCTCCCTGCCCCGGTGGGAGCCTTCGCGCCTGCTGGACTTGGGCAGGGCCCTGGCGCCCCTGCGGGCAGAAGGCCTCGCGATCCTCACCAGCGGGGGCCTAGTGCACAACCTGGGGCGTCTGACCTGGGACGAACAGGGCGACAGGCCGGCTTCCTGGGCCTTGGAAGCGGAGGCCTGGGTAATGGAGGCGATTCGACAAGGGGACCTGGAAGCTCTGGCGGCCCACCGCACCCTCTGGCCCCAGAGCCGTGACGCTGCTCCCAGCACCGAGCATCTGGATCCCCTCTTCGTGGCCCTGGGCGCCACGGAAGGCGAGGCGCCCCAAGACCTCTTCCGCGGCTTCCAGCTCGGCAGCCTCAGCCTCGCCAGCCTCCGATGGAAGGGCTGATCCCAGCCTTCACTTCCGCGGCCGGGCCAGGGAGGCCCAGGCGCCCAGAAGGGCCAGGCCGGCTCCGGTGAACATGGCCACCCGGTAACCCCCGGCGAAGACCTGGGCCAGGGCGGGCGACGCACCCCGCAGCAGCTGTTTCCAGCCGCCGGAACCCAGGTCATGGGCCGCCAAGCCCCCCAGCAGGGCCACACTGAAGGCCATGCCCGTCACGCGCATGGTGGCCAGGAAGGCGCTGGCCACGCCCAGGCGGTCCTTGGGCGCACGCCCCATGATGGCGCTGGTATTGGGCGCACTGAAGGCCGCCATGCCCATGCCCACCAGGGCCAGGGCCGCCATCAGGGCCGGGATGGAAGGCCTCGGGGGCAGGAGACCCAGGGCCGTGAGTCCAAGGGCGGTGAGTCCCATGCCACAAGTGCTCAGGAAGCGCGCCCCCAGGCGATCGCCGAAATGCCCCGCCACGGGGCTCAGCAGCGCCTGGACCACGGGTTGGCCCAGCAGGATCCAGCCCGCCATGCGGGGCGAGCGTCCCTGCACGAGCTGCAGGTGGACCGCAGTGAGCAGGCCCACGGCGGAAAGAGCCCCGTAGTTCAGGAAGGCCGCCAGATTGCCGCCCAGGAAGGCGCGATCCCGCAGCAGTCCCCGGTCCAGAAGGGGCTCGGCCGCCCGGCATTCCCGGGCCAGCAGGGCGAGGCCCGAAACCAGGGCCAAACCGAGCAGGCTCCAGAGGCGAAAGTCGTCCCAGCCCCGCTCGGGAGCAAGGGTCAGAGGGACCAGCAGGCCCAGGAGGCAGAGACCGAGAAGCACGGCTCCAGGCAGATCCATGGAACGCTTCGGTCCCGTCGAGTCCTCGAAGCGGCGGGCGAGGAGAACCCCCCAGCCCAACACGAGGGCGCCGATGGGCAGATTCACCAGGAAGATGCTGGGCCATCCGAAGCGCTCCACCAGGAAGCCCCCCAGAGGCGGTCCCACGCTGAGGCCCGCGTAGACGGCCATCACATTGATCCCCAGGGCCCGCCCCCGCTCCGGGGGCGGGAAGACGGCCGTCACGAGGGCCGCCGAGGTGGCGCTCAGCAGGGCACCGCCTCCCGCCTGGATCACCCGGCCGGCGATCAGCGTACCGCCCCGTTGGCTCAGGGCAGCCACCAGGGATCCGGCCGTGAAGAGCGCGATCCCCACCAGGTAGAAGCGCAGGCGCCCCCGCTGGTCCGCCCAGCGCCCCAGGGGGATCAGGAGCACGGCCATGGTCAGCAGGTACGAGGCCTGCACCCAGAGCAGGGCCCCGTAGCTCAGATCCAGGGCCGGCCCCAGGCGCGGCAGAGCCACCGCCACGATGGACCCATCCAGAGGCGCCATGAAGGCCCCGACGCTCGTGAGGGCCAGCAGGCGCCAGCGGAGGGTATGAACTTCCGCACTGCCCATTTCAGGGATTCGATCTCATGAAATTTTCGATATCGGCGACCTCAGCCTCCGTGAGCCGGAATTCCAGGGCGGCGATCCAGCCTTCCACCTGCTTTGCGCTCCGGGCGCCCACGATGGCGCCCGTCAGTTCGGGCCTGCGCAGGACGTAGGCCAGGGCCACCACACCGGCGCTCACGCCGTGGCGGGATCCCATCTCGCTCAGATGGTCCTGGAGCCGCAGATTCTTCGAGAGGCGCGGTTCCTGGAACTCCGGCGTGCGACGGCGCCAGTCGTCGGCGGGGAAAGCGGCTACGCGCTCCCGTGTCATGGCCCCGGTGAGCAGGCCCGCCTGCATGGGTGAGTAGGCGAGGACGCCGATGCCGTGCTGGGCGCAATGCGGGAGCAATTCCGCCTCGATGCCCCGGCGCAGCATGGAATAGAGAGGCTGCAGCGACGTGATGGGCGCGATGCGGGCCGCCCGCGCCATCTGGTTGACGTTGAAGTTGGACACGCCGATCCAGCGCACCTTGCCTTCCGCCTGGAGGCGCGCCATGGCCTCCCAGCCCTCCTCGATCTCCCCGTCCGGATCCGGCCAGTGGATCTGGTAGAGATCGATGGAATCGACCTTCAGGCGCCGCAGGCTCGCCTCGCATTCCTCCCTCACACTGGCGGCCTTCAGCGAGTGGCCGATCGCTCCCTGGGCATCCCAGGTCATCGAGCACTTGGTAAAGAGGTAGGGTTTCCTGGCACGCCCCTCCAGGGCCCGGCCCACCACTTCTTCCGAATGGCCCAGCCCGTAGATCGCCGCCGTATCGATCCAGTTCACCCCCAGATCCAGCGCCCGATGGATGGCCGAAATCGTGTCGTTGTCGTCCTGGGGCCCCCACCCGAAGGCCCAGCCCCCGCCCCCCGCCGCCCAGGAGCCGAAGCCCAGGGGCGAGATCAACAGATCCGAATTTCCCAGAGGACGCAAGTTCATGGAAGCCTCCCGATCAGCGCTCAGGCCAAGATCCTACTCCCATCAGATCCCTTATCTGCGTGCATCGGCGTTCATCACAGCCAAAAGCCATTGAACAGGGATGAACGCAGATTCACGCCGAGGGAAAGCCTCCCAGGCCTCAGCCCACCACGATCCAAATCGGTTTTCCTGCTCGGACGGCCTCGCGCAGCAGGCGCTGGGCCTTGGCAAGATCCATGGCCTCGGCGGCCAGCCCCTCCAGGCTCAGGTGCGTGGCGGAGAAGCCCTCCCTGGGAGGCGGGAGTGCGATGGAGCGGGCAAAGGACTTCGTCTCGCGCACGCCCAATTCCGGCAGGGCTGCCATCGAGCCGGATTCCAGTTCGGCGCGAGCGTAGCCCAGTTTCTGTTCCAGCAGCGTCCAGGTGCGCCTGCCCGGCTCGCGCAGACCACGCTCCCACAGGGAGATGGTCTGCTGGGTGACATCCAGGAAATCGGCGAATTCCCGCTGGCCCAGATTCATCCGCTCCCGCACCCGTTTCAGGTTGCGGGAGAACGCGGAGGACCGCTTCGAACCCTGTCCCTTGGGGGCGCTCACGAGCGGGCCAGGAGTAGACAACAAGGTTGTAAATCCAAACTCCCAGGCCCCTCGCTCCGAATGAGCGGGCGGACGCGCGGGGCAATGGGCATGGAATTGAGGCTAGGCGCGGGGCCCGAGCCCAGGAAGCCTCGGGCTCAGAGCAAGGATGGCTGCGGTTTCTGATACAACCTAGTTGTCGTTTCGTGCGAGTCTGTCCCCATGCCCGAGCCCCAAGACTTCACCCTGCAACCCTTCGCGGACCGCCCGAAGGAGTCTTCGGCGCCGCCCTTGCTGGAGGAGGATCTGGGGCCGGATGAGCGGTACCCGGACGCCCCTGTGGAAGCAGGCGTGGCGGAGGAGACCGGCACCCGCCGCAAGAAGCGCAACACGGCGCGGCTCGTATGGGATAGCAAGCCCAAGAAGGCACCCAACCCGAAGGCCCTGGGCTTCCAGATCGCGGAAGTGGTCGTGCCCAACCCCGCCCAGGCCGGGCCCCGCCTACCCTTCGATCCCGCCACCCAGGAGGTGGACACCTCGAGCTGCAACCGCCTGATCTGGGGGGATAACCTGCTGGTGATGCAGGCCCTGCTGGCCCAGAGCTACGAGGGGAAGATCAACCTCATCTACATCGACCCGCCCTTCGATTCCAAGGCCGACTACAGCCACAGCGTCCAGCTCACACCGGATGGTTCAGGGAGGGGCGGCGAAGTAACCGCCGAGATGAGCGCCCTGGAGCGATTGGCCTACCGGGACACCTGGGAGGACGGCACGGACAGCTATCTGGACATGCTGTACCCGAGGCTGCAGCTGATGCATCGGCTGCTGGCGGAGGATGGGAGCATCTATTTACACTGTGATTGGCATGTAAGTGGCACTATCCGGCTCATAATGGATGAAATTTTCGGTCGTTCTAATTTTCAAAATGAACTAATTTGGAATTATAGTGGATGGAACAAAAAACTAAAAACATCATTTAATGCACGACATGATACTATTTTTTATTATTCAAAGTCTAATAATCCAAAATTTGAATCATATAGAGAATTGTATGAATCAAAAGAAGAATACCTAAAAAAACGCAAACAAAAACTACTTGTCGACAACGACGATCCAAATGGACGGGAATATGTGCTATCAGACGCAGGTGGTGGAGAACGCATCAAAAGATACATTGAAGATGCCTTGCGCGAAGGAACATATGTCGATTCAGTCTGGCAAATCGACAAATTAAACAATTCGGCAATCGAGGGGCTCGAATACGACACACAAAAACCAGAGATTTTGCTCGAAAGAATCCTCAAAGCCAGCAGCCAACCTGGCGATCTCGTCGCCGACTTCTTCTGCGGTTCCGGCACCACCGCCGCCGTGGCCGAGAAACTGGGTCGCCGCTGGATCACCTCGGATCTGGGCAAGGCCTCCATCCAGGTGACCCGGAACCGCTTCGTGAAGATGGGCGAGACGGGTTCGGGGGGCATCGGCTTTCAGCGTCCCGACGGAGCCACGCGCTGTTCGCCCTTCGTGGTGGAGAACCTGGGCAACTATCAGCGGCAGCTCATCTACCTCAACGATCACAAGCTCAGGCAAGTGGGGCCGCTCGTGCTCACGCTCTTCGGCGCCCTGCCCCATCCCAGCGAGCGCAATCTGGGCACGCAGACGGCCAATGACCCTGTTTCCGGTCGGCTCCAGCGGCGGCTGGTGCTGGTGGGCGATCCAGACCGGCCCCTGTCGGCCCGGCGCGTGGCGGAAGCGGTGCGCCTTCTCAACAGCCTGGACGGCGGCGGCTATGCCCGGCTGGTGGCCCTGGGATGGGACTTCGAGCTGAACTTCGACGCGGGCCTGCAGCGTCTGCTGGGCGGCGATACCGGCAAGGTGGAAGCCCGCATCGTACCCACGGATGTCATCGAATTCCTGAAGAAGATCCCCGAAGGCGCCGGACCCGACGACGCTGCGGTGGAGCGCCTGCGGGACAAGGTGGCCTTCTTCGAGAAGCCCTGGCTGGAACCTCCCGCCTTCACCGTGCAAGGCTGGGTGGAACAGGACGGCCAACGCCAGCTCAAGGTGACCCTGAAGCTGGGCCGCTACCTGCTGCGCAGCGTGCCCTCGGGCCTCAAGGACTTCGCCAAGATGAGCGAGGCGGAAAAGGCCGAATGGCTCCGGAAGGCCGGGGGGTCGGATGGCCTGAGCCTCATCGATTTCTGGTGCGTGGACGACGATCTGGGAGGCATGGATGGCAAGCGCCCCTTCACCAGCACCCAGCAGGATCTGCGCGGTCTGGGCAAGCGCGTGCGCCGCATCGTCAGCGAGATGGAACTGGTCTTTGTGCCCAGGCCGGGGCGGCAGGTGGGACTGCGCATGGTGGATGTCTTCGGCAACGACGCCGCCTGGCGCGGACTGTTGCCGGAAAGCTGAAGGAAATTGAACAGGAATGAAGGGGATAGAAACGGCCTATCACCAGTCATCCCTTTCATCTCTCCTGATCATCCCTTTTGACAAGGTGATCCATGGCCAATCTCGAAAAGCAGGTGAAGGCGATGCAGGGCGGGCCGGTGCTTCCCGCGCTCCTGAAACCCCGCGTCCAGGCCTGGGTGGAGTCGGGCTATCCCGGTGTCACAGCCATCACGGAGACGCTGCTGCACCACTGGTTCAGCACGGAGCATGAGGAGGCCTCCTTTCATCCAGCCCAGCGGCTGGCCATCGAGACCGCCCTCTACGTCCACGAGGTGCTGAAGCGGGAGCTGCCCGAAGAGGGGGGCTTCCTCCACGCCCTGCACACCTACATCGAAGCGCCTGAGGACCGGGACGCGCTCTTCGGGCCCTGGTGGGCGGATCCCCTGCCGCGCTATGGTTTCAAGCTGGCCACGGGCACGGGGAAGACCTGGATCCTCCAGGCGCTACTGGTGTGGCAGGTGCTCAACCGCCTCGCCCTGGATGGCCCAGCGGGACGCCAACTCGCGCCCGAGGAGCGCACTTGGCGGGAAGCGGCCTTCAGCACCCGCTGCCTGATCGTCACGCCAGGGCTCGTGGTCCATGACCGTCTGCTGGACGCGCTGCTGGGCACCCAGGACGCCCGAGGCAACCGCCATCTGGAGACTTCGGATTTCAGGCGCTTCCGCGATCTTTTTCTCCCCAGCGAACAGCGGGACGCCTTCTTCGGCGCCTTCCGCGCCCTCAATGGCCGCGATGTGATGGAGACCACGCCCCAGCCCGAGGCCTTTGCCCTGGTGGTCAACTGGCAGGCCCTCATGGACCGCAGCGGCGAGGAGGATGAGGCCGACCATCCCGCCGAGCTGCTGGATCTGCCCAAGTACGGCAGCGTGACAGAGCGGGGCAACCCGCGCTACCTGGTGCTGCGGGATTGGCTGGCGGCCGAACCCGATCTGGTGATCTGCAATGACGAGGCCCACCACACCCACACCAATCCAGGGGAGAAGGGCTATGAGGGCGGCGAAGGCGCCTGGGAAGAGGCGCTGAGCCTCATCCGCACCGAACAGGTTTCGCTGCACGGAAAGACGCTCGGATGGCGCGGGGACTTCAGCGCCACACCCTTCTTCCAGGTGAGTGCCGGGCGCGGCAAGGCCAAGAAACCCGCCCGGAAATGGTTTCCTCACATCCTCTGCGATTACGGCCTGGCCCAGGCGCAGAAGGACATGCTGGTGAAGCAGTTGTGGCTGGTGAAGGACCCGCGCCTGGATGAGAGCGCAACCGTGCACCGCGCCGAAGATGGTGTGCTCACGGACAGCCAGAAGGCGCTGATCGACGTGGGCCTGGCCAAACGCAAATGGGTGGAGGACGGCCTCTGCGTGCTGGGCGTCGCCGCCGTGCCCAAGCTCATGGTCGTGGCCGAGGACACGAGCCTGGCGGACCAGGCCGCGGCCTTCATCAGCGAACAGCGCACGGGGGAATTCGGCCTGCTGCCGGATGCCGTGGCCGTGCTGCACAGCAACCGCAAGGGCGAGCTGAAACCGGAGGAATACGGGGCCCTGCGCCGCCGCATCTTCGCCGCGGACAAGCGGGATGATCTGCAGGTCATCGTGAACGTGGCGATGCTGCAGGAAGGCTTCGATGTGAATTCCATCTGCGTGATCGTGTTCCTGCGGGCCGGCGAAAGCGCCATCCTGGTGGAACAGGTCATCGGTCGCGGCCTGCGCCTGATGTTCCGCGCCCAGGCCTGGCCGGAGCTGTGGCCCCAGAAGGTGCAGGACGCCCAGAACCTGTGGGCCCATCGGGAGCCCATGACCGCGCTCGACATGCTCTACCTGGTGGATCACCCCAAGTTCCGCCAGAAACTGCGCGAGTTCGAGGAAGAAGAAGGCCTGGACATCGGCGAGGGCGAAGTGGACGAAGGTCGCTCGGCCATGGGTGATCTGCTGACGGCAGGCGTGGACGAGACACGTCTGCCCAGCCTGGACCTGGCCTGGCCTCTGGGCTTCTACCGGGAGGATCCCCCCGCGCCCAATGTGCTGGACCTGCTCAAGGAAGGCTTCAGGCCCTTCGGCGATGGGCGCGTGCTCGCGGCCCTGCGCCTGGACAAGGGCGTCCAGTTCACCAAGGAACACATGACCACGGAGACCCAGGTGGTCTGGACGGCGGATCTCTCCTCCGAAGCCCAGCAGACCTTGGCCAACCTCGCGAACACCCTGGTGGAGGGTCGGCGGGGTCAGAGTTGGCTCACGGATCAGTGGGCCGACATGGTGGACGTGGTCACCCAGGTGGCGAAAGGGTCCCTCTTCCCCGAAACCGACTTCGATCCCTTGCGCCGCCCGGAGGATGCCCGGGTGCTGCGCCGCGAAGAGGTGCGCCAGCATCTGCTCAAGCAGCTCCAGGATGCCCGGGATCACTGGCTTCAGCGACTTTACGAGAACCAGGCCAGCGAGGTGGGTGTGACCGACTGGGGCTGGGCCTCCAACCCCGAGATCGATGGTCGGACGCCCGCGCTGCGGGGCCGGGAGACGCGACAGATTCCCAACGCGCGCTGCGTGTTCCCCTCCATCTTCGAAGGCGCCCAGGGCGGGGGTCTGGAGCGGGACTTCATCGAGCAGGTGTTGGAGAAATCGGGCGAAGTCCTCGCTTGGCTCAAGCCCCTGGAACGCCGCCACAGCTTGGCCCTGCGCTATCGCACCCGCTTCGGCGAGCTGAGCCGATACTGGCCGGACTTCGTGGTGCGCCTGGGCGACACGATGTGGTTGGTGGAGACCAAGGCCATGCGCGACCGGGATTCCCAGGTCATCTGGGACAAGGCCAAGGCCGCCCTGGCCTGGTGTCGCACGGCTTCCGAGGCCGCTGCGCCGGATCAGCATCCAAACGGAAGCACCTGGGTCCAGCCCCGCGCCTGGCGCTACGCCATCCTCTTCGAGGACCAGTGGGACCGCAAACCCGCCGCCTTCACGATGCTCATGGCCAAGGCCGAAGCCCAGACTCTCGCCTTCCTGCGGGGCCAGGGATGGATCGAGGAGGGATCGCTGCTGAGCCTGATGCGGGAGGACTGATTACCAGCCACCATCCTGGATTTTCGCCCAGGGAGTGACGGCGACGCCTTGGCGCAGCTGGGCCTCGGTGCCGCCATAGACCAGGCGAGGAATGACCGTCGAGGCCTCGGGGAGGCGCGCGGCAAAGGCCTCCATGCCCGCGAAGAAAGAGGCATCCACAGTACGCCCCGACTTCGCCTCGGCCAGGATCCAACCTTCCTCTCCCTGCACCAGCAGGTCCACTTCCGGACCGCGGGCCTCCCGGTAGTGGAACATCCGCAGAGACCGACCGGCGTGCAGGCGGGCCTTCGCCACCTCCGACACCATCCAGGATTCGAAAATGGCCCCGCGCAATGGATGACTGGCCAGTTGCTCCGCCGTGTGAATGCCCAAGAGATGACAGACCAATCCTGAATCGAGCATGTGGAGCTTGGGCGCCTTCACCACCTGCTTGCGGATGTTGGGATGCCAAGCGGGCAGCAGCAAGATTAGATAGCTGGTTTCCAACACCGAAAGCCAGGCCTTCACCGTGTTGACCGCCACGCCCGCGTCTCCGGCAAGCGCCGAAGCGTTCAGCTCCTGACCCGTGCGCCTTGCCACCAAGACAAGGAAGGCCTGGAAAGTGTGAAGATCCGCCACCCGCAGCAACTGGCGGACATCCCGTTCCACATAGGTTGCCGCGTAGTCTGCCAACCAGGTGCCAGGATCCAGCCCTTGGTCGAAGATCCGCGGGTAGCCACCCGCCCAAAGACTCTCCCACAGATCCGTGGGGGCGCCATGGAAAACAGCGCGTTCCTCATGGCTCAGGGGCAGCAGCGTGAGCATCGTCGTGCGTCCGGCCAGGGACTGGGACACGACCTCCTGGACCGCAAGATTCTGGCTTCCGGTGAGGATGAATCGTCCCGGCCGAGGGTCCTGGTCTACGGTCTCCTGCAGGTAGGACATCAGTTCGGGTGCCCGCTGGATCTCATCGAGCACTGCACCCTCGGGGATCGAAGCGAGAAATCCCCGGGGATCCTCCTGGGCGAAGCGCCGATGATCCAGGGATTCCAGGGAACGATAGGGCAGATGGGGAAAGAGCCCCCGGCAGAGTGTCGTCTTGCCCGACTGGCGCGGCCCGGTGAGGGTCAGCACCGGATATTTTCGTGCGCGCTCCAGAGCGATCGGTGCCAGACGACGGGAATGCATGTCCCTAGGATGGCAGGGATGAACATGATTTTGCAATTGGAATGAAAATCAATGTAACCGCATCATATCTTCAAATAGATCCCACCTCACCCGCCGGCCTCGCCAACAGTTTCCGTTCCAGGCTGAAGTGCCCGACTGCCAGCTTATGAACGGCGCGGGCCAGGGCCTCCCGGCTGCATTCGAGGGCTTCGCACCAGGCATCCACAGGCACTTCGCCTCCCTCAGGGTTCCCGTCGGTCCAGGCGTTCCAGAGTTCGCCCAGGCGCGCCTGATCAGGCTCGGCACGGTCCTGCCAGTTCCGTTCCTGGGGCCTCAGGGCCTCGAAGAAGCGCGTGCCCCGCAGCCTTTCGGGGAGGAAGGCCTGCTTGCGATGGTAGTCCCCGTGGCTGTAGAAGTAGCCCTTGCCCCGGCCCGCGTCCCGGCTCACGGCCGTGTGGGCGTCCCGCAGGCTATCGGGCACGGGATGGTCGTCGGCGGCGAGGGCTGCGTCGATGGCGAGGATCGTGGCATTGCTCTTGGGTGCGTTGGCAACATAGAGCACGGCCTGAGCCAGGGGGATGCGGGCCTCGGGCCAGCCGATGCGCTCCACGGCCCGGGCCGCGGTCTCCGCCAGGATGAAGGCCTGGGGATCGGCGTTGCCCACATCCTCCGCGGCGCAGACCATGAGGCGCCGGGCGATGAAGCGGGGATCCTCGCCCCCCCGGATCAGGCGGCTCAGGTAGTAGAGGGCCGCATCGGGATCCGAGCCCCGCAGGCTCTTCTGGAAGGCCGAGGCCAGATCGTAGTGGCCGTCCGCCCGGTCGTACATCATCCGCCCGCCCAGGGCCTCCTGGAGCACGGCCAGGGTGCGTTCCCCTTCATCGAGGTTCAGCCAGGTCTCCAGGCCCGTCAGCGCCGAGCGCAGATCGCCTCCGGCCCAGCGGCTGAGCCATTCCAGCACTTCAGAAGGCTCGGCATCCCCGGGCCGCTCCCGGGCCCAGGCCCGGCGCAGGATGACGAGGATCTCTTCCGGTGCGATCAGTTCCACCGCCAGCAGCTGGCAGCGGCTGCGCAGGGCCGGGTTCAGGTAGAAGGCCGGATTCTCCGTGGTGGCGCCCACGAGGATGGCCTCGCCCCGCTCCAGGTAGGGCAGCAGGATGTCCTGTTGGGCCCGGTTGTAGCGGTGGATCTCGTCCAGGAAGACCACGGGGGCCGCGGCGCGAAAGAGGGGCATCTCCTTGGAATCGGAGAGGAATTTCTTCAGCTCCGCCGCGCTGCCCGTGGCCCCGGAGAACTCCAGGAAGGGGTGGCCCGTGGCCTGGGCCAGGATGCGGGCCAGGGTCGTCTTGCCCGTGCCCGGAGGGCCCCAGAAGACCAGGGAGGGCAGGCGCCCCCCCGCCAACAGCTTGCGAAGCACGCCGGATTTCCCCAGCAGGCGCGGCTGACCCACCACCTCGTCGAGGTTCTGGGGGCGCATCCTTTCTGCTAAAGGGATATGGGAAGACATTCCTGACTCCGACTCCTCCAGCCTAACCTGCCGTTCTGATGGATGCGCCTCCCGCCTATCGGAACG
>JAYSNJ010000050.1:0-3066 GCA_043723905.1 Holophagaceae bacterium
CCTCCGACCTCAGGCCGTGTCCATCGGACCACATTGGACAGGTGTGCCCGACCCGTTAAGTTGGGATCATCCAGGATCGGAGCCACCTCATGTGCGGAATCGTCGGGTACATCGGTTTTCAGGGCGCCATGGCCATCCTCGTCAACGGCCTGCGCAGCCTGGAGTACCGGGGCTATGACAGTGCGGGAGTGGCCCTGGTCGGCGCCGACAGGAAGTTCCAGGTGGTGCGGGCCTCGGGCAAGCTGGCGAACCTGGCCGCCAAGGTGGACCTCTCCGATCCCACCCCCATCGGCATCGGGCATACCCGCTGGGCCACCCATGGCCGCCCCACCGAGGAGAACGCCCATCCCCACCAGAGCGGCGATGGCCTCGTGGTGGCCGTGCACAACGGCATCTTCGAGAACTTTCTCGAACTCCGTGCCGAACTCGAGGCCGCGGGCGAAACCTTCCGCTCCCAGACGGACACGGAATGCTTCCCGATCATGGTGTCCCACCTCATGAAGCAAGGGCGCGCCTTCTCTGAGGCCTTCCGCGAGGCCGTGGGCCGCATGAAGGGCATCTACGCCCTGGCCTGCCTCCACGCCACGGACCCCAGCCGCATCCTCGCGGCCCGCAGCGGACCGCCCCTGGTCATCGGCCTGGGCGAGGGGGAAATGTTCCTCGCCTCCGACGTGGTGCCGCTCCTGCCCCACACCCGACGGGTGCTCTTCCTGGAGGACGGGGATCAGGCCGAGTTGACCCGCGGGGGCGTGACCATAAGCGATGCCCGGGGCAACCCGGTGTCGCGCACCGTCCACACCATCCCCTTCGATCCCGTGGCCGCGGAGAAGGGCGGCTACAAGCACTTCATGCAGAAGGAGATCTTCGAGCAGCCCCGGGCCCTCTCGAATACGCTGCTCAATCGCCTGCCCCTGGACGCCGAGCCCATCCCCCTGGATCTCCCCTTTTCCGAGCCCGAGCTGGCCGCCCTGACCCGCATCCACATCGTGGCCTGCGGCACCAGCTGGCACGCCGGGCTGGTGGGGAAGTTCCTCATCGAGCAACTGGCCCGCGTGGCAGTGGAAGTGGACTACGCCAGCGAGTACCGGTACCGCGAACCCATCATCCCGCCCGGCACCCTCCTTATCGGCATCACCCAGAGCGGCGAGACGGCGGACACCCTGGCGGCCATGAAGGAGGCCGCGGCTCGCGGGGCCCGCACCCTCGCGATCTGCAACGTGCTCGGGTCCACCGCCACCCGGCTCAGCGAGGCCACCATCCTCACCCATGCGGGGCCGGAAATCGGCGTGGCCTCCACCAAGGCCTTCACCACCCAGCTGGCCGTGCTCACCCTGCTGGCCCTGAAGCTCGGCGAAGCCAAGGGCACCGTCGATCCCGCCCTGAAGGCCGAGCTGCTGCAGGGCCTGCGCGAGCTGCCCGCCCACCTGGAGCGCATGAACGCCCTCGAACCCCAGATCATGAAGTGGGCCCACCGGTGGAAGGACGCCACGGACTTCCTCTACTTGGGCCGCGGCCCCTGCTACCCCATCGCCCTGGAGGGCGCGCTGAAGCTGAAGGAGATCTCCTACATCCACGCCGAAGGCTATCCGGCCGGAGAAATGAAGCACGGCCCCATCGCCCTCATCGACAAGGACCTGCCCGTGGTGGCGCTCATGCCCCGGGACGCCCACCGGGACAAGACCCTCAGCAACCTCCAGGAGGCTGCGGCCCGGGACGGCCGCATCCTGGCCCTGGTCACCGAGGGCGATACGGGCCTCGCCGGCATCGCGGAAGACACCCTGGAACTGCCCGCGGTCCACCCGTGGCTGGCCCCCATCGTCTACGCGGTGCCCTTGCAACTGCTGGCCTATCACATCGCGGTCCTTCGAGGCTGTGACGTGGATCAGCCCCGGAACCTCGCGAAGAGCGTAACCGTGGAATGAGGGGATGGATTTCCCCGCCAGGGCCCCTGCTCCCCAGGCGTGAGCAGGATCACCAGGAACCACCCAGGCCAGGCAGGGCAATAAGCCTACCTTGGGGTAATAAACAAGTTCCAAGGAGTTCACAGCCGGCCCTGTCCCTGGAACCCATCTTTCCGGGTGGACCCGCGTCCGACGAAGCGGAGGCAACCATGGGCCTCTTCATCCCTCTGCACTTCCGGCGCATCGACCCGAGCCGATCCCCGACCCTCGACCTGCTCCTGGTCCTGATCGGTGCCCTCCTCGCCATCTTTCTCTGGCCGGGGACCCGCGAGTAGGAAGACAACCGCCACCTGCGCTCTGGGCGCTCGACAGTTGGCCCCATTCGGCTAGAATGGTCCTTCGCATTGGCGCGTAGCTCAGCGGTAGAGCACTACCTTGACACGGTAGGGGTCGGCGGTTCGAGACCGCCCGCGCCAACCAAAACCCAACCAGAGCCAGGATTTACGGATCCTGGCTTTTTTATGTACCCCTCCGCGTCAAAATGGCGTCAAAAACTCCTCCCCGAAGCCCCTCAAATCGGGGTGCATTTTGGCGGACTCTGAGAAGGATGGGTAGCGCATTTGCCGTCTCGGAGATCGGCCGGGATAAGCGGGGATTCTGAAGGCCCGCACTGTCTAGAACGGACGCAGGTGGACCCTGGCGCATCATACTGGCTCTCTCGAATCCACAGGGATCGTCTGGATGATCTAGGGGTGCACCGCATGCCTGAGTTAAGGATTCAGCCACACCTTGATGCCATGGCGCGGTTGGATCCCGATCATGGAAACAAAACCTCGCAATCTCTCTTCCAACACATTGCCTCAATCATGTGTTGGCCAGAGGACCAAGAGGCTCGGGATTGCTTCGACCGAATCCAGCATTTCCGAATGGCCGCAATAGTGGATGCCTTCCCGGCATTGAAGGAAGACCCTGAGATCCAGAAGCTTCTAGGAAGGCATCGCGAAAGCGTCGGGGGCTGGCTTGCTCTCGCAGAGACACGCCCAGCAAAGGAACTTTCGGAAGAGGCAGAAGGCAATATGGTTCGAGGAGATTGGGTCGGTGGAACCCTCTGCCTAGCTTACATTCTCCATACCCAGCATGCCGACCGATTGAAAGGACGGCTGTC
>JAYSNJ010000051.1:0-28002 GCA_043723905.1 Holophagaceae bacterium
CCGCGCGCCTGGGCCCCAACAAGCGCCGGAAAGCCCGCTAGAGGTGGCGCTACACTGAAGACCAGAGGTATTCCGTGGCCGAAGAACGCGACGTCCCCCAGTTCATTGACGAGTCTCCGAAGATCCCCGAAGTCCTGCCCGTGCTGCCCCTGCGGGATGTGGTGGTCTATCCCTACGTGATCCTGCCCCTCTCCGTGAGCCGGGAGAAGTCCCTCAAGGCCGTGGACACGGCCCTGGTGGAGAGCCGCATGATCCTGCTGCTCAGCCAGAAGCAGATGGAGATGGATGACCCCGGGCCCGATGACCTCTATCGCGTGGGCACCGCCGCCCTCATCATGCGCGTGCTCAAGCTCCCCGATGGCCGCATTCGCGCCCTGGTGCAGGGCCTTCAGCGGGTGCGCGTGGAGTACTTCACCGAGACGGAGAACCTCTTCAAGGCCCGGGTGGAGCCCATCATGGAGCCCGAACTGACGGATCGCGGCATCGAGCTCGACGCCCTGATGCGCACCGTGAAGCAGACCCTCGAGAAGGCCGTGGCCCTGGGCAAGAACTTGAACCAGGAAGTGCTCGTCATCGCCGCCAACCTGGACGCGCCCGGTCGCCTGGCGGATCTCGTGGCCTCCAATCTCGACCTCAAGCCCCCGCAGCTCCAGGAGGTCCTGGAAATCGTGGGTCCGATCCAGCGTCTCAAGCGCGTCCACGAACTCCTGATGCGGGAGATCGATCTGCTCGAAGTGCAGCAGAAGATCACCATGGAGGCCCGGGGCGAGATGGACAAGGGCCAGCGGGAGTACTACCTCCGCCAGCAGCTCAAGGCCATCCAGAACGAACTGGGGGAGGCCAACGAACTGGCCGAGGAGATCCAGGCCTTCCGGGACAAGATCGCCCCGCTGAAGGTGCCCGAAGAGATCCTCACCGAGATCGAGCGCAACTTGAAGAAGCTCGAGCGCATGCATCCGGATTCCTCGGAAACGGCCGTCACGCGCACTTATCTCGAATGGATGACCGAGATGTCCTGGGGCATCCAGAGCGAGGACAACAAGGACCTCGAGCTGGCCAAGGAGATCCTAGACGAGGACCACGACGGCCTCGAAAAGATCAAAGACCGCCTCATGGAATTCCTGGCTGTGCGAAAGCTGAGGCCTGACCTCAAGGGCACCATCCTCTGCTTCGTGGGCCCTCCGGGCACCGGCAAGACCTCCCTGGGCAAGAGTGTGGCCCGGGCCCTAGGCCGCAAGTTCGCCCGGGTGTCCCTGGGAGGCGTGCACGACGAGAGCGAGATCCGCGGCCACCGCCGCACCTATGTGGGGGCCATGCCAGGGCGCATCGTCCAGGCCCTGCACCAGGTGAAGACCATGAACCCCGTCATCGTCCTCGACGAGGTGGACAAGATCGGCCGGGATATGCGCGGCGACCCCAGCGCGGCCCTCCTGGAGGTGCTGGACCCCGAGCAGAACCACACCTTCCGGGACAACTACATGAACGTCCCCATCGACCTCAGCCAGGTGCTCTTCCTCACCACGGCCAACGAGCTCGATCCCATCCAGCCCGCCTTCCGGGACCGCATGGAGATCATCCACCTCTCCAGCTACACCCTGGAGGAGAAGGTCAGCATCGCGGAAAAGCACCTGATCCCCCGCCAGCTTGAGAAGAACGGCGTCACGAAGGAGCAGGTGGCCTTCGCCAAATCCGGCCTGAAGGCCCTCATCCGGGGCTATACCCGGGAAGCGGGCCTGCGCCAGCTCGAGCGTGAGATCGGCAGCGTCTGCCGCAAGATCGCCCGCAGGGTGGCCGAGGACAAGCAGAAGGTGAAGTTCACCCTCTCGGAGGCCAATATCCAGGAACTGCTGGGGCCCGTGAAGCTCCTCCAGGACGAGCGTCTGAAGATCCCACGTGTGGGTGTGATCACGGGCCTGGCCTGGACCTCCACAGGCGGCGAAGTGCTCTTCGTCGAGGCGCTGAAGATGCCAGGGAAGGGCGGGCTCATCCTCACCGGCCAGCTGGGAGACGTGATGAAGGAGAGTGCCCAGGCGGCCCTCAGCTACATCCGCAGCCGCAGCGAGGCCTTCGAGATCGACCCCGAGGTCTTCCAGAAGCAGGATATCCATATCCACTTCCCAGAAGGCGCCATCCCCAAGGACGGCCCCAGTGCGGGCCTCGCCATCGCCACGGTGCTGCTCTCCGTCCTCAAGGGCGTCCCCGTGAAGAACACCATCGCCATGACCGGCGAGATCGATCTGCGCGGGGAGGCCCTGCCCATCGGAGGCCTGAAAGAGAAGGCCCTGGCGGCCCTTCGCGTCGGCATCAAGGACATCATCATTCCCCACGCCAATCTCAAGGACCTGGAAGAGATCTCCCCCGAGGTCCGGGAGAAGCTCCGCTTCCACCCGGTCCACCATGTGGAGGAAGTCTTCGAGATGGCCCTCACCAAGTGGGTGTGCCCCGACCGCAGGGGCATCGGGCGCCCCGCCCCCGTGGAAGGCAAGGTGGCCAAGAAGGGCACGAAGAAACCTGTGGCAGCCCGAAAGCCCATCCGAAAATCCTGAATCCTTCCCGGACTCCCATGAGACTGCGCCCCCTCCTCGCCACCCTTTTGCTGGGGGTCGGCCTCTGCGCTCAACAGCCGACTCTGGACCCCGCCAACCCGGTGGATAAGCATGTGCTTGGCTTCTACGAGGCCAAGAACTGGCCCGGACTCGCCGACCACTTCGAGACCCTGGGCCCCAGGGACCGCGGGCGGCTTCTGCAGCTCTGGTTCCAGTCCCTGCACCACGCCCGGCGCTGGGAACGCCTCCTCGCAGTCTGCGATGCGGTCATCCCCCAACAGGAAGCCCAGTCCGGGCCGCGTATGAGCGACGCCCGGCGGCTCCGGGCGCTGGCCCTCTCCCGGCTGGAGCGACACGCCGAGGCCATGGAAGCCCACGGGGAGAACGGACGCCTGGGGTGGCCGGGCGGGTTCGAATCCGCCTGCGCCGAGGCTCAGTCTCTGAATGACTGGAAGGCCCTGGAGCTCTATGGGGGGAACCTCGCAGCTACCAAGCCTGGGCTGGGGCTATCGTTCCAGGGAGAGGCTCTCTCCAAACAGCTGAAGTTTCCCGAAGCGGAACCCCTGCTGGAGAAGGCTGCCCTGCTGCCAGGGCACACTGCCATGGCCTGGGCCGATCTGGCCTGCTGCCGTGTGCAGCGCCAGGCCTACACGGAGGCCATCGAGGCCGCGAACCGCGCCCTTGCCCTGGAGCCCCGGAACCTGGAGGCCCTCTACAACCGGGGCCGGGCCCGGTTCGGTCTCAAGCAGTACCGCGAAGGCCGAGAGGACCTGGCCTCGGCCCTGGCCACCGGACAGGCGGATCCCGCTCTGGCCGAGAACCTCCGCCAGAACCTCGATCTGGCTGACAAGTATCTGGCCTACCAAGAGAAGGGGGCCAAGCCGCCTCTAGCCCCCGGCCCACCTCTCCCCAAGAGCAGGAAGCACTGAAGCCCTAGCGGACCACCCTCGATTCGACGTTTATGCCCATGAGGGCACTTGGTTCACAATTGATGGTTAAGCATAAAACAAATCAATCTTTGCACTCACAGAGGGCCGATTCATGCCCATGCAGGCCACCCCTCCTCCCGGTCCGCCCGCCCTGGTTTGGACGATGCGGATTGAGCCCTTCAATCCCCAGGAGGCCTGGGAGCATCCCTTGCGTTCCCTGCCGGACTCTCTGCGATTCCCCATCCCTCCCAGGGGAGGGCCGATCGTCTCGGGAATGAAGTCACGCCGCGCTCTCCCGGCGCGACCTACCTCACTCTCCATCTCCTGGTTTCCTCCTGGCCTTGAGAGTGGATCTCCTTGTGGGGGCCGCAGGCGGCCATGGTTCGATGCTGTCTACCACCGAGAACCGCCACGAGTCCCCTGTTCCAGAACCCCTCCGTATCCGCCCCTGACTGTTCCACGTAGAACACTACTGAGAGGGGCCCTGCACTAGACTGGAGGGGCCGGTGGACATCGCGCATCCGGAGTGAGGTGAATGTGGGTCTGCTTTCCGGTCTCATCGACAAGTTCAGACAGGGCCTTCAGCGCACCCAGGATCTGGTCCTGGCGCCCATGGGTCGCCTCCTGGGCCTGGGAAGACTCGACGAGGACCAGCTTCTCGAACTGGAGGACCTCCTGCTGCAGGCGGATCTCGGGATCCATGCCACCCAGCGGCTCATGGACCGCCTCCGGTTCGAGATGCGGAAATCCGGCGACATCGACCCCAAGGCCCTGCTCAAGGATGAACTCCTGAAGATCCTCCGCCAAATCCCGCGGCGCCCTCTGGAGGCCTCGGGCACCCAGGTCGTCCTCCTGGTGGGCGTGAACGGGGTCGGCAAGACCACAACCCTGGGCAAACTGGCCGCCCATCTCAAGACTCGCGGCGAGGATGTTCTCGTGGTGGCAGGGGATACCTTCCGGGCGGCGGCCATCGACCAACTGGAGCAATGGGGCCAGCGAGCGGGCGTGCCCGTGATCCGCAACCAGATGGGAGGTGATCCCGCCGCCATTGCCTTCGACGGGGCCACCAGTGCCCTGGCGAAAGGCACACCCTGGGTGCTCATCGACACGGCGGGACGGCTCCACACCAAGGACCACCTCATGCGGGAGCTGGACAAGATCCACCGCAGCCTCCAGAAGGTCATCCCCGGGGCCCCCCACCGCGTCATCCTGGTGCTGGATGCCACCACAGGCCAGAACGGCCTGGTCCAGGCCGAGGCCTTCAAACAGGCCGCCGGGGTAACCGATCTGGTGCTCACCAAGCTGGACGGCAGCGCCAAGGGCGGCGTGGTTGTCTCGATCCTGGAGCGGCTCCGGTTGCCCATCGCCTTCGTGGGTGTGGGCGAACAGGTGGATGATCTCATCCCCTTCGATCCCGAGGCCTTTGTGGAGGGGCTCCTTGGCTGAGCTGTCTCCTGATCTGGCCTGGGAACTCGCCACCGGGGGGCCATGGCCCGACCCACGGGCCGTTGAAGGTCCCGACCGGTTCATGGCCCTGGCCCTCCGGGAGGGGCTGAAGGGGGTCGGGCTTTCCAGCCCCAATCCTCCCGTGGGCTGCCTCCTGGTTCGGGGGGATCGGATCCTGGGCCGAGGCGTCCACACCCGTGCCGGAGATCCCCATGGCGAGATCATGGCCCTGAGGGATGCGGAAAGCCGAGGGGAAACACCCCGGGACGCCACCGCCTACGTGACCCTGGAACCCTGCTGCCACCATGGACGGACTCCGCCCTGCACGGAGGCCCTCATCCGCGCGGGCATCACCCGGGTCGTGGTGGGCGCCAGGGATCCCAACCCTCGGGTGGATGGGGGTGGCTTCGCCATCCTGAGAGCCCATGGCGTCGAGGTCGTGGAAGGCTGCCTCGAAGAGGCCTGCACCCGCTTTCATTTACCCTTCTTCAAGCTGATCCGCACGGGCCTGCCCTGGGTGGTGCTTAAACTGGCGCTGGGCTCGGATGGCGCCCTGGGACCCGAGGGACAGAACAGCCAGGTGACCCCCCCGGAGATCCAGCACTATGCCCACGCCTTGCGCCGGGCCGCCGAGGCTATCGTCGTGGGCCGCCGAACGGTGGAGGTGGACGATCCGCAGCTCACGGATCGGTGGCCGGCCCCCACGCTGCCCCATCGGACCTTCCGGCGGATCGTGCTGGACAGCCGCGGACTCCTGGCCCCTGCCCATCGAATCTGGACCCCCGTCGAAGGCCAGCCGGCCATTCGTGTGACGACAGGCGAACCCAGCCCCATCCCTGGCGTCGAGGATCTCCGCGTTCCGCCAGGCCCTGGCGGGTGCAGTTTGCGACACCTGTTGCACGAACTGGCCGCCCTGGGCGTGGGCCGGGTGCTCTTCGAGGGCGGCGCCACCCTGGCCGCTCGCCTGCTGGAGCAGGGACTCGTGGACGAATACCACCGCTTCTCTGCCGAACGTCCCATGGGCGGACCCCCGCTGGCCCTTGATCTGCGGGATCTGCCTGCGACGCGAGCCCAAACCCCTTTCCCTGGAGGCACCTGGGAAGTCCTGGGCCGGAGAGATTGGCACGTTCTTTGAGATTACGCCTTCGCTCATTCCGATCTCTGGAGGTTTTCATGGCTCAGAAGCAATCCTGGTCCTTCTTGATGGCCATTCCTCTCGCGCTTGCCACGGCATGCACGGGGGGGGTCGGTGACGGCGGTGACTCGGCCGATACGGTAAGAATCTCCCTCCAGGCCCGCTATGAAAAGCGGGCTCTGACTAAGGACGGATTCGGTCCGCTGAACACCCTGCCGGCGCGGTACTGCTGGACCGAGGTCTGGCGCTCCGGCGATTCCAGCCCCCTCCGATACGGAAACCTCGGCACAGACGGCACGGGGTGGGTGGATGTTCCCAGGGGAATCACGTTCCAGGTGCGGGTGCTGGCGGATATCACGCTGCCCGCCACCTCTGGAAACAGCTTCTTCATGCACGGGAGCGTGAAGAGCGGGCCCATCCAGGGCTCCTATGCCAGCGGTAGCGCCTTCAACCAGGTCCCGACCTGGTCCATGGAGAGCCTGCCCCAGCTGGCCGACAGCAGCTTCACGTTGTCACTCCTCGCACGGGAGGATCCCTTCAATGCGGATGGGAATGCGGGCCCCTTCGCCATCGCCGACCAGATGGCCACCTTCGCCGAGAAGACCCGCAGCCTCGAACCCACCCTGAACATGCCCGATCTCCACGCTTTCTGGAACAACGGCAACACGGGCACCGCCTACCCCATGGCCGCCCTGGATCCCCAGGGGGCCATCCTGAAGCAGCCCGCCACTACCTCCGCCTGGGAGCCGGCCCCCGGCGATAGCCGCCCCATCTACCAGCACAAGGTGCGCTACGCCGGGCTGGCGGCCGCCGACAAGGGCGCAGACGCCTACAACGACAGCCTGCTCCAGGAGACCTTCGCCCGGCTCTTCTTCAGCAGCGGCATCATCCGCAGCGACAACGATGCAGACGCCTACATCGACCCGGCCATCGCCTCGGAATCCACCATCGCCTTCGCCAGCGGTTTCGGGAACTTCCTCTCCTGCGCCTACAGAAACGATCCCTACCTCTACGATGTGAGCACCAGCGGCCAGACCAACTATTGGCGCGTCGACCAGCACCAGAAGCCCACCCTCGGCGGGGAGTTCTTCGGTAATTCCATCGCCCGGTCCCTGTGGGGCATCTGGAAGAACGGGTCGGTATTCAATAGCACCCAGGCCGGTCTCCAGACGCTCTGGGACGCTACCAACCCCAGCCTAGTCAACCAGTCCTACGAGTTCGGCAACGCCCCCCTCGGATGCTACCCCACCTATCTTGTGGGACTGCGCCGCCTCGCCGTCACCCGACTCGGGGCTCTGACGATCGTGCCCTTGCAGGAAGAACTCTGGGCCGAGAACGTCGGCGGGAGCTATGATGCAACCTCGGCCGTCTCCCCCTACTACGGTGCCGGGGATGTTCTCTGGTCCACCATCTCCCCCAACTCAACGCCCCACTCGAGCTACTTGGCCACCGTCGACAACAGCCTGACCGGGAATGGCGGAGTCTACTACGATCTGACTCAGGCCCAGGCTTGGCGCTTCACCCATGGGGGTGGGGCCAGGACGATCACGGTCTCCACGGCTGCGAAGGGGCTGATTGTCGAGCTCATTGGCCCCACCGGTCTCCACTACGACTCCGCCGCTTCCCGGTGGGCCTACGCCTACGCCACTTCGAGTACCAACGGCGTCATCCAGATCGCCAATCTACCCTCCGCAACCTACGCCGTCCGCGTCCGCCTGGATCCCTACTACGTATTCAATGGATCCAACGCGACCTACAGCCTCACCGTGAATTAAAGACCATTTCCATTCAACGAGAAGGGCCGCCTTGGGCGGCCCTTCTCGTTGAATGGAGCGTGTCACCCGCCCCCCACAAGCCTCACGATCTCCAGGCGGTCTCCCTCCCGGAGGGGGGTCGCTGTGTGATGGGCCCGGCGGACCACCTCACCGTTCAGCTCCACGGCACTCCCGAAATCGGGGAGTGCCAGCCAGCGGGCCAATTCGGCGACGTTCGCCAGTTCCGGGGTCTCCCGGAGCTCTCCATTGATGATCAGCTTCATTTTCGCCTCAGAGCATCATCGTGGCGGCCTGGAGCCCGCGCTCCAGATCGGCCTTCAAGTCGGCCTCATCCTCGATGCCAACGGAAAAACGCAGCAGGCCATCCGTGATTCCCAGCCTGGCCTTCACCTCGGGGGGCGTGCGCAGATGACTCATGGAGGCGGGGTGCTGGATGAGGCTCTCCACGCCCCCCAGGCTCACGGCCCGGGTGATGATCTCCACCGCTTCACAGAAGCGGCGCCCTGCCACCAGACCTCCCCGCAGTTCGAAGCTCAGCATTCCGCCGAAACCTCCCTGCATCTGCCTCGCGGCCAGGGCATGACCCGGATGCTCCGCCAGACCGGGATAGTCCACCCGGGCCACCTGAGGTTGCCAGAGCAGCCACTGGGCCAGGGACTGGGCGTTGTCAGAGGAACGGCGCACCCGCATGTAGAGCGTCTTGAGGCCCCGGTGCAGCAGCCAGGCCGCCATGGGATCGGCCGTCGGACCCAGCAGCTTGCCCACTTCCCAGCACTTCACCACATCCGGCTCGTTCCCCGCGATGACCCCCAGCACGACATCGGAATGCCCCCCGAGGTACTTGGTGGCGCTGGAAACACTGAGTGTGAACCCCAGCTCACAGGGGCGCGTGAGCACAGGCGAAGCGAAGGTGTTGTCGGCCACCGTCCGGATGCCGCGCTGGCGCCCCAGTCGAGCCACTCCCTCCAGGTCGGTCACAGCCAGCGTCGGATTGGAGGGGCTCTCCACCCAGACCAGGGCCGTGCCCTCCTCCATGGCGGAGGCCCATTCTTCAAGATCCAGGGTGTTCTGGACCCGGGTGATTCTCAGCCCCTTGGTGGACTCCCAGCGCCGCAGCAACTGTTCCGTACCCAGGTAGATGGCTGCAGGGGCCACCACATGATCCCCGGGCCTGAGAAAGGTCTCGAAAAGGGTGGCAAAAGCGCTCATCCCCGAACTGGTCAGCAGCGCCCGTTCTGTGCCCTCGAGGGCCGCGATGACCGCCTGGACCTCGCTGAAATTGGGATTCCCCCAGCGCGTATAGAAGGTCGGGGGCTCCACAGAACTCGCGAATTCCGCACCTTCGGCATTCTCCTGCAACTCGAAAACAGAGGTCTGGAAGATCGGTGTGGTGACGGCCCGGGTGGTATTGAAAACCCGCCCCGCATGAATCGCGGTCGTGCTCTGGCCCCAATGCTTAGTATCCATGGACAAGACTCCCGAGGGTGATGGCTCAAGGCTTTCCGACCCTGCGGCGCCAAGAATAGCACTCCTGGAAGACCGGAAATCCTACCTGAACCACCAGAAGACCACCGCCAGCGCCAGGACGGCGAAGACCAGCACCGTGATGAAGCGCCAGAAGGTGGGTTCGGGGCGGGCCCCGTGCATCGTGGAAGCCGCGGGGTCCTCCATGGCGGCCCGGGTGAGCTCGTCTTCCGAGGACTCAGGCGCACCGGGATGGGGTGGGAATAAGGGATCGGCCACCTCCCCGAACATGACCTTCCGGTAACCATCCTGGTGAAGGATGGCCTGCTCGAGATCCAAAGGGTTCTCTTGTCGGCCCTCGGTGGGATCAGTCATGGATTCTCCTCCAGCCTCAGGCTAGGGCTTGCCCAGGCTTTCGTCCAGGATCTCATTCACCAGTTGAGGGTTGACCTTCCCCTTCCCCGCCTTCATCACCTGCCCGACAAAGAACCCGCGGAGGCTGGCTTTCCCTGCACGGAACTGCTCAAGGTGCTCCCCCTGAGCCGCCAGGACTGCGCGCACCAGGCTCTCGATGACACTCCGGTCGGTCACCTGGGCCAATCCCTTCTGCGCGACGATCTCCTGCGGAGTCCCCTCGGCGGCGAGCAGAGCCGGGAATACGACCTCCCTGGCCGTGTTCAGGTTGACCGCTCCTGTCTCCACCAGGCAGATCAGTTCCCCCAGATGGTTGGGATCCAGGTTCAGTTGTCCCACCCCCTGGCCCCTTTCATTCAGAGCGCGACTCACCTCACCCAGCATCCAGTTCGCAGACTGTTTCCCGTTTCCGCAGGCCGCCGCCGTCGCCTCGAAAAAATCCGCAAAGGGGCGGCTCTGAAGGAGCATGCCGGCCTCGTAGTCCGAGATAGCATAGACCTCCAGGAATCGCCGTTTCCTTTCCTCCGGGAGCTCGGGGAGGCGGGCCCTGGCCTCCAGGATCTCCTGCTGGCCCACGACCAGGATCGGCAGATCAGGCTCCGGGAAGTGGCGGTAATCCATAGCCGCCTCCTTGGTGCGCTGGCTGCGGGTCGCACCCGCCTGGCCGTCCCAACCCCGGGTCTCCTGCTGGAAGGATTCACCCTTCTGCAGGAGGCCGATCTGCCGTTCAATCTCGTATTCCAGGGCCTGGCGGACGAACCGGAACGAGTTCAGGTTCTTCACTTCAACCCGGGTCCCGAAGGCGGTCTCTCCCGTCCGGCGCACGGAGACGTTGGCATCGCAGCGGAGGCTTCCCTCGTCCATGTTCCCGTCGCTGATCCCGAGGTAGGTGACCAGGTGATGGAGAGCCTTGAGGTAGTCGGAGGCCTCCTGCGCGCTGCGCAGGTCGGGTGCGCCCACGATCTCAAGGAGGGGCACACCCGCTCGGTTCAGGTCCACATGGCTGTATTCAGGGTCCATCTCGTGGCTCGATTTCCCTGCGTCCTCCTCCAGGTGGACCCGCTCGACCCGCATGCGAACCGGGAGTCCCGAACCACGGACCTCCGGATCCCCGGGCACCTCCATCCAGCCTTCCTCGACCAGGGCCACGGGTCCCTGGGTGATCTGGTACCCCTTGGGCAGATCCGGGTAGAAGTAGTGCTTGCGGTAGAAGGCACTGGCCTCGCGGATGGAGGCATGGAGGGCCTGTCCCAGCATGAGCGCCATCTTGACGGCCTCGTCATTCAGGACCGGCAGGGCGCCCGGGAGCCCCAGGCAGACGGGGCAGGTCCGGGTGTTGGGCTCTCCCCCGTAACGGTTCTCGCAGCCACAGAACATCTTGGAGCGGGTGAGCAGCTGGACATGAATCTCCAGACCGATCACCGCCTCGAAACCGGCCTGGATCTTCGCGCTCATGGAAACTCCCGGGATCCATATTAGCTCGGCCTCACTTGCCCAGGCAGAAGCCGCTGAACACCTGGTCCAGGGTGCTCTCGACCCGATCCTCGCCCGTCAGCCGCCCCAGAAGGGTCCACATGCCCTGAAGACCGGAAGCCGCGAGTTCCGGCGGGCAGGACTCCGGCAGCCCCATCAGGAGATCCGCCTGGAAGACCAGTTCATCGAGCAGTTCACGCTGACGCTGGGTCGCCAGGGCCCCCAGGCACGCATCCGGAGCGAGGGGCCCCAGGAACCGTTCCTTGAGTGCGACTTCCAGAGCCTGAAGATCCCCGGTGGCAGCCGAGATCACAATCCCCCCTTCACCCCTCTTCTGGTCCCCGAAGGTCCTGACGTCCAGAACCTTCCCCTGATAGGGCGCCAGCCGATCCAGGATCTCCGGGTCCGGAGCCTCGTCCTCCGTGGGAAGGAGGTGCAAAATGAGATCCACCTCTTCGAGCACGGCCGCCACCCTGGCCACACCGAGGCGCTCCACGGGGTCCTCCGTGTTCCGCAGGCCCGCAGTGTCAAAGAGATAGAGGGGCAGCCCGGACCACTCCGTGCGGATCTCCAGCACATCCCGGGTCGTGCCGGGGATCTCCGTGACAATGGCGCGATCCTCCCCTGCCATGGCATTGAAGAGGGTGCTCTTCCCGGCGTTGGGCCGACCCACCAGGGCGACCCGGATGCCATCCCGAAGCCATCGGGCTGCCGAACTGCGCACCTGTTCCACGTGGAACGTCCGGCCCAGCAACCCAATATCTATTTTTAAATCATTTATTTCGATGTGGATATCTTCATCTTCTCCATAGTCGACGACGGCTTCGGCCCGGGCAACCCAGGGGGCCAGCAGGGCCTTGGCCCGAAGGATCCATTCGGGCCATGCGCCGGCTCTCGCCTGGGCCATGCGCAACTGGGTGTCCGTGGCGGCCGTTACGATATCCCTCAGGGCCTCCACCTCCAGCAGCGACTGCTTTCCGTTCAGGAGGGATCGCTGGGTGAACTCGCCGGGTCTCGCCAAGCGAACCCCAAGGCTGCCGAGCTCCTCGAGAAAACGCCGCACCAGGAGGGGGTTACCGTGAAGCTGGAACTCCACCAGATCCTCGCCGGTATAGCTGGCGGGGGCCGGGAAGAAGAGCACGAGGGCCCGCTCCCGGTAGGCGTTCCAGGTGAGCCACCGCAGCTCTGCGACCCTGGGCGCCGGCAGCACCAGGAGGGGTTCCAGGGTCCTGGAGAGGGAAGGCCCCGAAACCCTGACAATGGCCACCGCGCTGGGGAGAAGAGGGGTGGCAGGCGCGCAGATGGGATCGGTCACGGGGTGTCCGGTGAACCTCAAATCTTCTTCATGACCTTCAGGGCCTTCAGGGTGCCCGTCCCCTCGCTCTCCGTGGTCAGGCCCTCCTCCCGCGCCACCGTGAGATGCACCCATCGGCGTTCGCGGGGACTGAGGGAGGCAAAGGTGTAACTGCCCGTCTGCCGTGCCTTCTGGGCGGCCATGGCGGCCATGGCCTTGACCTCCGTCATCCGGAAGAGACGGAAACCCTGGGCATCCAGGTAGGCGAGATGAGCCTCCTCCCGCACCCCCTGAACCTCGTGGAGCAGGAACTGCAGCGCGTCCAGAGACTGAGCCTTGTTCGCCAGCAGCCACTGGGTATCGGAACCCTCGAGCACCATCCGGTTCGGGAAGAGTTCCTCGTCCCCGGAGGGCTGGTACCGGGCGCTCACATTGAGGCCCAACTGGCCGCACCAGGCTGTCGCCAGTTCCGGCAGGGCTTCCAGGGACACGGCCTTTCGCATGGTTCCTCCAGGAGACTTCAGATCACCACGGGCTGGGGCTTGTAGTTCCGCATCACCCACCAGGTCTGCCCCATGCCGATGAGGTTGAAGATGAGGTAGTAGAGGCAGAGCCCCGCGGGTGTGGTGGAGAAGAAGAAGGTCATCATGGCAGGCATGAGGAACATCATCATCTTCCGCTGGGCCGGATCCCCGGTGGCGGGCGTCATGGCCTGCTGGGCGATCATGGAGACACCAAGGAGGATCGGAAGCACGTAGAACTTGTCGGGACCCGCGAGGTTGTGGATCCAGAGGACCCAGGGCGCCATCCGCAGCTCGAAGACCGCCCCCAGCATGGACCAGAGAGCGAAGAAGACGGGCATCTGGAGCAGCATGGGCAGGCAGCCGCCCATGGGGTTGTGGCCGTTCTTCTTGTAGAAGGCCATGAGCTCCTTTTGCATCTCGGCCTTCTTCTGCATATCGTTGCCGAACTTCTCGTACTTGGCCTGGAGGGCCTTCTGGTGGGGCTCCAGGTCCTTCATGCGCAGGAGTTGGACGGTGGTCTTGTTGTTCAGGGGCCAGAGGGCCAGCCTCAGGAGCACAGAGAAGATCACGATGGCCCATCCCCAGTTGGGCACAACCCTCTGGATGCTGAGGAGAATCCAGAACATCGCCTTGGCCACGAGGCCGAAGAAGCCGAAGTCCATGACCTGGGTGTAGGGCTTGCCGAAGGCTTCGAGCTCGGGCTTGTGCTTGGGGCCCAGGTAGAGCCGGGCCTGGGCGAGGCCGCCGGCATCCGCGGCGAGCAGGTAGCCGGGATGCTGGTCAGTGTCCCGGAGGAGGGGCTTGCCGGTCTCCCAGAGGGCGACGAAGAAATGGGTGCGCTGGGTAGCCTCTCCGTCGACGCCTGCGTCCAATCCCACACGGCGGCTGGCGGGTGGCAGGGCCTTCCGCTTGCCACCGAGAAAGCTGTACCAGGGGTCCTTCAGGGTGCTCATCCAGGCCACGGCCTCAATACTCTTGTCTTCCAGGGTGAAGACCCGGTCTAGGCTGTGGAGGGGATTGAGCACCGTCTCCTCTCCGGTGCGGGGGTCCTTGGCCACGGGCATCTCGCGCAGGGCGCGCACCAGCATGACCTTGCCACCGCGGGGGGAGGACCATTCCACCTCCAGGATGTGGCCCCTCTTGGGGACCCTGTAGGAAAGGCGTTCCCCGCCGGGATTGTGGAAGGCAATGGTGTCAGCCGTTTCGGTTGCATTGACCTCGGGCTCACCCTCGAAGCTGGAATCCAGGGCGCCCCCGATGCCGATGAAGGCGGGTGCCGTGAGTTGGCCTGTCTTCTTGTCCCGGATCTCTTCGGGGAAGAACCGGGTGCCATCCTGCTTCCACACGGCCTGGGCCAGGGTTCCATCCTGCTTGCGCCAGGTGAGCTTCAGGTCCGTGTTCTCGAAAGAGAAGACGGCCTTGGCATCCAGCACGGGAACGAGGGTTGGAATCGCGGAAGGCACCGCGGGTTCAGCAGCCGGGGCCGGAACCTCGGAGGCCTGGACCTGGGGCGCCGGGGCCGGCTTGGGGGTCAGGGCGTAGTAGATGCCCAGGAGTCCCATACTGAGGACGATGAAGAGCAGGAGGTTCTTGTTTTTCATCGGGCCTTCCAGCGGCGTAGGACCAGCGTCAACTGGTCCGCAATATCAGCATAGGGGATGTCGCAGCCCTTCCGGGCGCCGCGGGCGGGCCTTACCCATACGACACCGCTGAACGGTGTCAATTCGGGGTCCGAACGGAGAATCTGCAGGAAGGCCATGCGCACCCTGCGGCGAAAACGATTCCGGAAGACGGCATGCCCCTGCTTCCTGGAGGCATTCACCAGGAGCAGGGGCAGCGATCCGTTTTGGCTAGTCCAGATCCTTACATCCAATGGGCTTTCCCGAGGCGTGAGGGGCCTGGGAGGCGTCTCGGGAACGGCGTGGTCCCTTCGTTGGACCACACGGTAGCGTCCAGCGACGCGCACAGGGACTACAGGGCGAGGACGTGGCGACCCTTGGCCCGGCGACGCTTCAGCACCAACCGGCCATTCTTGGTCTTCATGCGGGTAAGGAAGCCATGGGTCTTGGCGCGACGACGGTTATTGGGCTGAAAAGTGCGCTTCATCATCCACCTCTTAGGCCCGCTCCCGAAGGGATGGGCGAACCTTCGAGCCTACCAGTCCAGTTCCCAGGACTCAAGCCCAAAGAGCTTTCCTGCACCCGAAACCGGGTGGTAAAGTACACCCTCCCGTCACCAGGAAACGCGCCCGGCCCGCATCGCGGATGGGCACGGCGCTGGATACCAGGCGGGCTCACCTGGTACTGGGCGGTGTTCTCCATGTCTGCGAACGACCCACAAGCAATCTGGGACTCCCTTCGGAAGGGTCTCGCGTCAAGGCTTCCTGAAAGGACCTTCCAGGACTGGATCGAACCCTGCCGTGCCATCAATTTTGATGGCACGACCCTGTGGATCCAGACCCCGAGTCCCTCGGCTCGGGTCTGGATCGAGCAGCAACTGGCTGAGGAATTCCACGACGCCCTCGTCCAGTGCGACATGCCCCAGCTTCGCCTGGCCTTCACGATCACGGGGGACGCTCCGGTACCTGTGCCCAAGGCCATCGGGAAGGGCAAACTCCCCGCCACGATAGAGGTCTCCAACACGGATTCGCCCTTTCCCCAGGGCTTCCACCGCTACACCCTGGATCGCTTCGTGGTTGGCCCCGGAAGTCAGCTGGCCTTCGCGGCCGCGAACGCAGTCGTCGAAAACCACGGAAAGTCCAACGCGACCCTCAACATGAATCCCCTCTTTATTTATGGGGGATCCGGGCTGGGCAAGACCCATCTCATGATCGGCATCGGAAAGGGCCTACTGGCGCGCAATCCCTCCCTGAAGGCGGCCTATCTCAAGGTCGATAATTTCTTCAACGAATTCACGGTCGCCATCAAAACCAAGAGCACCGAAGGCCTCAGGAAGAAGTACCAGCAGAACGATATTCTCCTGCTCGACGACGTCCAGACCCTGGGTCGCATGGAGCGCACCCAGGAGGAGATCTTCTACATCCTGGAATACCTGCTGCAGTATGGAAAAACCATTGTGATCACTTCCGACAAGCCGCCGGAGCGCCTCGAGGGTCTCCATGACCGCCTGCGAACCCGGTGCAAGTGGGGACTCACTGCCGATATTCAGCCCCCGGATTTCGAGACCCGGGTGGCGATCCTGAAGAAAAAGCTGGAGGACGAGGTATTCAGGGACCTGCCGCCGGTTCCGGAGGACGTGCTCACATTCATCGGCCACAAGGCCAAGGGGAGCGTCCGGGATCTGGAGGGACTCCTGACACGCGTCGTCTTCCAGAGCAGCTTCCTGGGGGTGCCTCCCAACCTTGAGATTGCCCACCAGGCCTTCCTGGGTCAGACAGGTGAGGAGGCGACCTCCGGAGTATCCCTGGAGCGCATCTGCCGGATGACGGCAGAAACCTACAACGTCGCCTACATGGACCTCATGAAGAAGAAGTCCAGGCAGCAATCCATCCTGCTGCCCCGGCAGGTGGCGATGTACTTGGCACGGGAGCTAACAGCGGTATCTTTCAGTGATATAGGGCGTTCTTTCAACAACATGCATCACAGCACGGTGATGAATTCCATCGACTCCGTGAAGAACCGGATGCAGAAGGACCAGGATTTCCACAAGCGGGTGCAGTCCCTCCTGAATAGTATTGGTTGATTCTCAAGGCTATTTTGCACGCCTTCCGCAGATCCGCGGAGAACACCTCGCGGAGGATTTGTGGAGGCCGAGACCCAGCCGGGTTCCGCCGATGAAATCCACACTGCAGGAAGGTCCATCCACAGGTGGTCCGGGCCTCTTTTTCCAGGTAGAATGAGGGTTTGACCTCTTTCTCCGCAGCCCTAAACCGTCTTCAATACGATCAGGGTGATTCATGAACTTTCAAGTACAGGTTTCCAAAGAACGTCTGGACAGGACCCTCGGGATCCTGAAGCATGCGCTGGAGCGTCGGGTCACACTGCCCATCCTCCAGCACGTGCTGGTAGAGGTGAATGAACAGGAAATGACCCTGAGGGCCACGGATATGGAGTTGGCCTTCGAGGCCACCGTCCCCGTGGAGGGCAAGGGGAGTAGGGTCTCCGCGATCCCCGGCAAGAAGTTCATCGAGACGGTCCGGGTGTACCCCGATGGCCTCCTGACCCTGGAGTGGCCCGATACGGGCAACCGCCTGTGGTTGAGAGCCAAGGGATTCAATTCGGAACACAACATCCAGCCCGGCGAAGGTTTCCCTGAGCTTCCCAAGCCCGGTCCCGATCTTCCCTGCATCCAGGTCTCGTCCAATGCCTTCCGGAAGGCGATCCAACTGGGCTCCATCGCTGTCAGCAGAGACGCCACCAAACCGGCTCTCTCGGGTGTCCTGCTTCACCTCTCGAAAAATTTCATCCGGGTCGTCTCCACGGATGGCTTCCGACTGGCTGTCGTCGAGCTTCCCGTGAAGACGGACTTGACGGCGGATGCACGGTTGATTGTGCCCAAGCGGGCCTTGGATCTCCTCCCCGGTTCTCTGGGGGAGGATGGGCAGTTGAGCCTCTCCTGGGATGACCGGAGCCTCTTCATGGACCAACCCGGGCTGAAATTCAGCACGCGGAGGGTGACGGGGAACTACCCCGCCTACGAGAAGGTGCTTCCCGCCGACCTTCCGAAGCGCGTGATCATCGATCGGGAGGACTTCCTCCGGACCCTGCGGATCGTGGGCCTGAAGAAGGACGACTACAACAAGAATGTCCGGCTCTTCTTCGAGTTCCCGAACCTGCGCGTCTACTTCCAGCACCCTGACGAGGGCTTGAACCAGGGCATGATCAGCTTCACGGGCGAAGAGCAGCCTCTGGAACTGGCCTTCAACATCGACTACCTCACCGAACTGCTGGAACGCATTCCTGGTGACGAAGTGGTCTACCAGTTCAAGGATGACGTGGGCCAGGGCATCTTCATGTCGCCCAGCCTCGAGGAGATGAGCTTCCGCTACATCCTCATGCCCGTGAAGTTCGCCAACCCGGGCTGACTTTCCGCCACGTCACCAGCTCCCGCACAATCCCCGCCCAGAAAAGTGAGTCTTGATGTCCGAAACGATCACCCCGAATCCCCAGGAACCCACCTATACCGCTGACAACATCACCGTCCTGCGAGACCTCGAGGCTGTGCGCAAACGCCCGGGCATGTACATCGGGGATACGGACGATGGCAGTGGTCTTCACCAGATGGTCTACGAGGTGGTGGACAACGCCATCGACGAGGCCCTGGCTGGCTATTGCACCCGTGTGGACGTGATCATTCACGACGATGGCAGCTGCTCGGTCGAGGACAACGGCCGCGGCATCCCCACGGATCTCCACAAGGAAGAGAACCGCAGTGCGGCCGAAGTCATCATGACGGTCCTCCACGCCGGCGGAAAATTCGACGACAACTCCTACAAGATTTCCGGCGGCCTCCACGGCGTCGGGGTGTCCTGCGTGAACGCCATTTCCGAGCGGCTCTGGCTCACGATCTGGCGGGACGGCTGCGAGCATGCCATGACCTTCAGCCGGGGGCATGCCGATGCACCCCTGGCGCTGGTGGGGCCCACCACTCGCCGGGGAACCCGCGTGCGCTTCAAGCCCGACACCGAGATCTTCCACGAGAAGCTGGAATTCTCCTACGAGACCCTCAGCCAGCGCCTGCGCGAACTGAGCTACCTGAACAAGGGCGTTCACATCCGCATCACCGATGAACGCAACGGGGAGAGCCACGATTTCGTCAACGCCGGCGGCATCGACGCCTTCGTGGAGCACCTGAACCGCAACAAGACGGTGCTTCACAAGCCCCCCATCCACATCGAGGACACCAAGCTGGGCGTGGTCGTGGAGGTGTCCCTCCAGTGGAATGACACCTACCAGGAGACCCTGTTCTGCTTCACGAACAACATCCGCAATCGGGACGGAGGTGCCCACCTGGAGGGCTTCCGGGCCGCCATGACGCGCGTGATCAACACCTACGCCGAGAAGAACAACCTCCTGAAGTCCAGCAAGGTGACCCTCTCGGGGGAGGATGTCCGCGAAGGCCTCACGGCGGTGATCTCGGCCAAGGTCCCGGATCCCAAGTTCAGCAGCCAGACCAAGGACAAGCTCGTCTCCAGCGAGGTCAAGGGCATCGTCCAGACCGTCGTCTACGACAGGCTCACAAGCTTCTTTGAGGAGAACCCCCGGGAGGCCAAGGCGATCCTGGAGAAGGCCATCGAGGCCGCTAGGGCCAGGGAGGCAGCCCGCAAGGCCCGGGAGTTGACCCGGCGCAAGGGCTCCCTGGACAGCGCGGGCCTCCCCGGCAAGCTGGCGGACTGCCAGGAGAAGGATCCGGCGCTCTGCGAACTCTTCCTGGTGGAGGGCGATTCCGCCGGCGGTTCCGCCAAGCAGGGGCGCAGTCGCACGAACCAGGCCATCCTGCCCCTGCGCGGCAAGGTCCTCAACGTCGAGAAGGCCCGCTTCGACAAGATCGTCGGCAACCAGGAACTGCGGCTCCTGGTCCAGGCTTTCGGCACGGGCATCGGCCAGGAGGATTTCAAGATCGAGAACCTCCGCTACCACAAGATCGTCTTGATGACGGACGCCGACGTGGACGGCAGCCATATCCGCACCCTTCTCCTGACGTTCTTCTACCGCCAGATGCCGGAACTGGTGCTCCGCGGGCATGTCTACATCGCCCAGCCCCCCCTCTACAAGGTCAAGAAGGGCAAGCAGGAGCGCTATCTCAAGGACGAGCGGGCCCTGGAGGAGTACCTCTTCCACAAGGCTCTGGATGGCTGGACGTTGACCCTACCTTCGGGTGTCGAAGTGAAGGATGCGGCCCTCGTTCGCGAGATGAAGAAGTGGGGCGAGGTGAAGACCCTCTTCGCCAAGCTGGAGCGGCGCGGCTATTCGCGCGCCCTTGTGGAGGCGCTCCTCGCCGAAGGTCTCCTGGACGACAACCGCTTCGGTTCCGCCGAGAGCGTGGCCGAACTGGCTGACCGTCTCACAGCCCTGGGGCTTGGACAGGTGGAGTTGTCGAGCACGGAGGCCACTGAGGCCCTCGAGGGGGAGGGCCCAGCTGTCCCGGCCATCCACACCCTCAAGCTGACCTGCATGCACCTGGCTCGACCCATCGCCCTCTGGATTGATCAGCATGTGGCCCACTGGGGAGAGTTCCGCCGTCTGATGGCGCTCAAGCAGGATCTTGCGGTCTTCCGGGGCGGCGAGTTGAAGCTGCGCCGGACTTCGGCCGTCAAGCCCGCCGAAGACGGGGACGAATCCGAGGAGGCGGTGCCCGCCAAGGCCCAGCCCAAGGAGATGTCCTTCACCCGGGCCGAGGATCTCCTGGTCTCCATTCTCGACGAGGGAAAGCGGGGATTGAGCCTCCAGCGCTACAAGGGGTTGGGCGAAATGAACCCCGAACAGCTCTGGGAGACCACCATGGATCCCGAGCGCCGGACCCTGCTCAGGGTGCAGGTGGAAGACGTGGTGGAGGCCAACGAGATTTTCACGATCCTCATGGGCGACGCCGTGGAACCACGGCGCCGTTTCATCGAGGACAACGCCCTCCTGGCAGAGAACCTGGACGTCTAGTCAGAACCATTCTGGACCAGGGCACCATGGGGTGACCTGGCGGCATTTGAAAGAGGGTTCCACGTGGAACAAAACGAACCGAAGTCCCAGCGCATTGAACCCATCGAACTCGAAAGGGAGATGCGGAAGTCCTACCTGGATTACGCCATGAGCGTGATCGTAGGCCGCGCCCTGCCGGATGTGCGGGACGGCCTCAAGCCCGTGCACCGCCGGGTGATCTTCTCCATGAACGAATCCGGCAACCTGTGGAACCGTGCCTACCGCAAGTCGGCCCGCACGGTCGGCGATGTGATGGGCAAGTACCATCCCCACGGCGACTCGGCCATCTATGACACCCTGGTCCGCATGGCTCAGCCGTTTTCCATGCGCCATCCGCTGGTGGATGGTCAGGGCAACTTCGGCTCCATCGATGGCGACAGCGCCGCCGCCATGCGCTACACCGAAGCCCGCATGGCCCGGCTGGCCTCCGAAATGATGGAGGACATCGACAAGGACACCGTCGATTTCGGCCCCAACTACGACGACAGCCTGACGGAGCCCCTGGTGCTCCCGACGCGGTTCCCGAACCTGCTGGTGAACGGCAGCCAGGGCATCGCCGTGGGCATGGCCACCAGCATTCCGCCCCACAATCTGAAGGAATGCTGCGGCGCCCTGATCGCCCTCATCGAGGATCCGTCTCTGGGTCTCGAGGGTCTGATGGAGCACATCAAGGGACCGGACTTTCCCCTCGGCGGCATGATGCTGGGCACGGAAGGCGTGGTGGACGCTTACCGCACGGGCCGGGGCCGCTGCATCGTCCGGGCCAAATCCCACGTGGAGATCGTCCGCATCAAGAACAAGGGCGAGCTGGAGCAGCTGGTCTTCACGGAACTCCCCTACCAGGTGAACAAGGCCACCCTCACCGAGAAGATCGCCGACCTCGTCAACGAGAAGAAGATCGATGGCATCGGGGATCTGCGGGACGAGTCCGACCGGGACGGGATCCGCCTCGTCGTGGAGCTCAAGAAGAACGAGCCCAGCGACATCGTGCTCAACCAGCTCTACCAGCAGACGGGCCTCCAGAGCAGCTTCCCCATCACGATGCTCTGCATCGTGAACGGTCAGCCTCGGGTCTGCACCCTGAAGGAGATCCTCAAGGAATTCCTGGGATTCCGGCGCGAAGTGGTGACGCGCCGCACCATGTTCCAGCTGAGGAAGGCCGAGGAGCGCCATCACATCTTGCTGGGCCTCAAGATCGCCCTGGACCATCTGGATGCGGTGATCAAGCTGATCCGGGCTGCTGCGGGCCCCGAAGAGGCGAAGCAGGGGCTCATGCAGGGCAAGTTCGCCACCGAGGCGGCCCTCAAGAAGAACCCCACCCTGGCCCTCTCCGAAAGGCAGGCCCAGGCGATCCTGGATATGCGCCTCCAGCGCCTCACGGGCCTGGAGCGGGAGAAGATCCTCGAGGAACTCGCGGAAATCGAGAGGGCCATCGCCCACCTGAAGGCGATTCTCGCCGACGACAGCCTCCTCATGGCCGTCATCAAGGAGGAGCTGGTCTCGATTTCCGATCAGTTCGGGGACGCTCGCCGCACCGAGATCGTCGGTTTCACCGGCAATATCCGCATGGAGGACGTGGTCCCGGACGATCCCATGGCCATCACCATGTCCAAGGCGGGCTACATCAAGCGCACGGAGCTCTCCACCTACCGCCGCCAGAAGCGGGGCGGCAAGGGCAAGCTGGGCATGAAGACCAAGGACGAGGATTTCGTCGAGCGGCTCTTCCTCACCAAGGCCCACGACACGCTCCTGATCTTCACGGACCGGGGCTACGCCCATGCCATCAAGGTCTACGACATTCCCGAGAGCGGCGCGGCCAATCGCGGCAAGCACATCAAGAACCTCATCAGTCTCAAGGATGACGAGAAGGTCGTGACCCTCATGGCCCTGCGGGAATTCCCCGAGGACCATCATCTGGTCTTCGCCACCAGCGATGGCACGGTGAAGAAGACGGCGCTCAGCGCCTATGCCAACATCCGCAGCAACGGGCTCATCGCCTTGAACATCGACGAGGGCAACAGCCTGATCAGCGTCCGGGTCTCCAACGGCCAGCAGCAGATCCTGCTGATCAGCGCCCAGGGCAAGGCCATCCGCTTCTCGGAGGAGGATGTGCGCTCCATGGGCCGCACCGCCACCGGTGTGCGGGGCATGAGGCTGGGGGCCGGCGACCACATCGTGGACATGGAGGTGGCCGACCCGCTACCCGATCTGCCTGAGGGCGTCGAGGCCGACGAGAGCACCGCCGAGCATGGAATGCTGCTCACGGTCACGGAGAAGGGCTACGGCAAGCGCAGCCTGCTCCAGGACTACCGGCTCCAGGGCCGCGGCGGCACCGGCGTCATCAACATCCGCGCCGGGGTGCGCAACGGCCACGTGGTCGGCTCCGTCCTGGTCAAGCCGGGCGAGGGCTGCCTCCTCATCAGCCAGGAGGGCATGGTCATCCGCTTCGCCATCGACGAGGTCCGCAAGACGGGACGCGCGGCGATGGGGGTCAAGCTGCTGAACCTGCCTTCCGAGGATGACCGGGTCGTGGGCCTGGCCATGATCGACGCCAGTGCCCAGGCCCTGGAAGAGGAGGAGGACCTGGACCAGGCCGAAGCGGAAATGGCTCAGCCCGGGCCCGACGAGAGTGGTCAGCCGCAGAAGCTCGGACTGGAGTAGCCCTTGGAGTCCTTCCAGGACACCTTCACGGTCCGCACCCGGGAGGGGCGCGAATTTTCGGGACTCACCCTTTCGAGTCTCCGCATCGGGGCCACCCAGAAGATATTTTCCCTGGAAGATGCCGTTCGTTCAGACAGGGTAGCGGGTGCCTGGACGCCTCTGGCGCGGGTCCTGAGCCTTCCGGAGCCCCTCTCGTCCCCCCGGGTTCCCATCCCTCCCCCGCCGGCGGCACAGAATCCAGGGATAGAACCCCGAGCCTCCACGGGCATCGCGCTGGATCTGGAGGCCCATGCCTCGAGACCCCAGCACCCTGCGCCAACACAATACAAGGCGCCCGAACTCCCCCTCCATCCAGCGGTGACGCCCCGTTCCTTCGCCGAGGAACCCGAGGGGCCAGGGCGTCATCGGTTGCGCGTTGCCGGGGCCTTCCTCCTGCTCTGGGGCGTCCTGGGGATGGTGGGCTACGCCTTCGGCAAGCATGGTCCTGCCGACAGCATCGCCATGCTGGTGAACACGGGCCTGGGCATCGCCCTGCTGATGAACCTCCAACCGGTCCGCAAATGGGCCGTCGGATGGGTGGTGGCAGGCTGGGCTCTGTTCTGGGGCGCGGGCGCCCTGGCGGGCGGCTGCTTCGGCTTCGTGGTGATGGGGTTCATTGCGAGCCTGGTCTACGGCGGGCCCGCCTGTCTCCTCTGGGACGAGGAGTGTCCGGCCGGCCGTTTCTGGACGGGCGTGGCTCTCATGGGCCTCCTGGTCTTGCTGGCTCTGCTGGGAATGATCGCGATCGCCGTCGCCGGTGCCACACTGCTTCAGCGGATGCACGTCTAGGGAGGGAAATCGCCATGCTCAGTGCCCTCCAGCCCGGCCTTTGCCACACCTTCGAAAAGCTGACCGAGCCCCGGGAGTCTGCGGCAGCCGTGGCCTCGGGGGCCCTGGATGTCTTCAGCACGCCTTCCCTGGTCGCCCTGTTCGAAAGCGCAGCCCTCCAGACCGTGGATCCGCTGCTGCCTGCGGGCTGGGCCACGGTGGGCGTGGAGGTCGCCGTTTGCCACCTGAAGGCCACCCGGATCGGCCAGCGGGTCCGTTGCCTCGCCACAGTGAGGGCGGTGGAGGGCAAGCGCATCTCCTTCAGCGGGGAAATGTGGGACGAACAGGGGAAGATCGGTGAGGGCACCCATGTCCGCTATGTCGTGGACCAGGCCGAATTCATCAAGCGTCTGGGTTGAATCGGTGAATCCAAGGAGCCTCCTGAAATGTGCGGAATCGTCTCCCTCTGCTACGCGAACGAGAACCCGGCCCTGGGCCGGGAGGGCGGTGAGCTGCTGAAGCGGCTCGAATACCGCGGCTACGATTCCACGGGAGCCGCCTTCATCGGTGCGGACCGCGCGATCCGGCTGCTCAAGAAGGTCGGGGCCCCCAGCCGCGTGGTGCCTGAACTGGGCATCGACCGGCAGTCCGGTCAGCGCTTCATCGGCCAGGTGAGATGGGCCACCTATGGCGCCGTGACGGAGGTGAACAGCCAGCCCCACCACGTGGCCTGCAAGGTGGAGTTCGTCGGGGCCCACAACGGCAACATCTCCAATACCGATACCCTCAAGCCCTATCTCACGGCCCAGGGGCATAGGGTCGTCTCCGACAACGATGGCGAGATGATCACCCATCTCGCGGAGCACTTTTTCGCGGAAAACCTCGCCAATCCAGGGCCCGTCCTGAGTGCCTCCCGCAGCGCCTATGCCGGGGCGGGGCTGACGGAGCCGATCCCGGAGGGCGTCTTCCTGCTCATCGATGGGGCCCGCAAGGCGGATGCCGCAGCCGAGGGCTCCTATGCTGCCGCCTTCGCGGATCCCAAGGTGCCTGGCGTGGTGGCAGTGAAGTCCGGGTCCTCGCTCTATGCGGGGATCGGCACCGATGCCTTCGGGGATTTCGTGGTGGTCTCCAGCGACCTGACCTCCGTGCTCTCCAAGACCCGCATGCTCATCCCGCTTCTGGAAGGCGAGGGCCTCTGGTTCACCGAGCGGGAATACCTGGTCTTTTCCATGGGGCAGGAGCTCCGTTTCTCCGTGCCCCAGCCCAAGCGCTCCAAGCTCAATGTCAGGGATACGGGACTGCGGCCCCCCTTCCGGTATTTCATGGAGCAGGAGATCGCCTCCTCCCCGGACAACCTGGACCAGATCCTGCGGTACTACTTCCAGGATCCCCAGGCCGCGGGGCTCTTCGCGGCCTTCGAGGACCGCAAGGACCTCTGCGGGACCCTGCTGGACAGAGTCCTGGCCCTCTACCTGGCTCCCGATGAGGAGGCCTTGCGGAAGGCCTTCGCCAAGCTCTTGGCGGACCCCGCTCACCGGGAACTGGCTGCCCGGGTCCAGCCCCATGCCGACGTCTTCAGGGCCCACCGGGGGAATCCCCTCTCGGACGAGCGCGCCCTGCTGATGGATCTGGCGCGCCTGGATCCGGAGGCCTGGGAGCCCCTGGCCCTCTTCGATCTGGTCTTCGTCTGGAAGAAGCGCCGTCGCGTCACGCGCCACCTCCAGGAACTGGTGCAGGCCATCCGCGAGGCGCAGAAGGAGGGCGGGCGCGTCTTCCTGGTGGCCTCGGGCACTTCGTACCATGCGGCTCTCACCGCGGGCTACTTCTTCAACAACCTGGCGGGCGTGGCGGTATTTCCCTGCAATCCAGGCATGTTCCGCTCGATGTACATGAACACCCTCAGTGCCAGGGATCTTCTCATCGGGATCACCCAGAGCGGCGAGACCAAGGATCTGGTGGATATCTTCCAGGATGTGCGGGCCCGGGTGCCGGGGCTCCGCCGGGTCGCGCTGGTCAACAACGAGAACAGCCGCATCCCCCAGGAATTGACCGAGTTCTACCTGCCCATCCTCTGTGGCCCCGAGATCGCCGTGGCCGCCACCAAGAGCTTCCTCAACCAGGTCGCCATCCTCTATGTGCTGGCGGCTTCGTTTTCTCTCACGGAGCGGAAGCTCATCGAGCGGCTCAGCCGCGCCAAGGCGCTCATTGCAGAGACCTTGCGGACTTGCGAAAAGGATATCGAGGAGGCCGCCCAGCGCCTGAACCTGGAGCCCAGCCTCCACATCCTGGGCACGGGGCTCATCGGCCTGGCCCGGGAAGGCGCGCTCAAGATCCGCGAGGTGGTGCTGAACCATGCGGAAGGCTACGATGCCGCGGAGTTCAAGCACGGTCCCAACACGATCCTGGGCAAGAACACCCTCTTCTCCATCCACGATCTGGCCGGTCTCCTGGAGGCCTACGAGGCCGAGCGGGACGGGCGCCCCTTCGCGGGCGGTCTGGAATCCCTGAAGGCCTGGCCCCAGCTCGTGGAAACGCGGTTCTCCAACTATCCCCTGATCTTCGTCTGTCCCGGGGATGAGCGGGATGTGCGCATCACCATCAGCCAGATCCACACCCACAAGATCCGGGGGGCCGATATCGTGCTGGTGGCAGAAAAGAATGCGGAGCTGGCCCTGGCTGTCCAGGGCAAGCCCATGGGCCAGGCCAACTACTGGTCCAAGTACCTGGAGATCCCCCCCTCCGGGGATCCCAATCTCTTCGTCTTTGCGGCCACCGTGGCGCTTCAGCGCTTGGCCTTCCGCATGTCGGTCCTCAAGATGGAGTACCTGGACCGCCTCACCGTGGCCGATCACGGCGTCCATCCGGATGCCCCCAAGAATGTCTCGAAGTCCATCACCGTCGATTAGCGAGGTTCCCATGTCCAAGTCCCCTTCCCTAGGTCCCGTCGGCAGCTTCATCCAGCACCACTACCGCCACTTCAACGCCGCGGCCCTCATTGACGCCGCGGAAGGCTATCGGGCCTTCCTGGCGCAGGGCGGCAGGATGATGATCTCCATCGCGGGGGCCATGAGCACCGCGGAGATGGGGCTCTCCCTGGCCGAGATGATCCGCCAGGACAAGATCCACCTCATCACCTGCACCGGCGCCAACCTGGAGGAGGACATCTTCAATCTCGTGGCCCACGACTTCTACGAGCGGGTGCCCAACTACCGGGATCTCACGCCCGAGGACGAGAAGGGCCTGCTGGACCGCCACATGAACCGCGTGACGGACACCTGCATTCCCGAGATGGAGGCGATGCGGCGCATGGAGAAGGCCATGCTGGAAGTCTGGATGGACGCCGACGCCAAGGGCGAGCGGTACTTTCCCCACGAGTTCTTCCAGAAGGTCCTGAAGGCTGGCAAGTTCGTGGAGCACTACCAGATCGACCCCAAGGATTCCTGGATGCTGGCCGCTCTCGAAAAGAACGTGCCCATCGTCGTGCCGGGTTGGGAGGACAGCACCCTCGGCAACATGTACGCCGCCGCCATCATCCGGGGCGATATCAAGAACGTCCACACCGTGCGCAGCGGTATCGAGTACATGACCTGGCTGGCGGAGCACTACACGAAGGTGACGAAGGACGCGCCCCTGGGCATGTTCCAGATCGGGGGCGGCATCGCCGGCGACTTCCCCATCTGCGTGGTGCCCATGCTCCACCAGGACCTGGAGCGCACCAGCGTGCCCCTCTGGGGCTACTTCTGCCAGATCAGCGACAGCACCACCAGCTACGGTTCCTACTCCGGCGCCGTGCCCAATGAGAAGATCACCTGGGGCAAGCTGGGCATCACGACGCCCAAGTTCATCGTCGAATCGGACGCCACCATCGTCGCGCCGTTGATC
>JAYSNJ010000052.1:0-21532 GCA_043723905.1 Holophagaceae bacterium
CGCAGAAGGCCGTCTCGAAGGGGCTGGTGTTGTTCTGCACCATGGGCGGGATGTGGAGGCGGTCCAGGAGTTCGCCCTCCAGGGCCGTGCAGATGAGGCCTCGGCCATGGGTGGCCATGAAGGAGATGGCCTCCGGCGTGACATGCTGCGCCGCCAGCGTGAGGTCCCCCTCGTTCTCCCGGTCCTCGTCGTCCACCACCACCACCATCCGACCGATGCGGATGGCTTCGATGGCTTCTTCGATGGAGGCGAAGGGCCGGTTCATGGGCACACCCCTCGGCGAGAAAGGGAGGATGGGACGGAAGGCCCCCCAGGGGCCTTGCCGCCCGAAGGGCGAGCGCCGGAGGCGCGAGTCAGCATCCGACCGACTCGGATGGCTGCGATGGCTACTTCGATGGAGGCGAAGGGCCGGTTCATGGGCACACCCCTCGGCGGGAAGGGGAGGATGGGACGGAAGGCCCCCCAGGGGCCTTGCCGCCCGAAGGGCGAGCGCCGGAGGCGCGAGTCAGCATCCGACCGATCCGGATGGCCTCGATGGCCTCTTCAATGGAAGCGAAGGGTCGGTTCATGGGCGCGCCTGCAGGAAGGGAAGGGAGGATGGGACGGAGGGCCCCCCAGGGGCCTTGCCGCCCGAAGGGTGAGCGCCTGAGGCGCGGGGAGAGGGGCCGGTCATGCCTCCAGCATCCCCCAGGCCCAATTCCAGGGGAAGGGCCCCTTTTTGAACGGGGCGGTCATGCTATATTTACTTTTCTGCCAAACATGCTTTCCGGAGAAGGGGATTCCGAATGTCCCAGGGGCTCATTCAAGGTTCCATGCGTGAAGCGCCGCTTCCCGACATCATCCAGCTGGTCAGTCAGAGCGGGAAGAGCGGTTGCTTCCACGTGATCGACGAACCCAAGCGGGCCAAGATCTACATGAAGGACGGCAAGCTGATCCACGCCGTGACGAATGAGGCCCAGGGCCTGGACGCCGTCTACGAAGTCGCGCTGTGGCTGGACGGCACCTACCACTTCGAGGAGGGCAGTTTCGATGCCGCGCCCTCGATCACCAAGTCGAACGCCGCCGTGCTGATGGAGATGCACCGCCGGATGGACGAATGGCGCGTCATCAGCCAGAAGATCAGCTCGCTGGACCTCTATCCTTCCTCCACGCTCCTGCCGGGCGAGACGCTCCAGGGCGTCAATCCCCGCCAGGCCAAGCTGCTCGGCCTCATCAGCGGCTGGTTCACCGTGGCGGAACTGGCGGAGGTCATGCAGAAGCCCGTGCTGACCGTGGCCAAGGATCTCTACGATCTGGTGATGACCGGCCAGGTGCTCCTCAAGGGCGTGCGCTCCGGGAAGAAGCCCGAACTGCCTGCGGAGTTCGCCCCCCAGGCTCCAGTTCCCGCCCCCCCACCCCCCGAGCCGTCCTACTTCCTGCCTCCGGTGAATCTGCCTCCCCAGGGCTTCCCCGTGGCCACCGACGCCTTCGAGCCGGAACCGGAACCGGAAGCCGCCCCCCTGCCTCCCCCTCCCCCTCCCGTCCCGCCTCCACCCCCCCTGGCCGGAGCGGTCACGGATCCGGTGAAGATCACCAAGCTGAACGCCTTCTCCCAGCGCATCGCCACCGCGGCCCGGGGGGCCCTGCCTCCCCACCACCACGGCATGGTCAACGATCTGCTGGCCGAGGCCATCCGGCGGGTGAATGCCGGCGAGGGCCCGGAGGCGGTGAAGAACCTGGCCCTCACGATCTCCCGGGGGGCCGTGGATGCCGGGTGTGATGCCGAAATGGTGAAGAACCTGAATGTCCAACTCAAGGCACTCTTCAGCAAGTAGCTCGGGAGTCGCCATGAACCTTCGAAGAACGCTCGGTTTCGCCGGAGCGGTGTTGCTGTCGCTCTCCTTCCAGCTGGCCTGCGTGGACGCGGGCCAGGGCGGTTCCACCTCCAACACAGGGCTCTACGTCTTCGACAGCTCTAAAGCCACCGTGATGGCCTGGGACGACACCGCCACTCTCTATGCCAATGTGGTCTCCGGCGGGGACACGACCCCCACCCGCACTATCACCGGGAGCCTCATCACGAGCGGCCTCACGACCCCTGCCGTGGGGGGGGTCTGTTTCGACATCACCGCCAAGCGGCTCTTCCTCGTGGATGCGGGCGGCGTGGTGGTGCGCATCGAGCAGGCTGACAAGAAGAGCGGTGACCTCTCCGCCCTGGCCGATATCGCCACTTTCACCCTGGACAGCACTACGAGACTGCTGGGCAGCACCTTCGGGCAGGCGTCCGTGGATCCCACCACGGGCACGCTCTACGTCTCCGAGAACGGCACCTCGCAGACGCGAATCTGGGTCGTGGCGAATCCGGGAAACTACGGGGGTCTCTACCCGCTGAGCACAGCGCCCCTCCTGGCCCTCCAGACCACCAGCTCGGAAGCCGGGGGGCCAGACACGGGAGGGACGGGGGTGGCCGTGGTCCAGGGGCGGGTCTACGCCTACTTCTCCGGGGGGAGTTCTGTGACCTCGTCCGGAAGCGGCACCGTCTACACGGGCGCGCGCCTGCGCGTCGGAACCTCCTCGGCCTTCAGCACCCAGGTGATCGTGGGCGCCTCCACGACCCTGGCAGATACGGCTACCGGGGGTTGTCTGGCGCTGGATACGACGGGGAACAACCTCCTCTATGTCTGCCGAGCCAATGCCGAGGCCGCCAGTCTGGGGCCCGTCGCGGCCTTCACCGATAGCGCCTTCACCTCCTCGTACGATCAGCCCCCCAGCCGGTTCCTGGGCACGGCGGCCGGGCAGCCCAATCTGCGCATCATCGCCCACGGCGGGAACAAGGACTGGCTGGGGGGGGCGGACTGTATCGTCAAGGCCTTCTCCAACCGGGTCTGGCTCTGGAAGAGCCCGAGCCTGGGCGGGGATCCCAAGGCCCTGACCCTGGGCACCGCCACCATCCCGGGCCTCGCCTTCGACGGGAGCAACTGAATGCCCTGGCTGCGCCTGGTGGGCGTGCTGCTCCGGGATGTGGCCAAGGACATCCTGCGGCATCGGGGCCAGCACATTCTGGCAGTGCTCACCCTCGCCTCGGGGCTGCTCCTGGCGGGGGGCGGCCTGCTGGCGGTGGAGAGCCTGGATCGCTGGGTCTCCCGCATGGAGGCCCAGGCCAGGGTGACGGTCTTCGCCGCCGAGGGCTCCGGCCTGGAGGCGGCCGAAGTCATGCTGAAGCGGGATCCCCGGTTCAGCGAGGTGAAGCGGATCACCAGCGCGGAGGGGACACGGCGTTTCCTCGAGACGACCCGGGAGGCCGGGCTCATGCTGGAGAGCCTGGGCAAGGAACCCATCCCCGAGAGCCTGGAGCTGAACCTGCGGAAGGATCTGCTGGCGGGTCGGCGGGCCCTCGAGGTGGGGGAGAGCCTCAAACAGATCCCCGGGGTCGGGGATGTGGTGGTGGACCAGCAGCGCCTGGAGACCCTGCAGAAATCCGCGGCGCTCCTGCGCCAGGCCCTGGGCACCCTGGGCTTCCTCCTCCTGATCGCCGCGGGCTTCTCCACGGGCAACGTCATCCGCATGAGCATCCTGGCCCGGGAAGAGGAGATCGCCATCATGCGCCTCGTGGGAGCCACGGAGAGCTTCATCCGCACCCCGCTCCTGGTGGAGGGGGGAGTCCTGGGGCTCCTGGCCAGCCTGCTGGCGGTGCTGGCCCTCCTGGGGCTCTGGCTGCCGCTCAGCCGGGGGCTGGGAGGCCTTTCGCCCCTGCTGGTGCAGCTGGCCCGGAGCGGCTTCTTCTCCCTGCGGAGCCTGCTGGTCCTCGGCTTCACCGGTGTCTTCACGGGCGCCCTGGGGGCGCTGTGGGGCTTCTGGAGCACCCAGCGGGCCCAGCGAAAAATGCAGGCCAAGTTCGAAGAGGCCGCTGGCTGACCCCAAGGGTGCACTCCCGGTAGCCGCCGACGCAGGAGGCGGCGTAGAGCAGCGCGAACCAGGCTCGGCTGAAGGCCGAACTGGGGCGCGCTGCGTCCGGGAGTGCCCGACTCCAGGTGCACGCCCGGTAGCCGCCGAGGCGAGGGCCGGAGCGGGTAGCGAAGGGCGCATGCGTCCGCAGCTGGGACCCGCCGACCCGAGTGGCGGCATGGGCCAGCGCGAACCAGGCTCGTGCCCCGGAGGGCGAAGGGGAGTTCCCGGTCGCAGCGTGTTATCGGACGCGCCCCAAGCTTGCCTCGGGCCTGGAATGACCTAATATTCCTTCTGCTTTCAAGACGTGAATTGCAATTATCAACTCGGCGTGGTCCATTGGCCCTCTCTCTTTCGGCCATAGCTGCTGGTTTGCCCACTCGCGGAGGACACCATGAGTTTCCCTTCCTACCTCGATCTCTCGAACCTGAAGGAACTGTTCCCCAAGGAATTCACGCCCGCGGAGATCGCCAAGGCCCAGACCGTGTTCCTGAAGCGACTCTCGCTCACGGCCCACGAATTCTACGGCGGCAAGATGATGACCGTCCCCAAGGCCGGGATCTACGGCTTCGGCTGGTTCGGCGTCTGGTACACGCCCGGCGTCTCGGCTGTCTCCACGGCCATCCGAGACAACAACCTGCGCTCCTACGATCTGAGCAACCGGAGCAACCTGGTGGCCATCGTCTCCGACTCCACTCGGGTGCTCGGGGACGGCGACTGCACCCCCAGCGGCGGCCTGGGCGTGATGGAGGGGAAGGCCTTCCTGATGTACTACCTGGGGGGTGTGAACGCGACCTCCCTGTGCATCAACACGCACCCGGAACCCGACGCCCACAAGCCCGGCTTCGACTTCCACCCGAAGACCAAGCACGAGCACTCGCCGGACAAGATCATCGACTTCGTGCGGATGGTGGCCCCCTCCTTCGGCGCCGTGAACCTGGAAGACATCTCCCAGCCCAACTGCTTCAAGGTGCTGGACGAACTGCAGGACTGCGGCATTCCCGTGTGGCACGACGACGCCCAGGGCACGGCCTGCGTGACCCTGGCGGGCATGATCAATGCCATCAAGCTGGCGGGCAAGGATTGGAAGAAAGTCAGAGCCGTCTTTCTCGGCGCGGGCGCTTCAAATGCGACCATCATCCGCCTCATGCTGGCGGAGGGGATGGACCCGAAGAACGTGACCGCCTTCGATTCCAAGGGCGGGCTCCATGCGGGGCGGGATGATGTCCGCCAGGACGCCCGCTTCTACCGCAAGTGGCAGATCTGCCAGGCGACGAACCCCCAGAGGGTCGACGACATCCTGGAGGCCTGCAAGGGCGCCGATATCCTCTGCGCGCTCTCCACGCCGGGCCCCGACACGGTGAAGAAGGAATGGATCAGCGCCATGGCGGAGAAGGCCATCGTCTTCACCTGCGCCAACCCGGTGCCGGAGATCTACCCCCACGACGCCAAGGACGCCGGCGCCTTCATCGTGGCCACGGGCCGCAGCGACTTTCCCAACCAGGTGAACAACTCCATGTGCTTCCCCGGACTGCTCAAGGGCAGCCTCCTGGTCCACGCCTCCCGCGTCACGGACAACATGGCCATCGCCGCGGCCCATTCCCTCGCCAGGGCCCAGCAGCTCCGGGGGCTGGACAGGGACCACATCATGCCCAGCATGGATGATGTGGACGTCTTCCCCCGGGAGGCTTCGGACGTGGCGGCCCAGGCCATCAAGGATGGCGTGGCTCAGCGGATTATCAGCCCCAAGGAGGTCCTCCAGACCGCGGACCGGGATATCAAGGAGGCTCGCGAGATCACCCAGGTGCTCATGGAGCGGGACCTCATCAAGACGCCGCCCAAGAGCATGATCGATAACGTGCTGGCCGAGACCATCGCCGAGATCCGGGGCCACATCGATGCCGTGAAGGGCAGCGAACACGAGTGATGCCAAGGTGCGTTCGAAGATAGCTTCTCTCGAAGCAGAGCGCGTCAAGCCCAGCAGCGCAGACCGGCCAGGGGCCGAAGCTGCGATGCGGAGCGGCTTCGAACGCCCGACAGCATTCTAGATCATTGAACACGAATCGGTATGATGCGTTCGCGGAAAAGCTGAACCCCAGAGGGCACAGAGAATGAAGGAGAGAACACGGAGAAAAGCGCCAGACGATATCTGGATTTCTTTTCTCTGTGCCCTCTCCTTCATTCTCTGTGCTCTCTGTGGTTCTCCTTTTGGCAGCCTGATCGGAGCTCGAGAGCCGCCCATAACCGCCGCGCCAGGAGATTGGATTCGCCTGGCGCTTCGGCGGCGTCGGCTGTGCGGGCGGCGGACAGCAACCCTTCCGCGGCGGGGTTGATGATGGCCAGGATCCGCGTGGTGCGATCCGCCTGGCGGCAGAATTGGGGATCGCTGGCCACCAGGAGGGCCCGGCAGGCGGCGGGGCGGTGGGCGTAGGCGCCGCAGCTGCCGTCCTCCTGGAGGAACACGCAGGTCGCCTCTTCCTGGGAATGGGTGGCGAAATCCTCCGGGGCCCTCCAGTGCCGCTGGACCTCCATCCGGGCCGCATCGATGGACGCATCTCCCGCCTTCACGGCTTCCGCCAGGAGCCCCGCCTCGTCCCCTGTGATGCCCACGAAGACCCGGCAGCAGTGGGAGCAGCCCTTCCCGCAGCGGATGGCGCCCGCCAGATCCGGCCTGTCGGCCAGGAAGGACTGGATCGTCTCGTCGAGCCTGCGGTGCAGTTCCCGGGCGCGGCCGCTGCCAGGGGGCAGGGACCGGAGCCGCTCGGCCTCCCGGAGGACGGCCTGGCGGACCTGGGCCTGGGCGGGGCCCTCCAGGGAGGCGAGGAAGTGTTTCAGGGCGGCGCTCAGATGAAGCTGCATGGGCTCCAGTGTCGGCGGACAGGTAGACTGGTTCAACCGGTGTCCCATGCCCGTCTTCACCACAGCCTGTCCCCGCAACTGCTACAGCACCTGTGCCCTGCGGGTGACGGTTGCGGCTGGGCGCGTGACTGCCATCGACCCCCATCCGGGCAACCTCGCCACGCCCGAGGGCGCCTGCCTGAAGGGTCTCAGCTACCTGGAGCGGGTCTACAGTCCCGACCGCATCCTCCACCCTCTGCGGCGGGTGCGGGAGGGGGTCTTCGAGCGGATCTCCTGGGACTCGGCGCTGGATCTGATCGCTTTGAAACTGCAGGAGGCCAAGGCCAGGTCCGGACCCCAGAGCGTTCTCTACTATTCCGCCAGCGGCACCAAGGGCCTGCTCAACGGCTGCGGGACGGCCTTCTGGCGGGCCTTCGGCGGTTGCACCACCACCTACGGGGATCTCTGCTGGCCCGCCGGGCTGGAGGCCACGCGCCTCACGCTGGGGGAGAACGTCCACAGCGCGCCCTGGGATCTGGCTCACGCCCGCCTCATCGTGCTCTGGGGCAAGAACGCCGCGGAGACGAACATCCACCAGATGCGCTTCGTGGAGCAGGCCCTGGTGAAGGGAGCCACGCTGGTCGTCATCGATCCCCGCCGGACCCAGACCTCCGAACGGGCTCACCTGCTCCTCCAGCCCAGGCCCGGTACCGACGGGGCCCTGGCCCTGGGGCTGGCCCACCTGATCTGCGCATCGGGCCACGCCGATCCCGATTTCCTGGCGGCCCACGTGCTGGGCTTCGAGGCCTTCCGTGAGAGCCTCCGGACCTGGACGCCGGAGCGCACGGCGGAGGTAACGGGCGTGCCCGAAGCCCAGCTCAGGCGCCTGGCGGAAGAGATGGGGCGGGTGAAGCCCATGACGATCTGCGCGGGTTTCGGCATGCAGCGCTACACCAACGCGGGCCAGACCATGAGGACCATGATCGCCCTGCTGGCCATCACGGGCAATATCGGCCAGTCCGGCGCGGGCTGGGTCTACGCCAACCTCGCCACCCAGATCTTCGGACACGCGAAGGACCCCCTGGACTTCTACCCGCCCGGCGAGCCCGATGGCGTTGCGCGTGTCTCGATCAGCACGGCCAGGCTGGGCCGGGACATGCTGGCCCAGCAGGACCCTCCGCTCTCCTTCGCCTGGATCGAGCGGGCCAATCCCGTGAGCCAGAACCCCGAGACCTCGAAGGTGCTGGAGGCCTTCCGGAAGCTGGATTTCCGCGTGGTGGTGGACGAGCGCCTCACCGACACCGCGCGCGAAGCGGACCTGATCCTGCCCAGCAAGAGTCTCTTCGAGCAGAGCGATGTCATCGGCGCGTACTGGCACGCCTACCTCCAGCTGAGGCAGAAGGTGATCGAGCCCCCCGGCGAGGTGAGGCCCGAGACGGAGATCTACCGGGCCCTGGGTCAGCGCCTGGGCATGACGGAACCCGAGCTGGACGCCTTCCTCCCGGCACCCACGGATGCGGGGGTGGAGGCCTGGCTCCAGGGGCGGTTGGACCCCTTCGGCATCAGCCTGGACCAGTTGCGGGAAGGCCCTGTCCTGGCGCCGGGCACACCCGAAGTAGCGTTCCAGGATCTGCGCTTTGCCACGCCTTCTGGAAAGATCGAACTCTCCTCCGAGGAGGCCGCGCGCCGGTGGCAGGTGGACCCCCTGCCTTCCTACCGGGAACCTCTCGAGAGCGCCGCCAGTCCCCGGGGCCGCTACCCCCTCCAGCTCCTCACGCCCAACACCCAGAACGGCATCCACAGCCAGTTCCTGACACTCTCTGTCATCCGCCAGTTCGAGTCCGGGCCTGGCCTCTTCATGGGCGCCGAGGACGCTCAGGCCAGGGGACTCGGGCAGGGCGACCGGGCGCGGATCTTCAATGACCGTGGAGAACTCTTTCTGCCCGTGCGCCTGGACTTCGGCCTCCGCCCCGGTGTGGTCGTGATCTTCAACGGCTGGGGCAGCCAGGAGGGCGGCAGCGTCAATCTCCTCTCCGAAGGCCGGGAGACGGACATGGGCCACGGCGCCGCCTTCCACGACAACCTGGTCGACGTGGAGCGTGGGTGATGGCCTTCCGTTTCGTCTTCGACCTCAACCGCTGCACGGGCTGCCAGGCCTGCGTGGTGGGCTGCTGGATGGAGAACCGGTCCCGTGTCTCGGAAGGGGCTGGAAAAGAAAAAATGAACCACAGAGGACACGGAGAAAAGGAGGGAAAGGGCACAGAGCATAAGCAGGACGATGGCGTTCGAGGTCCTTCCCTGTGCCCTCCTTCTTCCTCTGTGCCCTCTGTGGTTCCGTCTTTTGCGGGGGCAGGCCCTGGCCCGAACTGGCGCCGGGTCCATACGTACAACACCTTCCGCCATCCGGAGCTGCCGAATTTCCATCTCTCCCTGGCCTGCCACCACTGCGAGGATCCCGCCTGTCTGCGGAACTGTCCGGCGGAGGCCTATTCGAAGGATCCGGTCACGGGGGCCGTCATGATCCACGCCGAGCGCTGCCTGGGCTGTCGCTACTGCACCTGGGCCTGCCCCCACGACGCGCCCCGGTTCGACGCCGCCCTGGGCACCATCCAGAAGTGCACCTTCTGCCCCGAGCGCCTCGCCCAGGGCCTGGAGCCCGCCTGCGTGGCCCGCTGCCCCATGGAGGCCCTGGGCTTCGAGGAACTGAAGGAGGGCGATCCCCATCACGATATCCCGGGCTTCCCGCCCTCGAAGCTGGGCCCCTCCATCCGCTTCGTGCCCCTGCGCCGGGAGGGGCCGCCGGAACTGGGCTTCGCCCCCGAGCCGCTCCTCCTGGCGGATTTCCTGGCTGACCTTCTGCGGGTCCCCGAGGCCAAGATCACGCTGCGGGGCGAATGGACCCTCCTGCTCCTCACCACGATCATGGGTGTGCTTTCGGCCTGGTTCCTCGCGTCCCTGATCGGCGGACCCGCGCTGCCCGCCTCCCTCTTCCTGGGGCTGGGCCTGGGGGCCCTGCTTCTCTCGGCCTGGCATCTGGGGCGAAGGGACCGGGCCTGGCGGGCCATCCTCAATCTCCGCAGGAGCTGGCTCAGCCGCGAGATCGTTCTCACCGGAGCCTTCCTGGGGCTCGGCGGCCTCCACCTGCTCATCTGGCCCGAGGCGAGGACCCTGGCCTGGGCGGTGGCCCTCCTGGGCTTCGCAGGCCTCCTGGCCATCGACCGCATCTACCGTGTGGCCCTGAGGGCCGGCCAGTGGAGTCTCCACAGCGGGCAGACCCTCCTCAATGGGTTCTATCTCCTGGGCCTGCTGGGGGGTCTGGCTCCCCTCGCCCTGGGTGCCGGGCTGCTGAAGTTCGGGCTGTACGCGCACCGGAAGGGCCTGTTTGCCCGGCAGGGACACTCCCCGCGTCCCCTCGTCAGTCTCCTGCGCCTGGGTATGGGCTTCCTGGCCCCAGCCCTGCTGGTCTCCTGGAGCCCTCTGCTGGCGGCCCTTTCCGCAGTGGTTGGCGACTTCGTGGATCGCTGCGAATTCTATGACGAACTGGACGTGCCCACGCCCCAGGGAGAGATTGCGGCAGAACTCCAGAGGCATCTCGGAGCGCGACCATGACGCGACAGGACGTGGTGGACGCATTCCTTTCCCAGAAGGTCCTGGCCCTGGTGGGCGCCTCCCGGAACGGCGGGAAGTTCGGCAACACGCTCCTCCGGGAGCTGAGGGCCAAGGGCTACGAGGTGCTGCCCGTGCATCCCGAGGCCACGGAGCTTGAGGGTGTGCCTTGCGCGGCCTCGTTGTCGACCCTGCCGAAGCCCGCGGGCGGACTGGTGCTGGTGGTCCAGCCCGCCCAGGCCCCCCAGCTCCTGCGGGACGCGGCGGCGGCCGGCATCCGCCGCGTCTGGCTGCAGCAGGGAGCCTCTTCGCCGGAGGCCCTGCGCCTCTGCGAGGAACTGGGTCTCCAGGCGATCCACGGCCAATGCCTCCTCATGTTCGCGGCGCCCACGGGTGTTCACCGGTTTCACCGCTGGCTCTGGGGCTGCTTCGGGAGGCTGCCCCGGCCTCCAGCCGCACCCTCCCATGACCGAAAGGACCTGCCTTGATCCAGATCTACGTGGACGCCGACGCCTGCCCCGTGAAGGACGAGGTCTTCCGGGTGGGGAAGCGCTATGGCTTCAAGGTCTTCGTGGTGTCCAACGGAAGGATCCGCGTGCCGATCGGGCCCCTGGTGGAGATGGTGGTGGTGACGGGCCATTTCGACGCGGCGGACGACTGGATCGCCGAGCGCATCACGGAGACGGATGTGGCGATCACGTCGGACATCCCCCTGGCCTCCCGCTGTCTCGCCAAGGGGGCGCGGGTGCTGGATCCCAAGGGCAAGGTCTTCACGCCGGAATCCATCGGGGACGCCCTGGCCAGCCGCGAACTGATGGCCTACCTGAGGGATTCCGGCGCCATCACCGGGGGCCCGGCCCCCTTCGAGCCCCGGGACCGCTCCCGCTTCCTCCAGAAGCTGGATGATCTCCTCCAGGCCATCCTCAAGGCGCAGCGCTAGGATGCCTGGGTGATTCTGCCCCTCCCTCCCCCTTCGGAAATCGCCCAGGCTCCGCTCCCCCTGGAGGTCGCGGCCCTGGATTTCTGTCGGGGGGTGGCGCCCCAGATGGGCTGGGAGGCCAAGGCCAATCCCTCGGCGCTGAAGGCTCTGCGCCACCAGGCCACCTCCCTGCTGGAGGTCTGCGCCAGGGCCCTGCCCCCGGAGAACCGGGCTCTGCCACTGCTGGGGGCGGCCCTGGGTGCCCTGGAATCCGCCACGGGGGAGGAGGCCAAGGGGGAAAAGCGGTACGGGCGGGCGGCCAGGACCCTGGCCCTGCGCTGGCGGAACGCCCAGAAGGCCTGGGGGGCCTCGAGCCCCCGGTGCCTGCCGGAGCTCGAGAGTCTGATCCTCCTCTACGAGCTGGGCGGAATGCGGGCCTCTCTCTGGCGGGATGAGACCCTGCGCATCCGGGTGAACCAGGCCCGGGTTCCGGACCCTGTTCTGGAGCAGGATCTGGCCGCGGCGGTGGAAGACCACTACGGTCCCTGGCTCACGGTGGTGGAGCTGGAGCCCATGCTGGAGTTCAGCCATCACCTGGCGCGGATCTGGGGAAGCCATGGGGAGGATCGCGCCATGACCCGGCGCATTTTGACGCTGGGCCTCAGGCCCGATGCCCACCGGGTGTGGCGGCTCGCGGCCCGGAAGGCCACGGAAGGCCTGCGGCTCCAGTTGGCCCGCCTCCTGGCTCGCCTGGATCCGGAGGCCATCCTGCGCGAGGACGCCCAAGGGGCAGGGGGCGTGGATTCCGTCCTCAGGCTGGGGGAGGCCCTGATGGGGACGCCCCTGGAAGGGGCCGCCCGGGAGCTCCTGAAGCGCCTGGACGTCGCGCTCTTCCAGGAGAGTCTGGTTCCGCGCAGGGACCTGCGGCGCCGCATCGCCCGGATTCTCCAGGATTGGACCGGGTGGGCGAGCCAGTTGAGGGAGGAACTCGCCCCAGCGGAGTCCAGCGAAGTCATCGCCTCCCTGCTGGGAGAGGCGGAACCCTTCCTCCGGGAGCACCGCGACGGCGGCCTGCTGGACCTGGGCACCCGCAAGCTGAGGGCCCTTGCCCAAGGCCAGGGCCCGGCCGACCCGGAGCTGGCCCGGCGCCTGGAGGCCTGGGCCGAACTCCAGACCGACCCCTTTGAAGCGGAGGACCTGCGCCGCCTCCGTCTGGCCCTGGAGGATCCCGAAGGCAGGGACTGGTCGGCCCGCTGCGAACTCCTGGCCCGGCTGGGGCGCTGGAAGGACCTGGAGGAAGTCCTGGAGGCCTCCCCCCAGCGGGAATCCGAAGCAGTGCTGGGCTGGCGCTTCCGTACGGCCCTGGCTCAGGGCGAAGGCCAGGGGGCCCTTTCCCGGCTCGAGGCCTGGCTCGCCCGGGTGACGGGGCCCGAGGCCCCGGAGGAGCCACCACTGCTGCCGGGACTCTGCTGGGCCTTCCCCCGGCTCCGGGACCGGGCGGAGGTGCTGGGCCCGCTGGTGGCGCGCTTTGGTGCGCGCCTGCTGCCTGGCCAGGAAGCCCTCCTGGCCCGGGAGCCCTGGCGGATCCTGGCCGCCCTGGACCCCGAGGCCCCCGCGAGTCTGCTGCCGACCCGGGCCGAGGAGGCTCTGCGCTGGCGCTGGAGCCGCCTGCCCAGCGGCGAGCCCCGCCGGCGGCTCCTGGAGGCGCTGCTCCGGGACGCGGAAGGCCAGCTGGGGGCAGCCCATCTCCTGGTGGCCGAACTGCTGGTGGAGTTGGGGGAGGCCCAGAAGGAAGATGGCCTCCCGGCGCTGGAGCGGGCGCAGCGGATCCTGGAGTCGGCCCCGGGCCAGGAACAGCTGCTGGCCAGGGTCCACCTCGCCATGGCCGCCGCCTGCAGCCTCCTGGACGGGCCGGGCCTGGAGCGCAATCTCCTGAAGGCGATGGCGCTCCTGGAGCGCATGCCCCGCCTGGGGGCGGAGGCCGAAGAATGGGTGCGGGAGATGCCCGGCCTGCTGCTCCTCCACCTCTGGCGGGAGCAGCGGCTCGACGAACTGCTGGTCCTCGCCCCCCGGGTCCAGGCCCTGGCTCGGCGATCAATGAAGCCCAGTCCCGCGGCGGGCGAACTGGGCACGGCCCTCACCGCCCTGGCCCGGGTGGCCCGGCTCCAGGGCCAGCTCCGGGGGGCTGGGCTGCCCTGAGGGAGCGCAGGAACCGCACCTGCAGGATCTGCCCCCCAGATCCAGCACTTCCACCTCGGCAGCGCAGGGAGCAAGGAATGCTGCCAGGGGCGGGAGCCCCGCGGCTTCCATGCGGGTTCCCGGGAGACGGTGGAAATGAGCCGTCCCGTGGTGGCCACCCGCGGCGCGCGGGAAGCAGGAGGGATCGCAGGGACGCCAATGTCGCGGAATCCCTGGGCGGGAAGGTAGGGAGTGCCCTCGACAGGCCTTAGGGTTCGGGAGTAGGCTTCCCGCCATCCTTCCACCCAGGAGTCTCCGCCATGGTCCCTCTCCTTCAGCTCTGGTTACCCATCCTGCTCTCCGCCGTGCTGGTCTTCCTGGCCAGCAGCATCATCCACATGGTCTTCAAGTGGCACAACTCGGATTACCGGAAGCTGCCCAACGAGGACGAGGTGCGGGCGGCCATCCGCAAGGGCGAACCCCCGCCGGGGCAATATGTGCTGCCCTACTTCGGCGATATGCAGGCGATGCAGTCGCCTGAGGCCCAGCAGAAGTACGCCGAAGGCCCCGTGGCCATGCTCTACCTCAAGCAGAGCGGCAAACCCAACATGGGCAGTTCCCTCCTGGCCTGGTTCCTGTTCTCGGTGATCATCTCCTTCATCGTGGCCTACCTGACCTCCCGCACCGTGGCACCGAGGGCCCACTGCCTGCAGGTCTTCCGGGTGGCGGGCACCGTGGCCTTCCTGGCTTACGCCGGCAATGCCGCCCAGGCCGCCATCTGGATGGGCAAGCCCTGTCGCTCCGCCGCCAAGGAGATCCTGGATGGTTTCATTTACGGACTCGTGACGGCGGGAGCCTTCGGCTGGCTCTGGCCCCGCTGAAGAGAGGCCCCATGAAAATTGCGATGATCATCGTGCGGACCCTGATGGGGCTGCTGTTCCTTTTCGCGTCCATCACGTTCCTGTTCAAGCTCATCACGCCTCCGGAGCCCACGGGAGCCTTGAAGACCTTCAGCAGCGGGCTCGAGGCATCCAGATTCCTCATGCCCACCGTGAAGGTGATCGAATTGGTCTGCGGCCTCGCCTTCGTGTCCGGGAGGTAAGTTCCCCTGGCCACGGTGCTGGTCGCTCCGATCATCGTGACTATTCTGCTGGTCCACGCCTTCCTGGCCCCTGAGGAGTTGCCGATCGGGATCTTCCTCGTGCTGGCAAACCTGTTCGTGGCTTACCACTATCGAGAGAGCTACAAACCCTTGCTGAGGGCCTGATGCCCTCAGTTGGGAAACAGGCAAGGGGCCTCGCGGCCCCCTCCCTGTCTGACCATCTCGTTCCTATTTCGAAACCGCCTTCAGCGCCTTCTCCGTGGCCTCCAGGAGGGCCTCGGGGCCCACGGGTTTCCCCGTGGCCTTCATCATCCAGAGATCCGGCGTGAGTCGGCCCTGGGTGGTCATGCGCTCCACCTCGGCGCCGAGCTGGCCCGTCTTCTCGATCTGGTGCTCGATCTGGAAGGCGATCAGGTGGCCCAGGGGGTAGTCGGGCAGGTAGAGGAAGCTGTGGATCATGTGGCTGTAGATGCCCAGGAGCAGGCAGTCCTGCTGGCCCAGCACGGGGGCGTAGTAGCGGTTCCACACGTCCCTGGAGATCTGGAGTGTGGCCGCCTTGAGCTGCTGGGGTGTGGCCTCGGGATGGTCGTACATCCAGTGCCACACGGCCGTGTCCACCAGGCCCACACCGGCGATTTCGTACGTCATCCAGAAATCGTTGAGTGTCTTTTCGGCCAAGGCTTTTGCGTCGGGTGCGGGCTGGCCGAGGAGTTTCAGATCCTGGGCCTGGAAGACGAAGGCGATGGCCTCGGTGAAGGCGGTGTTGGGCACGCCGTTCAGCAGCCAGTGGTCCACGCTGTTGAGGGAGAAGGTCTGTTCGACGTTGTGGCCCATCTCGTGGACGGCGATGTTGAAGGCCTTGTAGTCCATGCCGTCTTTGCCCACCCGGGTGCGGAGATGGGCGTTGTCGCCCTTGCGCTGCGCGCCCATGGCGTGGCCGCTCCCCCGGGCGGGATCCACCTCGATGCGGCTGGCCAGCCATTCAGAGCGTTCCGGGCTGAACCCCAGACCCTTCAAGAGAGCAGGCATATCCTTCTTGTAGGCCGCTGCAGTCGGATATTTCGCGCGTGTGAGGGCGTCGAGCTTGGCCTCGTCGAGGCCCGCGCCGGGGCGGAAGCCGTTGTACCAGACATCGAAGGGTTCCAGCTTGCGGCCCAGCCGCGCCTCCATGAGCTTCGCCACTTCCTTCACCCGGGGGCTGGAGAGCACGTCCTCCAGCATCCTGGTCACCCGGGCTTCGGGCAGCTGGCGGTCCTCCTCGAAGCTGCGGGCGATGTGGGTGGGGGCCCCGGGGTTGAAGGGGTCGGCCTGTCGCACGGCCTTGAAGCAGTCCAGCAGCACCCGGTAGCGGGTGTCGGGTTCGGAGGCATTGCTGATCTTCAGGTCCACGGGCACGGGAGCGTCCGTGTCCTTCACGCTCGCGGCCTTCACCTCGTTGCTGAAGGGATTCCAGTCCAGGAAGGGGCTGTCGATGACGGCAGCGGGAATGGTCTGCGTCACGATGCGCTCCATCACCTTCTGGATCATGCGCTGGCGCTCGAGGCCGGCCTTGCCTTCGGCGTAGCGGCTCTTGAGCTCGTCCCGGAGGTTCCAGTGGGAGAGGAGGCGCTTCCCGGGTTCGAAGAGGCGCTGGCCCTTGGCGTCGAGGAGGTGGTGCATCCAGATGTTGTAGGAGGCGATGTAGCGGTCCGATTGGCCCCGGGCATCGGCGATGGCGAGATTGACCTCGGCGGGGACGCGCTTGGCGAAGAGATCCACCAGGCGGGTCTCGGCCCACTGGCGGCGGGTCCACTGCCCGCCCTTCTTCAGGCGCTCTTCGAGCGTGGTCATGGGGAAGTTGAGCAGCACGGCGAAGGCCAGCTTGTTGGCGAAGGCGTCGTCGATGAAGTGGGCGCTGGGGTCGTAGCCGGAGATGATCTCGTCCACGGGCAGCATGGGCCCCAGATCCAGGTCCGAGTTCCACTTGAAGTCCCGGCCGATCTCCGCCATGTGGCCCTGGAGGCTCTCCATGGTGAATTCCAGGCTCCGGAAGAGGCCGTCCTGGGCCTTGGCGTCCCCGGCGAAATGGGCGCGGACGAAGGCCTCGAAGTCTCCGGCGCTGCCATCCTCCGCCCGCCAGAAGGTGGAGGCCTGGCGGAGGCCCCGCTGGATGCGCTCACGCTGGCTTGCGCCGTATTTCGCGACCAGTTCTGCTTCAATCCGCGTGAGGGAGGTGCCCAGTTCGAGTTTCACGGCGGCGCTCCTCGGGGGAGTCTGGGCCCCGAGGCTCGGTGCGGTCAGGGACGCGACGATCAGGGCGGCGGTGCCAAGGCGTTTCATTTGAGATCCTCGAAGAAGGGGCCGAGGACCATTGTAGGACGAGGAGAGAGGCTGGCCTCCGGAAAGGCCGTCCGGGTCCGCACACTGGGGCAGGCACTGCTGAGAAGGCTGAAGGGGATTGCCCCCCGGAGCCCCTCAGTGGCTCTTTTCCACCAGCACCCAGGGCTTGAAGCGCATGTCCTCGCCCAGAATGTGGTGGGCGAACCACTCCTGAACCAGGGCCAGCACTTCCTCGGCCTTGAAGGCGTCGGGATCCTCCTGGAACTGGCGGTGGATGGCCTGCACCCGCTCCTTGAAGCGGAGGTGGACCTCCCGGTGGGACTCCAGGTCGGGGTAGGCGGCCCGCTCCATCAGCCGCTCCTCGGAATCGAAGTGCATGAAGGTGTAGTCCACCAGGAAGGCCACCCGGTCCGTCATGGGTGTGGGGTTCTCCTCCTGGAGGCTCGCGGCGAACTCCTGCACCATCTGGAAAAATATGTGGTGATAGGCGTCCACCAGCGGATTGCCGGTGCTGTATTTTTCGGTCCACTCGATGAATTCCATGGAGCCACTCCAAGGGGTTCAGGTAATTTAGCACCCCGGCAGGGCGGGCACCCATATCCTTCCCGGAAGGATGTGCGGCCGTGGGCCCCATGCCGCGGGTTTCAGAAATCCGTGAGGAGGCCCTCGTCCTGTTCGAAGGCTTCCAGCGCCGAGCCCCGATGCTCCTGGTAACTCCCTTCGTCGAGTCCCAGGACGTCGAGGGCTCCCCAGGTAGCTGCGGCGAGGGAGTCCGCATGATCGAGGCCCACCTGGAGGTCGGCGGCCATCCTGTTCCCGAGGGCGACGAGGGCTGTCAGCCTGCGGTATTCAGCCGAGGCCTGGAAGGGATCGTGGTGCCAACGGGCCACCTCCTGGAAGCCTTCGGCGATTTCCCAGGATCGCAGAAGGGCCTCTCCAACCGTGGTGTGGTCGAACCCGAAGGTCTTGAGTTCCAAGGCGGGGCCGTCCCCCTCCTGCTGGAGGTCCTTCAGGAGGGGGCCATAGCGTTCCGGGAATTTCAGGGCCATGACGCTCTTGCCGATATCGTGCATCAGGCCGGCCAGGAAGACCTCCTCGGGCTCCGGGAAATGCATCGCCTTGGCGAAGGCGCTTCCGGTGAGGGCTGTCACCAGCGCATGCTCCCAGAGGAGCCGCTCCTGAAGGCCCGCCGGACCTCGAGTGAAGAGGTTCTTGACGGCGGAGGCGAGCACGACGGCCCGGGCCGTGGAGAACCCCAGGGTCAGGACCGCCTGGGTCAGGGTGGTGACCTCCCTCATCATGCCGAACATGGCGGAGTTGGCGATCCTCAGGACCTGGGCGGAGAGCGCCTGGTCCGTGCGGATCAGATTCTGGAGTTCCTCCGAGGACGTGTCCGAACCCTCGGAGATGCGGATGACCCGGGCGGCCACCTGGGGCAGGGGCGGGAGATCGCCGAGGTTCCGGATCAGCTCGTCAGGGGTCAGGGGCAGGGGCATGCGGACATCCCTCTCGTGGGGATAACGATAGTCTGCATAGGACCGTCCGCAGTGTGCAAAAGCCAGCCGGAACGATTCAGCACCGCCCACAGGGGCTCCCGTGGGCGGTGCTGGTTTTCAACCCGGGGGTGTTCGAGAGAGGCCTCCTCCGGCTACCTCAGGATGCGGGCGGTGGCGATGGCGATGGCGCCGGAGCCCGCGGGAACGGAGGCCGGACTCATGGGCGTGAGGCACCCCGTCGCCCCGATGGTGAACTGGAAGACGTTGCCGCCGGCATTGTCCGTCACGTAGACGTACTTGCCCGAAGGCTCCACCGTGACCGTCTGGGGGCTCCAGCCCGCATCCCTGACCACGATGGGGTCGTTGTAATCAAGGCCGCCGGTGGCGCCGAGGGTGAACTGCGTGATGCTCTTGTCCACATAGTTCGCCACGAAGGCGTACTTGCCCGAAGGGTCCACGGCGATGGAATTCGGGTAGGACAGTGTCTGCTTCCTGGCCGGGGTCATGGGCGTCAACGCGCCGTCGCTGCCGAGGGCGTACTGCGAGATGTACCAGGCGGTGTCATTGTTCACCGCATAGGCGTACTTGCCCGAGGGGTCGACGGTCACACAGACCGGTTTATTGTCGGCCGCGACCGTGGCCGTGGTCATGGCCGTCAGGGCACCAGTGGTGGCGCCGATGGTGTACTGGGAGACCGTGTTGTCGTTCATGTTCGCCACATAGGCGTACTTGCCCGAGGGATCGACCACGATGGAGTTTGGGTCCGAGCCGGCCGCGACGGTGGCCGGGACCATCGCCGTCAAGGCACCGGTGGCGCCGATGGTGTACTGCGCAATGGCACCGGTGGTGGCGGTCCAATTGGCCACATAGGCGTACTTGCCCGAAGGGTGGACCGTGACCGATTTGGGTGTGCCGACCGCATCGAGGGTGGCTGGGGACATGGCCGTCAACGCCCCCGTCGCCCCGATGGTGTACTGGGAGATGGTTCCGGCGCCGTAGCCGAGGCTATTGGTGCCGTTCGCCACGTAGGCGTACTTGCCCGAGGGGTCGACGGTCACGTCGTAAGGCCTCACGCCCGTGGCCACCGTGGCAGGGGTCATGGCGGTCAGCGCCCCCGTGCTGCCGACGGTGTACTGGGAGACCGTGTTGCTGTCATGGTTCGCCACATAGGCGTAGGTGTGATAGGTGGGGGGAGGGGCTGGGGCAGGGGCGGGCGTCTGGCCCCCGCCGCCGCAGGCGGTGAGCAGCAGGGCTGCCAGGGGCAGGGTGGTACGCATGATCGTGGGGAGGGGAAATTGCATGTGAGGCTCCTGTTCTTGGGAGATGGCTGGTGTGTGGGACGGAAAAAGGAAGGTGGGTGCTTTGCCTTCACTCCGGGGGAACCCATGGAAAGTCCAGGCACCATTTCAGGTGCCTGGGCCACAGGACGCCGCCCATGGGCGGCTGGGGCTCGGGTCCAAGGCCTGCCCTCGCTCCCTGGATTCTGCTCATTCGAGGCCCCTCATCCCCTGTGGATATGGATCCAGGATGGGAAGAATCGGCGGGGCCGTCTGTCCGGGGAAAGTACGTACACGGGGAGGCCAAGGGGGGAGCGATCGGTCCCCAGTGCATTGCTGTGTAATAAATTGACGAAGCCGGTCTCGAAAGGTAGAACTGAAGCTTCCTTCCGCCCCTTCGAACGCAAGCGCAGCCTCTCCGACCTCCTCGGAGCCGGAGTTCACTTCCAGGTCCGCCAGCGGGTCACCGGCTGGGGGAACCTGGAACCCAGGGGTGTCTAAAGCATGGGAGATTGCCCAGATGAAACGCAAAACAAGGCGGTTGTTTAGTATGCGTTCGTTGATTATTGGTTTTTTTAATGGAATAATAAAATACTGCAAAAAGTCGATAAATGCAGGAGCAAGGTATTCCCTAAGGCTTAAGGCTCATCGCTGGTGTCGCAATAATGTCAACGCCCTTACCGACGAGCAGATCCGACAGGCGAGGACATACTGGGGGCAGTTTACAAAGAATATTTGCCTTGACTTCCACAGGAAATATTCAACGATCAACGGATATTTCGATGTTCGTTATATACCAGATGATTTGTATTTTTGTGTAATAGAGCCACGTCTTAACAATCACGCCCTTCCGGGTCTGGATCACAAGGCGTATTACCCATTATTGTTTGACTGCAGGATGCCAGAAATTATTTTCAATAAAATAAATGGTCACTATCTTGATTCTGATCTTGAATTGATTACAGAAGAGCAGGCCATCGGCTTGTGTGAGCGGTGCGACGCCGTCATTTTCAAGCCTTCCGTCGGGATTGGGGGCGGAAGGCGGATCAAAATCATCCGATCCTGTGATGAGAAAACGCTGAAAGAGACCATTGAAGAATACGATTCTGTCTCATCTTTCGTGGTTCAAAGGGTCCTGAGGCAGCACCCCCGAATCAGCGCCGTTCATGAAGAATCGGTAAATACCATTCGCATCATGACGCTGTTGCTGAACAACAAGATCAATGTACTGCCCCCCGTTCTTCGCATGGGCATCAATCACAGCCATGTCGATAACCAGAGTTCTGGAGGCATTGTCTGCGGTATCAACCCGGATGGTCGTCTCAAGTCCTGTGCTTTTTCCGAACACGGAGTAAGGTATGACAGACATCCCCAGGGCTTCGTGTTCCAGGACTGTGTGGTCCCATCTCTTGATGAATCAATAGAAATGGTCACGCGTCTGGCTCAGCGCTTCCCCGATTTCCGGCTGATCGCGTGGGATATTGCCATCGGTGAGGATGCGGAGCCAATATTAATTGAAGCCAACCTCTCCTGCGGTGGGATTGACCTGATGCAGCACAACAACGGGCCGCTGTTCGGGGACTTGACGGACGATGTCCTAAGGGATGTTTTCCACGCCAAGCAACATGCCTGAACAGGAGTCCGTCGATTCCTGCTCCTATCCCAGCAGTGCCATCACCTGGGCCAGCCGGGCTGACTTCTCGGCGGCCTGGGCGCGCTGGGCCTCCACGGCCTCCAGAGGTGCCTTGGCGAGGAAGCCTTCGTTGGCGAGGCGGCCGAGGAGGCCCTCCAGTTCCTTCTGGAGCTTGTCGCGCTCCTTCTCGAGCTTGGCCTTCTCGGCGGCGGGATCCTTTACCCCGGCCAGTTCCAGGGC
>JAYSNJ010000053.1:0-12873 GCA_043723905.1 Holophagaceae bacterium
CGAATGCCCTCGGCCCAATCCCCTTCGGGCACCCAGCTCCCATCGGCGAAGCGCATGGCCGCCGTATCCCAGCCCACGCTGCCCAGGTCCGCCAGGTCGGTGGTCCCGAGCTTGAGGTGCAGGGTCGAGGCCGGGGCCTCGTCGAAGGTGGGATCGATGGGCACCCAGCGCCCCTGCAGTTCCACTTCCACCCAGAAGTGCAGCCCCACCACACCCCCGGCGCCGATCCACCCCACCGCGCCTCGGGAGGGCACGCCCAGTTTGCGGAGCAGGGCCACGGCCAGCACTCCGTGCTCCGTGCAGTCGCCCCTGGGTGTGTGAGCCACCTCGAGCGCCGAGGCGAAGCCCACGGTGTAGTCCTTCTCGGTGATCCAGTCGAAGACGAAGCGGTTCACCCGTTTCGCCAGTTCCCAGCGGGAGGCGCCCAGGGGCGCCCGCAGCCGCGCCAGGAGGCCCTCGAAGGCGGGGTCCTGGAACTGCAGAAGGGGCGAAGGGGCGAGGAAGGGCGCGTCCAGGACCCAGGGAAGCCCCTTCACCGGGGGCTCCGTGACCTCCTGGAGGTTCGGCTCTACCGCCCGCGCGAGCCGGATCCGCCCGGGGCCCAGGCGCTTCTGCTGATCGTCCTCGGGGAGCCGCTGTTCGCCCTTGCCCACCCAGCGCAGGGTCGCCTGGGAGATCCAGGGCAGGAAGGGATGGGGCGGCAGGGTCTTGAGGGTCTGGGCGAAGAACCCCGCCGGGGGCCTCGGCCCGTCAGGCCCGGGCAGTTCCGCGCGCTGTTCCAGGAGCGAGATGCCTCCGAGATTCGAGGAGACCTTCAGTTCACCGGCCCCAGGAGAGATCCAGATCTCGGTTTCGGACTGCATGGCCCCTTCCCGGCTGACCCCCTTGAAGTGCACCGCATCGGGGAAACCCGGCAGGGGATCGGCTCCCAACACCCTGAGATCCAGCTCCGTCGTCTGCTGCATGGCCGGCATATAGCCCAGGATGCGCACGGAGCTGCGGGTCCTGGCGGCTTCCTTGAGGCGCGCATCCTGGTCCCCGGGCCAGAGCACCAGGCCCTCTTCCAGATCCACCACCCTCTCGGCCAGGTTCTTCGAATGGACGCTGATCCGCCTGGGATCACCCGGATTCCAGGAGGCGCGGCCCTCCATGGGCTCCTGGGCGAGCTGGATGGACCATGTGAATTCCAGGCCTCCCTTCGCGTCCCGGAAGACCTCTTGGTCCACCTTCTGCTCCACGGCCATGCCCAGGCGCTCCAGGCGGATCCACTCCCGGGAGTGGGTGCCCTCCCGCCCCCCGGCCTTCGACTGGGTCACCTCCCGCCCGCCGACCTCCTGGCCCGCCATCCAGATCCGGAAGCGGATGGTTTCCTGGGCCGAGGCCCAGGAAACCAGGAGGAACAGGGACAGGACGATGCGAGAGAGAAAGGCCATTCGAAGCTCCGGCCCTCAGGGTAGCGGGGAAGCCGTCACACTGGAGGGGCATGACCATGATCCGCACCCTCGACGCCATCGTCCTTCGCCCCACGCCCTTCCAGGAGGGCGGACTGATCGTGTCCTTCCTCACGGAGCACGGCGAGCGCCTGGTGGGCCTGGCCAAGGGCGCGAAGCGGCCCACGGCCAAATGGGTCTCCTCCTTCGAGCCCATGGGGTTGGTGCGCGTGAGCTTCTTCGGCAAGGAACATGTGGAGGTCCGCCGCGTCACGCGCTGCGAGCTGCTGCACACGCCCCTGATCCTGGGGCACCTGGAATCCAATCTCGTGGTGGCCTGTCTGGCCGATCTCTTCGACCGGGTGGCCAAGGAAGGGGTCGAGGACGCGCGGCTCTTCCGTCTGCTATCGGCCTGCGGGCGGGCCATCAAGGGCAATCCCGACCGCGCCATGGCGACCCTGGCCTACGCCGAGCACTGGCTCCTCCACTGCCTGGGCCTCCTGCCCCACCCCCGCACCTGCGGCTACTGCGGTGGGGACACGGCCCCCCTGGTGCTGCTCACGGACGACCGGGGCTGGCGCTGCGCCGCCTGCACCTCCGTGGATCCGACCGAGGCCCTGCCCGAGGGCGCGAGGGAATACCTGCGCCTGCTCCGCACCGCCTCAGCGGAGGAGGCTCCGGACCCCGAAGGCAGTGATGCCGCCCGGGTTCTCACGGGACTCCTGCGCGGACGACTGCTGAAGGAACTGGGGGGGCGCGTGGGCAGCTACGAGGTCCTCCACCGGATGCTGGCCTGAACCAGGAATGGAAAACGGGGAAAACGTTTGTCATTCCGAGGCGTGACGAAGGGCCGGATTCATTGGGGGTGGCCCATGACGAAGCCGTGAAGAAGGCCCGCGAACGCCACGAACCCGTAATATCGTGCGGCGAGCCTTGACGGCCCAGGGCCACGGCCGATACCTGGTGCAAAGGATCTTTGGGACAGCGAGAGTGGGAGCGGGAAACCTGGAAGGGTCCGCGTCCCATTCCGACGCGCGGGGATCCCGAAGCCTTGAGGCCTTCTGGAAGCCCAGAGCGGTCGGCGCGCCCCGGGACTCCCCGGCGGCGCCTCGGTGGACCCGGAGGATCCTCCCCAGGAGGTTCCCATGTTCGCCCTCGAGCCAGCCTTCGGCCTGCCTCCCACACTCACACCCAACGCCGTCCTGGCCATGGCGCCGCCTGCCCCCCGCCGTCTGAGCTTCCTGGGAGCCTGCCTGGTCTATGCCAGCTGCGCCTTGGCGATGACCCTTGCGCCGAGTCTGAACCTCGGAGAGGCCTCGAAGCCGAAAACGGATGCGGGTGGTTTTGTCGTCCCCGAGGCTCCCCGGGAAGTGATCGTGGATCTGACACCTCCCCCTCCCTCGGTGGCCCGTCGCCAGCCCGGCATCCTGCTGGAGGGAGCCCCTACACGGGATGACACCTGGGTGCCCCCGACCCCCCTTAATCAGGTTCCCGAAACACCGACCACGCTGCCCACGGATCATTCCAGGGATTCAGTCCAGGGAGGCGTTCGGGACCCCTTGTCCACTGTTCCCGTGGGACCTGGCACAGGGCTAGACCGGGGTCTCCCCGGCCCGGGTTCCACCACCGTGAATTTCGACTTCCTGCAGATGCGGGTCCTTCAGCAGGTGGCTCCCGTCTACCCGGCCCTGGCCAGGGCCGCCAAGATCCAGGGCGAGGTGGTGCTCCTGATGGCCGTGGATCCCCGGGGTATCCCCACGGAAGTCAGGGCGCTCTCGGGCCCCCATGTCTCCCTGGAACAGGAGGCCATGCGGGTCGCCCGGCTCTGGCGCTTCGCTCCTGCGACCCTCAACGGCCAGCCCGTCTCCGCCCAGTTCAGGCTCACGATCCTGTTCAGGCTGAAGTGAAATGGCCTCCGCGACAAGCCTGCGCCCTCCCCGCTGGCTCCTGATCCTCTCCGTCTCCATGGCCCTCCTGGGCATGGGCCTCTGGGTGACCCACCTCCCGGGGGCTCAGCCCATGGGCCTTCCCTGAAAGCCGAACCATGCGCCTCCCCCCCCTGCCCTCCCGCACAACCCTGGCCCTGGCCGGCACCGGAATCATCCTGGCACTGCTTGCCCTGGTCGGCGCCACGGGCTTCCGCAGCTCTTCCTTGGCGACCGCCCATCGAGCGATGAGCATGAACGTTTGCGAATCGGCTGTGGCCCTGGAGTGTGCCTCGCCGCCCCCGCCTTCGTCCCCGCGCGCTGCGGAGAGTCTCATGGAGCTCCTGCCCCAGAAGCTCATCCGCAGCGCCCGCATCAGCCTCGAGGTGAAGGACTTTCCCCGCTTCGAATCCCAGTGCCGCCAGTTGGCCGGGCGCTATGGCTACCTCTCGGATCTGCGCATCGCCACCCTGGAGAGTGGGCAAAAGCGCGCCGACCTCACGCTGCGGATCCAAGCCGAGCGTTTCGATGCCGCCCTGGCGGACTTCAAGGCTCTGGGAGTGGTCCGAAAGGAGGAACTCAGTGTGGAGGATGTGACCCGCGCCTATGCGGACCTGGAAGCCCGACGGGCGAACAAGCGGACGGCCGCCATCCGCCTGCGGGAGATCATCGCCAACCGCACGGGCAAGCTCTCGGATGTCATCGAAGCCGAGCAGGCCCTGACCCAGGTGACGGAGGAGATTGAAAGCATGGAGGCGCAGAAGCGCGCCATGGACGGGCAGGTCGGCTATTCCACCCTCCGCGCAGATGTCTTCGAACCGCCTGTGGTGCAGAAATCCACCGCACCTGCCCTCTGGGAACCCTTGGCCTCCGCGCTGAAGGAGGGACGCTCGGGCTTGATCGCGAGTCTGGCCTTCCTGCTCCAGACACTGATCGTGCTCTCGCCCTGGATCCTGCTCTCCCTAGTTGGCACCTGGTGCTTCCGCCGCTGGCGGGCCTCCCAGATCTGAGCAACATCCAGACTCCAGGAGAAGGGGGCCATCTCTCCATGGCCCGCTTTTCCCGGATGGGTTAGGCTGTCGCCTATGGAAACGAGACGCCCCGTCGTGGTTACGGGCCAGCAGATCGGCGTGGGTTGGACCCCCGCCCTCTCGGTCGTCAAGGCCCTCGCCGCCCTCTCGGCCGCCAGAAGCCTGGGGGGCGAGGCCGTCTACTGGCTCGCCGACGAGGATCATGACCGCCTGGAAGTGGCGTCCACTGTTGTGTTCAAAGAGGATCGCCTGCTGCGCCGGCGGTTCCACTTCGAGGCTCCTGAAGGCACGGCCACCGGTTGGCTCCCCTGGACCGACGCCCACCAGCAGGAGGCCGAAGGCTACTGGGGTCCCCTTCCCCACCCCGACCGGCCCACCCTGAGGGGTCATGCCCTGGCCCTGGGCAAGCCCCTCTGGACCCGGGGCCTCCGCTTCTTCTCGCCCACCGCGAGGTCCGTGCGGGATCCCATCCAGCCGGAGCTGGCGCGCTGGCGGGCCCTGGACCTGGAGGGTAGCCTGCTGCGCCAGGCCCAGCACCTGAAGGCGGAGGGCATCGCCTTCCCCCTGGACCCCACCCAGCAGGCCGCCTGGTTCAGCCTGGACCCCTGCACCGGCCTGCGCCGGCGCCTCGAACGGGGAGAGGCCTGCCCGGTCGGAAGCTGGCTGAGCCCCGGCGCGGCCCTGCGCCCCCTGATGCAATCCCTTCTGCTCCCGGTCACCCATGTGGTGCTCGGCCCAGCCGAACGCGCCTACTGGCGCCTCACGGAACCCCTCTGGAGTCTCGTGGGGCTCGAGCCTCCGGTGATCATTCCCCGCCCAAGCGCCTGCGTCCTCCCCCGGGGCCTGCGTCTCGCCCCATCGCAACTGGAGGCCCTGCGGGCGGGCTACTGGGAGGCTTTCCTCCTGGACTCTCTCCCCCTGCCCAGCCAAGCCCTGGCCGCCCAGCCCGACACCTCCTGGGGGCCGCTCCTGGGCAACCGGTTCCGGCAGGAAGTGACCCGGGCCCGCCATCGCCTGCTCAAGCTGGATCGGCGCCTCCACCGGGATCAGGTGGCCAGGCTGGTGGGCGAGGACCCCGAAAGGCTCCGCCAGCGGCTCTTCCCCTTCGGGAAGCCCCAGGAACGGGTGCTCCCGGGCGCCCTCTGGCTCCGGGACGAGGCCCTGCTGGACCGCCTCCTTGAGGCTCTTAGCGCGGGAGAACCGCTGGTGATGGTGGAGGAAACGTGACCGGAAAACTGGATCTGCTCGTCGTCGGCGCCCATCCCGATGACGCAGAGGTGCATGCGGGGGGCCTCCTGGCCCTGGCGGCCAAGCGGGGCCTGAAGGCCGCCATCCTGGACGCCACCTGTGGGGATCTGGGCACCCGGGGCACTGCGGAGCTGCGCCGGGAGGAGGCCCTGGAGGCGGCCCGCATCCTGGGCGTGGCGCGGATCATCCTGGATTTCCCCGATGCCCGCTTCGACGAATCCGAGGTCTTCCGCGGCAAGCTCATGAAGGTGCTGCGCCGCACACGGCCCGAGGTCCTGGTGCTGCCCCACCCCGACGACCATCATCCCGATCACCGCCGGATCTTCCGCCTGGGCCGGGAGGCCGCCTACTACGCGGGCCTGAAGAACTATCCCTGCGAGGGGGAAGCCTGGCGCCCCAAGGCCGTGGCCTGGGTGGGGGGCATCAATCCCCCCACGGCGCCTGACGTGGTGGTGGATGTGAGCGAGGTCTGGGAAGCGCGCATGGCGGCCTTCGACGCCTTCGGCAGCCAGTTCGCCGTGGGCGAAGGCCAGCCCTGGACACGCATCGCCCATCCCAGTTTCAGGACGGGCATCGAGGGCCGGGCCATGCACTGGGGGAGCCTCATCCTGGCCGCCCATGCCGAGGGGCTCTGGTGCGAGAAGCCCGTGCCCCCGGCCCTGCTGAAGCTCCTGGCGGCCCTGGACAGGGAAACAATTGATCCCCCCTTTCCAACCTAACGGAGCAGGACGAACAGAGCTTGGCCCCGCGCAGAGCCGAAGCTCGCGTTGAGGCCTGGAGCCCTTCTGGCTTCGCCTTGGGGAGGGAGCTGTCGCGGGTCCAATGCAACGTGAGCACTCGCGGGTGGGCCCAGGAATCGGGACCGACCTCGCGGGGTTCAAGCTGCGGATCCCGCGCTTCACCCCCACCGCGAGCGCGACCTCCAGGTGATCGTGGATGGAAGTCCAACCCGGTTTCCAGTATGGTTGGGGATCCTCAACTAGCATCAAGGGACAATATGAACTGCACCTCATCCTTCCTCATGGCTCTGGCCCTTTCCTGGGGCATCGGCGCCCATGCGGGCCCGGACCTCATCAAGGCGGCCACCAAGGGAAATCTGGACCTCGTCGTGGAGCGGTTGGCCGCGGGCGAAAAGATCAATGAACCGGACTCGGAAGGGTGGACCCCGCTCATGTGGTCGGTCTACAAGCATCGGTTGCCGGTCCTGAACTACCTTTTGGAGAAGGGCGCCGACCCTGATCTGAGGAGCAGTTCCGGCAACAAAGGCATGCCCATGGGTTCCACCGCCCTGATCCTGGCCAGCAACTACGGCATGGATGATCTGGTCGCGGCGCTGATGAAGCACAAGGCGAAAGTGGATGTGGCCGACGACGGTGGCAATGTGGCGGCCATCTACGCCCGGCGCAACGCCTTTCCCGAAGTCTTGGGGATCCTGGCCAGGAATGGCTGTCCGGTGGCCAAGGCCTATCAGAACTGCTCGGCGAACATCTGTTTTGCGGACGCAAAAGCGCTGCAGAAACCCTACCGGATCCTCTCTATCCTCACCCAGACCGAACGCAACGGCTACGACCAGTACATCTTGGACGGATTCAAGGTCAAGGCCTGCCAAGCAGGCGGGGATGCCCTGACTGAACCGGAAATCCAGACGGGACCCAGGAATACAACTATCACCGTGAAGATCATCGTCTGGGATGGGCCCAGAAGCTGAGTACGAATTCAGCATTGGGCTGGGTGAACACAACATAATATCGGCCTCCATCCGGCTCGAAAGCCTTCTTCGGTTAGCCCAGCTCCGTCGGTCGGAGATGGGGGCCAGTTCTGCGAGCGGAGCGAGTGGGGCCAGGTGGCACAGTGGCCGACGAGCCGGAGAACCACATGTGGTGCCCCGAAAAGGGACCCCGAACAGCGGGCCTCGAAATTCCGAAAATCTCCCCCTCCACCCCGGACGATGAGGAACGCGCCCAGGGAAGGCTATACGAGTGCGCGGGCCCGAGGGCCCGCGCATGACATCAAGCTTCAGGGAAGGGTTTACCAGACCTTGATGCGCTCCTCCGGGGCCAGGTAGAGGGCCTGGCCCGGCTTCACGGCGAAGGCGGCGTACCAGGCATCCAGGTTGCGCACCACGTTGGGGCGGAGGAATCCGGCGGTGTGGGGATCGGTGGTCGTCTGCTGGAGGAGTGCCGCGTCGCGGTATTTCTGCCGCCAGACCTGGCCGAAGCCCAGGAAGAAGCGCTGATCGCCCGTGTACCCCTCGATCACCGGGGCCGATTTGCCCCCCAGGGACTTGTGGTAGGCGTCATAGGAGACATTGGCGCCGGCCAGATCGGCAATGTTTTCCCCAAGGGTCAATTCGCCGTTCACGTGGGTGCCGGGGAGCGTCTCGTAGGCGGCGTACTGCTTGACCACCTTGTCGGTGAGGGCCGTGAAGCGCTTCACGTCCTCGGCCGTCCACCAGTCGGCCAGCTTGCCTTCCTTGTCAAACTTGCGGCCCTGGTCATCGAAGTGGTGGCTGATCTCGTGGCCGATGACCACGCCGATGCCCCCGTAGTTCACGGCCAGATCGGCCTTGGCGTCGAAGAAGGGGGGCTGCAGGATCGCGGCGGGAAACACGATCTCGTTCCAGAGAGGATTGGCGTAGGCGTTCACCGTCATGGGCGTCATGCCCCATTCGGTGCGGTCGATGGGCTTGCCGATCTTGTCCAGCTCGCGCTGGAAGGCGAAATCGGCCACGCGCGTGGCGTTGCCCAGGGCGTCCCCCCGGCGGATCTCGAGCTTGGAATAGTCCCGCCACGTGGCGGGATAGCCGATCTTGGGCGTGAACTTGGCGAGCTTGGCTCTGGCTTTCAGCTTGGTCTGGGGATCCATCCAGGTGAGGTTGGCCAGCCGCTGGTCCATGGCCGCGATGATGTTCTGGACCAGCAGATCGGCCTGGCGCTTGGACTCGGGCGGGAAGTACTGCGCCACGTAAAGCTTGCCCAGGGCTTCTCCGAGGGAGGCGGTGGTGAGATCCACGCCCCGCTTCCAGCGCGGCTGGTTCTCGGGCTGGCCCGAGAGGACCTTGCCGCTGAAGGCGAAGTTCTCGTCCACGAAGGCCTTGGGCAGGAAGGGGGCGGCATTTCTCAGGGTGTGGAAGCGCAGGTAGTCCTTCCAGGCCTCCAGGGGCTCGCTGGCGATGAGCTTGGCCGCACCCTGGATGGCGCTGGGCTGGGCGATGATCAGTTCCTGTCGCCCCTGGATCCCCACCGCGCTCAGGAAGGCCGTCCAGTCCACGCCAGGGTAGGCTGTGCTTAGGTCGGAGACCTTGACCGGGTTGTAGAGCTTCTCGATCTGGCGGGACTCCACCTGGGTCCAGTGGGTCCCGGCGAGCTTGGTCTCCAGGGCGAAGATGGCCTTTGCCCTGGCCTCAGAGTTGTCCAGGCCGGCCAGCTTCAGCATGGCCGCGATGTGCGTCGCGTATTTCTCGCGGATTTCCGCGAACTTGGGATTCTTCGTGTCCAGGTAGTAGTCCCGGTCGGGCAGCCCCAGGCCGCCCTGGCCCACGTAGACGGCAAAGACGTCGGGGTTCTTCAGGTCCTGCATGGGGCCGGCGCCCACGGGCAGGTCGATACCCAGACGCGAGGCCTGGCCGAAGGCCCTGCTGAGCTGGGTGCGGTCCGCAATGGCGGCGATCCTGTCCAGGGCGGGCTTCAGCGGAGCCAGGCCTTTGGCCTCGATGGCGGCTTCGTCCATGAAGCTGGCGAAGAAGTCGCCCACCTTCTGCGCTTCGGAGCCGGGCTTGGCATCCTTGACCGCGGCAGAGGCCTCCACGATGCCCCTCGTGCGCTCCTGGCTGAGATCCCGCAGCTTCGTGAACATACCGTAGCTGGAACGGTCGGCGGGAATCTCGAGGTGCTTGAGGTAGTCGCCGTTGGCGTAGCGGCCGAAGTCGTCCCCGGGAGTCGCGGTGCGATCCATGCCCGCCGCGTCGAAGCCCCAGGTGCCATAGGTGGGTCGGGCGGACGTGGCGGCCTGGGCCGCCTTCTTTGCCGGGGCCTCCGCCAGGACCGGGAGGGCCAAGGCCAGGGAACCTGCCACCAGGGTCGCCAGTATTCGGGTTTTTTGCACGGTGTCTCCAATCCACAGAGGATCCCTGTTCACGCAGGGGGGAGGGCTCGGGTTTAGCTCGCGGAATTCCGCTAGCCTGGAGCTGGAGACCCCATGAACCGCTTTGAAGCGCATGCCTTGGATCAGATCCGCCGCCGGGGCGACGCCCTGGGAAATGGCCGGGTGCTGGTGGCCTGTTCCGGGGGCGGGGATTCCACGGCCCTCCTGGTCTTCCTCTGGGCCGTCCGGAAGAGCCTCGGCCTGGAACTGGTGGTGGCCCACGCCGATCACGGGCTCCGGCCCGAGGCCCAGGAAGACGCCACCTTCGTCCAGGAATTCAGCCGCCGCCTGGACCTGGATCTGGTGGAGGCCCGTCTCGACGTGAAGGCCCATGCCGCCCTGGCAGGCATCGGAGTGGAGACAGCCGCCCGGGAGCTCCGCTGGGAGTGGCTGAAGGCAGAGGCGACCTCCATCGGCGCCGATTGCGTCGCCACGGGTCACACCCTGGACGACCACACCGAGACCGTCTTCATCCGTCTGGCCCGGGGGGGCGGTCTGGGCACCCTCATGCCCCTGCCCGCCCGGCAGGCCCTCCGCTGGTCCCCCCTCATCGAGGCGCGCCGGGAGGAACTGAGGAGCTACCTCCGGGACCGCGGGCTGCCCTGGCGGGAAGATGCCAGCAACGCGGAGGACTTCACGCCCCGGAACCGCTGGCGGAAGCTCCTGGAGGAGATGCGCCGGGAGGCCCCCGCCCTGGATGCCCATCTCTGGGAGACCCACGCCCAGGCCGCGGAACTCGCCCGGTGGCGGGATGGCCAGGTGGAGAGCTGGCGGGGCCTCCGGTGGGAATTGGGGGAGGCTGGCCTCCGCCTGAGGGGCCCCTTCACCGAACCGGAGCTCCGCTGGACTCTGGGAGCGGCCTTTCGGGAGCTGGGCTGGCCCCGGGAGGCCCTCCTCCTGCGGGATCTCGGCAGTTGGGTGCAGCCCCTCCTGGGCCGGAAGGCCCGCAGGCCCAAGACCTGGGGGGGGTGGAGCCTGGCCCCCGGGGACGGCGCATGGACCTGGGAACTGAGGCCCTTCAGCAGCGGCGCAGCACTTCCGTGACGCAGCGGTCAATGCCAATCCACACATCGCTCAGTCGCGCCCCGTCGAACATGTAGGCCGGTGTGGTGACGAGCTTGAGGGCCTCGTCGATGACGATTTCCCGGGCGGAAGGCACGCTCTGATACTGGTGGCCCAGCTTCTCCATGGCCCCCTGGATCTCCGGGCCGTTCCCCAGCGTCAGGCGGGCCGACTTCCCCTGGCGGGCCAGGCAGAGCCCCACGAGGGCCGGCGCGATGCAGATGGCGCCCACGGGCTTCCCGGCCTGGAAAAATGCCTGGATGAACCCCTCCACCTGGGGATGCACCTGGGCCTCCGGGCCCTTGAAGGCGAAATCGCAGAGATTCTTGGCCACACCGTAGCCGCCGGGCAGGAGGAGGGCATCGAAGTCAGAGGGCCTGGCCAGGGCCAGATCCAGGCACTGGCCCACCCGGGCGATGCGGCTGGCCTCCTCCAGGATGTTGCGGGAGGCCCCTTCCATGACCTGCCCCGTGGCGTGGTTCAGGACCTGGGCCTGGGGAGCGTTCGGGGCGAGGCACTGAGACTGGGCGCCCTGCTGGTCCAGGGCGAGCAGGGTGAAGACCGCCTCGCGGATCTCCGCCCCGTCCAGATGCCCGCAGCCGGCGAGCAGGACGGCAACCTTCGGAACGCGTGCCATGGGACCTCCCCGAAACGAACGGAGGCCATTATGACGGGGATCCTCCCTGGCTGCGGGTAGTAAAAACACGGTAATTAATAAGTTTCACAAAAATTCACTGGGATTGCCCCCAAGGGGCGGGATAATTATTTGTTTGCTATGAAAATTTTTATATTACCGGAGGCAGGCATGTTTTCAAGAATCGTTGCGGCCCGCAGGGGCCTCGCCCTTGCGTGTGTCCTCTTCCTGGGCCTGATGTCCGGGTGCGGGGGAAACACTCCCGCCCCCGCCGTCCCGACAGCCCCCGTCATCACCACACAGCCGCTCGCCACCCAGACGGTCACGGCGGGCACATCCGTCTCTTTCACGGTCGTGGCCACGGGCAACCCAGCTCCCACCTACCAGTGGAAGAAGGGGAGCGTCAATGTGGCCACCGGGGGAACTTCGGCCACCTACACCATCGCCTCTCCCGTCGTGGGCGACGCCGGCACCTACACCGTCACCGTCACCAATTCCGTAAGCGCCGTCACCAGCACTGGCGCTCTCCTGAACGTCAATCCCGCGGCCACGGCGCCCACCATTGACACCCAGCCCGCAGCGACCACCACGGTGCTCGAAGGCGGCAGCGCCACACTCAGCGTGAGCGCAAGCGTCACGGATGGCGGCACACTCAGCTACCAGTGGAAGCATGGCACCACGATTGTCGGCAGCAACTCAAACAGCATCATCCTCAACCCCGTCCTGCTCTCCGGCGCGGGCAGCTACACCGTGGTGGTGACGAACACCCTCAACGGCACCACGGCTCAGACCACCAGTAATACCGCCGTCCTCACCGTCCAGGTCCCCGTGAGCATCACGACGCCCCCGGCGGCCCAGACCGTCACGGTTGGCGGGAGCACCAGTTTCTCCGTCACCGCCACGGGCACGGGACCCCTGACTTACCAGTGGCAGAAGGACACCGTCGACATCATCGGCGCCACCAGCGCCACCCTGCCCCTGACGAACCTCCAGACGACGGCCGCCGGCTCTTATCGCGTCGTCGTCACGGGCGCCGCTGGCTCCGTAATCAGCCCCGCCGCAGTTCTCACCGTCAATGCACCCGTCGCCTTCACGACGCCCCCCGCGGCCCAGACCGTCTCCGTAGGCGGCAGCGCCAGCTTCTCCGTCGTCTTCACCGGCACGGGCCCCTTCACCTACCAGTGGCAAAAGGACACCGTCGACATCATCGGCGCCACCAGCGCCACCCTGCCCCTGACGAACGTCCAGACGACGGCCGCCGGTTCCTACCGCGTCGTCGTCACGGGCGCCGCAGGCCCCGTCACCAGCGCCGCCGCGATCCTCACGGTCCAGGCGCCCATCGCCATCACCGTGCCCCCCGCGGCCCAGACCGCCTCCGTGGGTGGGAGCGCCAGCTTCTC
>JAYSNJ010000054.1:0-30535 GCA_043723905.1 Holophagaceae bacterium
GTCCCAGGGAAGGGTGCCCAAGACCGAATGGGTCATCAGCACCCTATGGGGAGCATAGAAAGATCCGATCTGGTTCTTGAAGGGCCCGATATTGACGGAGCTCTTGCTTCCGATGCAACTGTCCGCCTGGGAGAGCAGGGTGGTCGGGATGAACTCCCAGGGAATGCCGCGGGCCAGGTTCGTGGCCACGAAGCAGCCGATATCCTGCATCACGCCGCCGCCGATGACCACGAGGCAGCCGTCCCGCTTGAGGCCCTTCTCGATGAGCCGCAGAAAGACGGGTGCGATGGCCTCGTAGGATTTCTGTTCCTCGGTCGCGTCCAGGATCACGGCTCGGCCCTCCAGAAGCACTGGGGCCAGCTCAGCGGGGTAGAGCTCCAGGAGATTCCAGTCCACCAGGAAGTGAGCCCGCTCTGGATGAGAGACGGCGCCGACCGCTTCGCCCAGATCGGGAAAACCCTCTACGGTGTATGGATGGGAACGGCTCTGGATGGCCAGCACTAGCGGCATGTGAAGCCTCCGTCCACCACCACGACCTGCCCCGTCAAGTAAGTGTTCTCTTCGGAAACCAGGAAGGCCGCCAGCCGGGCCAGCTCTTCCACCCGGGCCATCCGCCCCAGCGGGATGGTGGCGCAGATCGCGTCCAGGGCTTCGGGAGAATTGTTCTGACGCGTCAGGGCGGTATCCACATAACCCGGCGCGAGGGCATTCACGAGCACCCCGCCGGGACCGAATTCCACGGCAGCGCTGCGCGTCAGGGCATTGATGGCCGCCTTGGTCATGGAGTAGGCGACCCGGCGCTCCTTGGTCACGAGGCTGAAGACAGACGACACGTTGAGGATCCTGCCCCATCCCTGGGCGGCCATCCTGGGCGCGTAGGCCTGGACCAGACGCAGAGCGGCGGTGAGATTGGTCTGGACCATGTCGGCCCAGGTGGCATCATCCAGCTCCTCGATGCTCCGCAGATGATTGATGCCTGCATTGTTCACCAGGATGTCCACAGACTGGTTCGAATGTGCAGAAAGCCATTCGGCCACGGATTCGGGTCGCCCCAGGTCCAGCTCTGCCCTGGAGGGGGCAAGGATGTGGACGCCCTTCCCCTCCAGCTCTGTCCGAATCGCGGCTCCGATTCCCCGGGCTCCACCCGTGAGCAGGGCCATCCGTTTCAAGGGACTAGGCATCCTGATCCTCCTGGGACGAGAGCATGTTGGAAGCGAAGACCTCCCGAGAAAGGAAGGGCGCCATGTCCTCCAGGGGAGGGGAAATCATTCGGCCATCCGGGAGTTTTCGGGAGGACAGCTTGGGTTCGAAGGCGTAGTCCGTCTTCAGGAGGACTTCCCAGACGACGGGACCTTCCAGGTCCTGGATGCGGGACTGGTGCTCGGCGAGGTCGGCGAGGCTCTCCGTCCGAACGAAGGGCAGACCATAGGCCGAGGCCAGTTTTTCCATATCAGGGAAACCCAGGCCCGAGGTGATGCTGCATCCATACTCAGCACCGAAGAAATTCGCCTGGGTCTGGCGGATGGAAGCGTAGCCGCCGTTGTTCAGATACACCAGCTTGATGGGAAGGCGGTTCTGCCCGACGGTCGCCAGTTCCTGCAGGTTCATCTGAAGGCTGCCATCCCCCGCGAGACACCACACAGTGCGATCGCCCTCCGCTGCGGCCCCGATGGCGGCGGGCAGATCGAAGCCCATGGAGGCGCAGCCGCTGTTCCAGAAGTAGCGCTGGCCTTCGCGCACGACCCCCGCCTGGAACAGCACGACGCAGGCACTTCCATTGCCCGCGACGACTGTTGCATCCGGAGGCAGGGCCGAAGTGAAACGCTCGATGAAGGGGTAAGGCTGAATCCTCCCGGTCTCGACCAGATCTTCCGGTATAACCACAGGGTTCATCCGGGTCCGCTCCCGGGCCCAGCACCGCCACTCGCTCCAGTCCGGGAGATCGCCGGCCTTCTCGACGAGGGCAAGGAAGTCCGGCAGGAAGAAGCGCAAGTCCCCGTGGACCCTGTGAGTGGCCCTGAAGGTGGGCTTCTCCAGCTCGGCAGAGTCGATGTCCACTGCCACCGTGATGGCGCGATGGCCAAAGTTCTCCCAGTTGTAGCTCACCTGACGGATGTTGTTGCGGGTTCCCAGGAGGATCACCAGATCGGCATTCTGAAGGGAAAAATTCCCGCCTCTCGTGCCCAGGGAGCCTATACGCCCGCAGTAGCATGGGTGGTCGGTGGGGACCAGGTCGAAGCCGTTGAAGGTACCCAGGGCGGGGATCTTCAACACATCCATCAAACGGCGGAGATTCGGGATTTGTTCAGCCAGGCGCACACCGTGCCCCGGCACGAGCACCGGGCGGCGGCTGGCTCGGAGCAGGTCCAGCAGGAACGAGGCCGAAGGGCACGACAGAACGGGTTCTTCGGGGAGAAAACCGTCCAAAGCCGCTTCATCGATATCTGCTCCCTGGACATCCATGGGCACATCGATCCACACCGGTCCCATCCGGCCGGTAGTGGCCAGATGGAATGCGCGCTCCAGCTCCTTCCGAATCTGGAGAGGGTCCTTCACGCTCACGGCGTACTTCACCAGGGGGCGCACGATGGGGAGGATGTCCACTTCCTGGTCGCCCAGCTGTCGAAGCGGCAGATCCCGGCAACAGTCCAGGGTAGTGGAATGCTTCACCTGCCCCGAAACATAGATGGCGGGAATGCTGTCCGTCCACTGGCCCATGACGCCAGTCAGGGTGTTGAGCCCACCCGGCCCCGAAGTGACATTGACGACCCCGATCCTTCCCGTGGCGCGATAAAGGCCCTCAGCGGCGATGGCGCAGGCTTGTTCGTGATGGTTGTAGATCACGCGGAAGGGGGCGGATCTCGCAAAGGCATCATTGAGGTGCATGGCCCCACCGCCCGTCACCATGAAGACGTGGCGGACTCCCAGATCGTGGAGTTTCCGCGCGATGAAGTCACTGACTTTGGTCATGCCGTTCCTTCAAAAGGGATCCATGAGTCTATCGGCAAATGGAGCCATCACAGGCGAGTGGGCCGGGCGGGGCCCCATGGGAAGGCGCGGACAGTCAGACCCGCTCCCACCGCTTTTGTCCAGGGTCGTAGCGCTTGACCACCCGAGCCGGTGTGCCCACTGCGATGCAGTGGGGGGGGATATCCCTCGTCACAACGGAGTTCGCGCCGATGATGCTGCCCCTGCCGATGGTCACGCCGGGCAGCACAGAGACGAATTCCCCGAGCCAGACATTGTCTTCGATGATCACCCTGCGGGTGGCGTCGAGGGGGCGCCGGGCCGGAGCCGTTTCGGGGTCGGACTGGTCGTCGCCGGAATAGAGTCCGTGGCTGTGGTCGGAAATGTAGACCTTGCTGGCGATGAGGACATTGTTACCGATCTCGATGTAGCGGGTGGCGCCGATGTGGACGAAATCGTGGATCTCGACGCCGTCCTTGATGACGATCTGCGGATCGAGGGTCAGGCCGTCGTATCGGGTGATGGCCTCCAGGCGAAGATGCAGCCCCGCCCGGAAGGAATGGCCGATGGAGATATGATCCAGCCCCAGGATCTGGGCCGAGGGATCGATGTTGAGCTTGCGGACACCCTTGAGCTTCATGCCCAGCAAGCGGTTGTACAGTTTTCGCCGGAGCCGCCGGAATCGCCGCACTAGGGTCAGGAGGAAGCCGTGGGTCGAATAGTGCGACATGAATGCCCTCCTCTCATTACCACTTCCCGATTATCTTCAGGCATTTCCGGCATATTTTGACCCAGACCTTGGCGAGGGGGATGGGCCAATTGGCTGCAGGCATTGCCATGATCCAGAAGGTGGGGAATTGCCGGAAGGCAGGCCTGAGGGTTTCCACGGGGTTCTCTTTGCCGAAGCGCCCCTGTTTTTTCCGGATCCTGAGAATCCATTCGGGGAAGAATGAGGTGATGGTCTCCCGGTTGATGGCCTCGAAGACCCTTGGATCCGCGCCCCGGGCGAGGAACCGTTCGAAGATGCGGTTCATGTTGACACCGAAAACCTGGCACAACTCGTATCCACCAGTGTTATCGGCCTTGGCCGCGATCATGAACGTGTCGATGAAGACGTTCACTTCAGAATGCAGGAGCGCCTCCAGCGTCCAGGAAAGCTGGACGAGGAAGGTATCGAGGAAATTCTTCGGGCAGAAATCGGGGCCGAGTCGGGACTTGTTGATCACGTTCCCGGAGATGAAGGTGAGCATGATGTTCACCTTGGCGGCGAATTCCGCCTTGTCCTCGAAACGGAGGACCTCCCCCGAAGGCCTTCGCCGGGGCACTTCGCTGCGAAAGTCCTGCTTGAACGGGTAGCCTTTGAGATGCGCGACACCCGGCTGCTCGCGTTCCAGGATCGGGAGAAGCCTTGCCAGGGCCCCGTCCAGGACCAGATCATCGTCACCCAGGAGCAGGAAGTAGGTCCCGCCCGCGAGTTCCAGACATTGGACAAAATTGCAGTCTGCACCGATATTCTCGGCGTTCCGGATATAGCGGATGGGGGCGCCCGCAGCGAGGTGATCCTCAATGATCCGCTGCGTGTCATCCGTGGATCCGTTGTCGGAGACGAGCAGTTCCACCCGCCCGTCCAGGGCGGCCACCTGGGGCAGCAGCTGGGCGAGACAGGAGGTCAGGAATCCGGCCCGATTGTATGTCGGGACAGCGATGGTCAGGAAGGGCCGATTCAATTTCCCACCTGGGGTTCAACGCACCGCTTCCAGGGGAAAGTCTGAAACACTGTCGCAGGCATTTTCATTGGCCTGCTTCTTTGGCTTTCGCCGCGATGAAAACCTCCAGCCCTTCCAGGGCTTCCGTAAAGGCCGTCTGCAGTTTCCCAAGCAGTTCCGGGGGAGCCTCGGTGAAGCTCCCGGTGCGGCTGCCGGCTTCCAGAGCCTGGGCGAAGGCGCGCACCTTGGGAGCGCCCATGGTGCTGGCCGCCCCCTTCACGGCGTGGGCCGTATCGCCCATCTGGGTGCGGTCGTCCCCACGGATGGCCTCCTCCAGCTGCGCGATGCGTGGAGGGGTATCGTCCCGGAAGAGTTCGTACATTTCGCGGAGGAGGCCCAGCTCACCGTCGTCCAGGTCCAGCAGCTGCTGCATGGTGTCGGGGTCCAGGACCTCGCGGGAGGGCATGCCTTCGAGTTTCATGGGGGACTCCTGGAGTCATTATTCCAGACGATGATCGTCGGCCTAGGCTTAATCGCAAGGAGATAGAATGCCTCCATGGATCCCTCGACGCCCGCCGAAAACACCCTTCAGCTCCTCTTCAAGAAGCTGCATCCCCATCTGGAGGACGCGGCTCACGCTCTTTCCAAGGGCGCCAGCGCGAAGGAACTGGAGAGACTCCACCACAAGCTTCTGAAGGCCAGACAGCAGGTGGTCGAGATTCTGGAAGGGATGACCGAAGGCTGCGACGAGGAACTGGCCGAACACCTCGAGGAGTTGGCCGACAACCTCAGCCCCGTGGGTGAGAACTTCCAGCAGAGCCTCATCCTCACCCAGCTCTGCCTGGAAGACGCCCCCGGCGATCTCCTGCCCTTCACGCCCGAAGGGTGTGTCGATTCCTCGGCCTGGGGCAGGCGCATGAAGGATTTCCTGGCCCTGGCCCAGGACCCCGCCTTCCAGGCCGAATCCCGCTGGACCTCTGTGGATCCCGAGATCGGCGAGGAAGGACCCGAGGGCCTGTGAGGGTGCCCCGCGCCAGGAGCCAGGGATGAATTCGGAAGCACTTTTGCCATCCGATCCGACCGGAGCGGGCCGCCGAGATGAGGCTGTGCTGCTGCCTCTCCCCTTGGAGGATCCGGAACGGTACCCCCGGTACTGGATGAGGATGTGGTTGACGCTCAAATTGGCGTTCACGCGCCCCATGGAATTCTTCGAACGGGTTCCACAGGGGAATTCGGTCCGAAGCCCGCTGGGTTTCGCCCTCCTCCTCTCCACACCCTTCTATCTGTTCCTCTGCATCTACCCCGCTATGTTCGCCCTGATGGCCCTCCTGGCCCGCCTTTCGGGCCAGGGACAATCCAGTCAGGAGCCACCCTTCCACTGGATTTCCATGGGCTGCCTGGGGGGCATTCTCCTTCTGCCCCTCCTGCAGATCGCGGGAATGCTCTTCTGGGGCCTCATTCAGCACTTCTTTCTTCGGATTTGGGGCGTGCATGCCCCGGAGATCCCCATCGAACAGGATTCCCGGGCCTGCATCTATGCCCACGGGTTCCTGGTCCTGAGCTTCCTGACGCCGTTGGGACCGCTGGCGGCGCTGGCCGTAGTGATCGTGGCGGGCATGGGATTTGCCAAAATGCACCGCGTACCAGCCTGGCGTGGGGTGGCGGCGACGCTCACCCCTGGGCTGTTGGTCCTTATTGGACTGATTTCCCTGCCGCTGCTGCTGCTCATCACCTCCCACCCGAGGTCCCCAAAGGCGTCCTACGGGCCATCCTCCGTGGGGCCCATTCCCTCTGTAGCCCAGGGCATGGCTCTGGATGAAGCCACCGAGGTGCATGTGGATCAGGCCCGCATCTTCCTGAACAACTTCGCCCACGAGAAGTTGAGCCCTGAAGAGACCATCACCGCGGTATTGAAATCGCCCACCTTCGCCTATCCCTCGGCCACGAATCCCTATGGGGGTCTTGAAAGCCCCTTCCGCCAAGGCTTCCCAACGGCAATAGGAGAAGTAGGATTCATCCCGATCCGGGAGTCCCTCGCTCCCACAGCCAACCCTGGGTTCCGGACGGGTGTGCTCATCATCGGCAGGAAGAAGGACGGCGAATTCCGGAGATTTATCCAGCTGGAGGGGCCGAGTTTCCGCAGCATCCCTGATGTGCCCCTGGAATATCGACGAACTGGACTCGGGAGATAGGACCAGGCGCCTCTCGACACCCCGGGCAGGAGGGCTAATCTGGAGGGCAATCCCCCCCTTGAACGATCGCCTTCTCTCTGGAGGAACCCATGGATCGTCGGGATTTCCTGAAAGACGCAGCGGGGACCCTGGTGGGCCTCGCCGCCCTGGATGCCCTGTCCCCCGGGCTCCTGGCCGCACCCGCGGCGCGACCCGATCTCGCCGTAGCCCACGGGGCTTCCCCGGATAGGATCGTCCGCGCGGCCGTGGACGCCCTGGGAGGCATCCGGCGCTTCATCTCCAAGGGCGATGTGGTGGTGGTCAAACCCAATATCGGGTGGGACCGTAGGCCCGAGCAGGCGGCCACGACCAATCCCGAGGTGGTGGGCACCCTCGTGAGCCTCTGCTTCGAAGCCGGCGCTTCCAGGGTGAAGGTCTTCGACCGCACCTGCAACGACCCCCGCCGCTGCTATGTCCAGAGCGGCATCGAGGCCACGGCCAAGGCGGCAGGAGCCGAAGTGAGCCACATCGATGAGCGGAGATTCCGGGAAGTGAAGATCCCGAAGGGCGTGGCCATCCAGGCCTGGCCCATCTACATCGACATCCTGGAGGCCGACAAGCTCATCAATGCCCCCATCGCCAAGCACCACGGCCTGGGCAAGCTGACGCTGTCGCTCAAGAACTGGATGGGTGTCATGGGCGAGAACCGGGGCCGCATCCACCAGCGACTGGACGAGACCCTGGTGGATCTCGCCACCATCATCAAGCCCTGCCTCACAGTGCTGGATGCCGTGCGCATCCTCACGACCCACGGCCCTCAGGGAGGCAATCTAGCGGATGTGAAGCGACTGGACACCGTCATCGCCGGCACCGATCAGGTCGCCATCGACGCCTATGGGGCGACCCTCTTCGGCCTCACGGGCGCCGATCTCGGCTATGTCCGGGAGGGCGCCCGCCGGGGCCTGGGTGTGATGGATCTAGGGAAGCTCAGCATCAAGAAGCTGGAGGCCTGACATGCTCCTCTGGGCGCGGCGGGTCACCCAGGGGCTCTTCCTCCTCCTCTTCCTCTTCCTCTTCCTGCAGACGGAATCCAAGGGCGCCGATCAGCTGGGCTACCCCGCCAAGCTCTTCCTGGATTTCGATCCCCTGCTGGCCCTGGCCACCCTCCTCTCTGGACATGCCCTCGCGGCGGGCTTCGCCCTTTCCCTGATCCTCGTGGTCATCACGGTCTTCCTGGGGCGGGTGTTCTGTGGGTGGGCCTGCCCCCTGGGTACCCTGCACAACCTGGTGGGTGCGATGAAGGGCTGGAAGGGCCCCCAGCGGGTCCGAGGCTGGTTCCGGGCCAAGTACCTGCTGCTGGTCTTCCTGTTGGCGGGCAGCGCCGTGGGCATCCAGCTCACGGGGATCTTCGACCCGCTCTCCCTGCTGGTGCGCCATCTGGCCCTGGGCCCCTACCCGGCCCTCAACTACGGGGCCAACGCCCTCATGGACGCAGTCTATAAGGCCGACCAGAGGCCCCTGACCCTGGCGGCCGACGGGCTCTTCGGCCTGCTCAGGAGGACGATCCTCGCCTTCCAGCAGCCCCACTTCACCCAAGGGTCCCTTCTCACGGCCCTGCTACTCGCCATCCTGCTGCTGAACCTCCTGGAGCGGCGCTTCTGGTGCCGCTACCTCTGCCCGCTGGGAGCCTTGCTCGGCCTCATCGGCCGCTGGACCCTGCTTAAGCGCGAAACGGCCGAGGGCTGCAATGCCTGCGGCCTGTGCGACCGGGAATGCCAGGGCGGCCTGAAGACCGAGGCCTGGAACACCACCGAATGCCTCTATTGCATGGCCTGCGACGATGCCTGCCCTAAGAACTCCGTGAGCTTCGGCTTTTCCCGGAAGCCTGTCGCCGGAGCCCTGGACCTGGGGCGCCGGAGCGTCCTGCTGGCCGGGGGCGCCGGGCTGGCCTCGGTGGCCGTGTCCCGGGCCACTCCCGCCTTCGACCCCAACCGCGCCCAGCCGGGCCTTCTCCGCCCCCCCGGCGCGAGGTCCGAGCCGGAATTCCTCGCCCGCTGTGTGAAGTGCGGCGAATGCATGAAGGTCTGCACCACCAACGGCCTGCAGCCCACCCTGCTGGAGGCGGGGCTCGAGGGAATCTGGTCCCCCGTCCTGGTCCCCACCCGGGGCTACTGCGAGTTCAAGTGCACCCTCTGCGGGCAGGTCTGCCCCACAGGCGCCATCAAGGCCCTTTCCCCGGCGGAGAAGGTGGAGTGGCGCATCGGCACGGCCATGTTCGACCGGGGCCGCTGCCTGCCCCACGCCCACGCCACCCCCTGCATCGTCTGCGAGGAAGTCTGCCCCACCCCCACCAAGGCCATCTGGTTCGAGGAGGTCCTGGTGAAGGACCGGAGCGGCCAGGAACTGAGGGTCCAGCAGCCCCATGTGGACCTGAAGCTCTGCATCGGCTGCGGCATCTGCGAGGCCAAGTGCCCCATCTCCGACCACCCCGCCGTCTATGTCACCAGCATCGGCGAGACCCGCTCCAGGAGGAACCAGCTTCTGCTGGAGAGCACCGGCGGGTACGGGAGCTGATCAGCCTGCCTGCCTCGCGCAGCCACCGAATTCCGCTGCCAGGAAGGCGTTCACGACCTCGGGACAGAACTGGCCACCGCGGCACCGCTGGATCTCCTCCAGGGCCTCGGCGTGGCCCAGCATGGACCGGTAGGCCCGGCCCGAAACCATGGCGTCGTAAGCGTCGGCCACGGCGGTGATCCTTGCGAACAGGGGGATCTCGTCGCCCTCAAGACCGTGAGGATAGCCCCGCCCATCCCAGCGTTCATGGTGGTGCCGGGCGGCGTCCACCACCTCCCGGGGCTGGTGGTACTCCTCCAGGATGCCTCCGCCCAACCCCGCATGATGCTTGAAGATCTGATACTCCGTCGGCGTGAAGACGCCCTCCTTGTGGACCAGGAAGGACGGGATCGCCAGCTTCCCGATATCGTGGAGCTGACCCGCGGTCTCCAGGAGACCTGCCGGAAGGCCCAGGCGCATGCCGATCAGACCCGCGATCTGCCCCACACGCTGGCTGTGGAGGAAGACCTCGGGGTCCCTCTGCTCCAGAGTCTGGAGCAGAAGGCGGGGGTGGGCTGGGGCGAAGGGGATCGAGAATTGGGACATGTCGGCCATTTGGACAGGGGCATGTCCTGAGCAAGGCCGATGCCAGGATAGAATCGAATCAAACAGGAGAAGCCCATGGATCGCTTCGGCAGCAGCCTCTTCCGCATCGTCTGGGCCCTGGTCTGCCTGCTCCTGGCGGGACTCGTGCTGGGGGCCGTCCAGGGTTTCGGCGGCGACGGCAGCCAGCTGGTGGTCTTCGGTACCGGCATCCCCCTGGGCTTCCAGGATGCCAAGCCCTATGTCACCGAGGGACTGGGACGACTCGTCTATACCGTCATCCCGGCCGTGATCCTCCTGGGCGCCTTCCTGCCCGTGGCCGAATGGACCTCGGCGGCTGCCAAGGGCGAGCGATTCAAGGGACTCTTCCTGGGCCTCGGCCTGGGGCTGGCCCACGGGCTCTTCCTCAGCCAGCTGGTGATGCTGCCCGTCCTGGCCGCCAGCTACCGCCTGCTGGGATCGCCCCTGGCACCTTCCATTCTCCAGGCCGACCTGAACGCCCTGCTCATGGGCCTTCAGCTCCTCCTGTGGACCGTGGCCCTGGCCCAGGTGGTCAAGTCCAACCGGGGCATCGCCATCCTCCTGGCTTACGGATTGGCGGCTATCGGCAGGCTCCTGGCCTGGGTGGGCGAGTTCGGCCAGGACCTGGAGATCCCCAAGGGCCTAGTGAAGAGTGTGGCCTTCCTGGGCCATCTCTTCCCCACGGAGTCCCTGCCCACGGATCCCATGGCCTGGAACGCCCTGCCGCTCTCCATCGGCGGCCCCCTCCTGCTCGCCATCCTCCTGCTGCTCCTCCCCGGGAAGGCCGCCAAGCGGAGCAAGGCGTGAGGCTTCGAAGCCTCCTGGCGCTGGCGGCCCTGGGCCTCGCGGCCCAGACCCCCGGCCAGGAACCCGCCCGGCTCAAGCAGCGCCTCGCGGAGGTGCAGGCCCGGCTCTCCCTGGTAGACCAGCAGTTGGGGGGCCTCAAGAAGCGGCGCAAGGGCGTGCTGGTGGAGCTCCAGGGCATCTCGCTGCAGGCCGACCGGATGCGCGCCCAAGCCGAAGGAGCGCGCCTCAAGCGGGACCAGGCCCAAAGCGAAGTCCAGCAGATCACCTCCCGCAAGGAGGGCATCCACAAGGACATTCTCCGACTGAGGACCGAGATCCGGAAGCAGGTGAGGTGGATGCAGGCCCTCGGTCCCCTGGGGGGCCTCGGCCTCTTCCCTTCCACCGAAGGCTTCGAGGAATTTCTCGTCCGAGGCCGGTACCTGGAATACTGGCGGAGCCAGCAGCGGCGCAAGCTGGACCAGGTGCAGAGGCTCCAGGGCGATCTCCTGGCGCGGGAGAAGGACCTTCACTCTGCCCTCTCGCGCCTCGCCCAGGAAGAAAGCGAGGCAGGACTGCTCCAGGCCGCCCTCAGGCTCAACGAGGAGCGGCTCCAGGGCTTCCTCGACGGGTTGCGCCAGGATGAATCCAGGCAGAAGGAGATCCAGGCCGAGCTGGCGGAAGAGGCGCTTCAGCTGGAGCGCATGCTTTCCCAGCTCCTGGGCAAGACCCGGACCGAAGTCTTCGAGGCCGCCACCAGCTTCGCCAGCCTGAGGGGCGAGCTCCCCCGCCCCACGGAGGGCACCCTGGCGCAGAGCTTCGGGGAGCACCTCCACCCGCGCTTCAAGACGAAGACCGTCCAGTCCGGCCTGCTCATCGCCACGGAGCCGGGCGCCCCCGTGCAGTCCGTGGCCGAGGGGAAGGTGGTTTTCGCCGACATCTACCAGAGCTACGGCCCCATCGTCATCCTCGACCACGGGGGAGGCTTCTTCAGTCTCTACACCCACCTGCGCTACTTCCAGGTCGCCAAGGGGCAGATCCTGCGCCCCGGCGAACCGGTGGGCACCTCGGGGGACACGGTGGAGGGCCCGCGCCTGGGCTTCGAGATCCGCCACCTCGCCCAGCCCCAGGATCCCAACAAGTGGCTGAAGCAGCGCTACAAGTGACACCCCCCGCACTCCCTCGCGCCCACAGGAAGTGCCTTGGTATCCGCGCAGCGGATGCCAATAGGATCCCCAACAGGCCTCATCCGGGGACCGGTCAGATCTCTCTGGCGGCCTTCAGCTCCCTGGCCCGCTTCTTCTCTGCCCGGGTGAGGAAGGCGACGGCGATGAGAACGAAACCAAGGGAAATCCAGTTCTGGAGGCTGGGGAACTGGCTTCCCAGGAAGGCCCAGCCCAGGAGCGTGGCCGTGGTACCCGCCACCAGTGAGGTCAGGCGGTTGACGAGGCCCGTGAAGGTGGCCGTGCGGCCCTTGAACATGAAGATGAAGACACTGAAGAAGGCCACGACGCCGAATGCACCGCCCGAGAGTGCGGCCCATCCCCAGTCGGCCAGCGGGTGACGCACAGCGGACACGAACTCCGACACCTGGCTCAGCCCCATCCAGGAAGGAAAGAAGCGCGGACTCAGGAGCAGCAACGTCACCATGAACGCCATGGTGATGGAGGCGGCGATCTGCTCGGTGGCGAAAAAGGCACGGTTATCGAGGGGGGCCCCCTTGGGCCGGGTGTTCTTGTAGTAGTTCATGATGTAGATGCGGACCAGGTAGGCCATGAGGTAGCTGCCCAGGATGACCACTGCGGCAGTGTTGTGGATGAAGCTGGGCTTGGAACCGTTTTTGGCGTCGGGCATGAAGATCTCGATGCAGGCCGCCACCACCGCGAATGCCACCGCCGCGTTCTCTTCCCAGTAGACCCGCTTATCCAGGATGCCCTGGCGGATCTGCACCGCGTCCACGACGCGGCCGATGACGATGACGCTGGCCCGCATGATGACCATGGCGACCATCACCGAGATGGGAAGGGTGTACATCAGGGTGGTCGTGGGGATCACCACCGCCGTGCAGATCCCGCTGGGAATGATGTAGAGCAGCTCTGAGGGGATGGCCCAGCGGCCCACCTGGATGGGACGGATGGTTTTCAGGTGCCACCAGCCCAGGACCACGGCAGGGATCAGGCAGGTGAGGTTCGCCCCGAGCGTGTTGTACGCGAGGAAGGTGATGTCGTGCATCCGCGGGGGCTGGCCGTTCACAGCCCCCGTGAAGAACTTCACGATGAGGCCTGTGGCGACGTAGAAGGTGAAATAGCCCGCGCAGAGTTGCACGAGCCGGCCGGTGCTGCCTTCGGATGTCTTTCCAAACACGGGAACTCCAAATCTTTCTTGCCCAAACCTGCAAGGCTCCCGCCGAAGTCCAACACTGTCAAGCAACCATAAGAGCCGATAGAATCGGGGCATGATCTCCCTCACCCATGTCGGCAAGCAGTACGGGCGCATCCACACCGCCCTGGCGGACGTGAACTTCCATATCGAGCCCGGGGAGTTCGTCTTCCTCACGGGGCCCAGCGGGGCGGGCAAGTCCACCCTGCTGAAACTGCTCTTCCGCGAGCAGGTGCCTTCCAGTGGCGAGATCCGCCTGGCAGGACACCGGCTGGCCTCCATGCCCGAGACGGAAATTCCCTTCCTGCGCCGAAAGCTGGGCGTGGTCTTCCAGGACTTCAAGCTCATCCAGGCCCAGACGGTCTTCGAGAACGTGGCCTTCGTCCTGAAGATCCTGGGGGTCAGCTACTCGGAGCAGAAGCAGCGCGCCTTTCGGGCCCTCAAGATGGTGGGCCTCCAGCACAAGCTCTCCAGCTTCCCCCTGCAGCTCTCCGGCGGCGAACAGCAGCGCGTGGCCATCGCCCGGGCCCTGGTGAACGACCCACTGGTCCTCCTGGCCGACGAGCCTACGGGCAACCTGGATCCGGATCTGGCCCAGGAAATCATGCTGCTCTTCGAGCGGATCAACGGCTCCGGCACCACGGTCATGGTGGCGACCCATGACCGCAGCCTCATTCAGCGCATGCGAAAACGCGTGCTGGGGCTGGATCACGGCCGCATGGCCTTCGATCTGCCCGCTCCCGCAAGCACGGTCACGGTCTAAAGCGCACCCATCTCGCGTTCAATCGCACAAGGAATCGTGCTCCAGCGGACGAAGTCCGTCCCAGTTTGGCCTGCGGCCAAGCCTGGCCCGGGCTTCTCGACGAGATTCCCCTGGAACCTCTGCCGCTGGCAGCAACGTGGCCTCAGGCCACCACATTGAGCACGAACACGAGGTTGCTCTTGCCGTTGTTGACAAAGGCGTACGGACGATCCGAGGGGAAGGCGATGGCATCCCCGGCCTTGAGCAGTTGGATCCCCTCCTCCCGCTCCAGGGAGAGAGAGCCGCGGATTACATACAGCATTTCCCGATAGCCAGGGAGATCGGGTTCTCCCTGGTAGCGGTCGCCGGGGGCAATGGTCCATTTCCAGAGTTCCACGGAGCGGGAGGCTGGAAAACTCTGCAGGAGATCCACCTTGGTACCCGGACGGCTGCCCTGCCAAACCTGCAGTCCCCTTTCGGGCCGGATTTCCTCTGCAGCGTCCGATGCGCCCCCGCTTCCCACCAGCTCAGAAAACGTAATACCCAGGGCCGCGGCAAGGTGCCCCAGTGTGGCCAGGCTAACGTTGCTCTCCCCGCTTTCAATCATCCCGATCATCCGCCGGCTCACCTGGGAGTGGTCCGCCAGATCCTGCTGGCTCCAGTCCAGCTCCCGCCGCTTCTGGAGCAGTTTCACGGAGATGCCTTGGAGCAAGTGGGCCGGATCAAAGCGCATGCAAACCTCTGGCAATATATTGCGCACAAAAGCAGATAGGCAATATACTGCCCAAGGTGCCCTCTCGATGATGCCATGTCCCGGGAGTGGCCAAAAGCCAGATCCTGCCAGCCGTTCCGACCTCGACCCGCCAGGGAAGAAGCCCATGATCAGGAGGACCGCTCTCATCGTGGTTGGTAGAAATGCTCTCCTCGAATCGAATTGGTCGTCGTCACCTAACAAGTAATCCAGGCAACCCAACGGGAGAAATGCGATGAAAACGGAAAACGTGAAGGTCGCCATCTGGGGCTTCGGCGCCATGGGCAGCGGCATGGCCGAGGTCCTGCTCCGCAAGAAGGGCGTGGACATCGTCGGCGTGTGCGACATCCACCCTGATCGCGTGAACAAGAGCATGTTCGAGGTGCTCGGCGTCTCCCGCGGCGACCGGAAGGATGTGGTCATCCTGGGCGATATCACCAAGGTCATCAGCCCAAAGAGCTGCGACGTAGTGCTCCTCGCCACAGACAGCTTCACGCGCAAGGCCTTCGACAAGATCAAGCTGATCCTGGAGATGGGCATCAACGTCGTCTCCACTGCCGAAGAGATGGCCTATCCCAAGGCCAAGGAGCCCGAGCTGGCAGCCGAGATGGACCGCATCGCCAAGGCCAACGGCGTCAGCGTCCTGGGCACGGGCATCAACCCCGGCCTCATCATGGATCTCCTGGCCATCCTCATGACCGGCGCCTGCACCGACGTGGAATACGTCAGGGCGGAGCGCGTGAACAGTCTCTCCCCCTTCGGCCCGGCGGTCATGGAGGAGCAGGGCGTGGGCATTACCCTGGACGAGTTCAACAAGCAGTCCGCGGCGGGCCACCTTTCCGGACACGTGGGCTTCAACGAGTCCGTCAGCATGATCTGCGACGCCATCGGCTGGAAGCTGGACAAGGCCGTGGAACAGACCATGGCCCCCATCGTCTCCAAGGTCCACCGCAAGACCAAGTACGCCGAAGTCCTGCCCGGCAACGTGGCAGGCTGCACCATGAAGGGCTACGGCTACGTGGACGGCAAGCTGGCCGTGGAGATGATCCACCCCCAGCAGATCGAGCCCGAGCTCGAGGGCACCGATACGGGCGACTACGTGGTGATCAAGGGCACGCCCAATGTCAATCTCTCCAACAAGCCGGAGATCCCGGGCGGCATCGGCACCATCGCCATGTGCATCAACATGATCCCCCAGGTCATCAACGCCCGTCCGGGCCTGCACACCATGATCGACCTGCCCGTGCCCCGCGCCATCATGGGCGATATGCGTGAGCTGATCTGCGAATAACAACGAACTGACTCACCACGGAGACACGGAGGACACAGAGGAATCACGGTGGAAATCAGAGAACTGGCTTCTTCTCTCCGTGTTCATTTCTCAGTGCTCTCCGTGTCTCCGTGGTGAATCATTTTTCGAGGTGGACCATGATCAAGACTGGCACCTGGGTGGAGATCGAGGCCGTGCTGCTCAAGCCCGTGGACCGCGCCCCCAACCTGCCGCCCGACACGGCCAAGGTTCCCTACATCCTCAAGGTCTCCGGTTTCCTGACCGAAGATGCGAAACTGGGGCAGGAGGCCACCGTGCGCACGCTCATCGGCCACGAATTCCGCGGCCTGCTGACGATCGTGAACCCGAGCTATGCCCACAGCTTCGGGGCCACCGTGCCCGAACTGCTGCACATCGGAATCGGAGGTCAGGCATGAGCGCGAAGCAGGAGCGAAGCGCCACCGTGCACCGCGCGGCCTTGAAGGGGTGCCACATAGGAGGTGTGGCATGAGCGCGAAACGCGATATGTCCTACGCCGCCGTCCTGGGGCGCAAGAACGAGATCATGAAACTCGCCCTGGGCATCGATTTCGACGATTTCATCCAGAGCCCCATCGCCTTCGACTACGAACGCATGATGCGGGAGACGGGCTATACCCATGCCGACATCGTTCGCATCCAGACGGATTCGAAGGTCGGAAACACCCCCCTCTTCGAGCTGAAGAACCTGACGGAAGCCGTTCGCAGGATCGCAGGCCCCGGGAAGGGCGCCACGATCCTCGTGAAGGACGAAGCCGCCAATGCCAGCGGGAGCTTCAAGGCCCGCCGGGCGTCGATTTCGGCCTTCGAGGCCCAGAAGAAGGGATTCAAGGGGCTGATCGCTGCCACCAGCGGCAACTACGGCGCCGCCGTGGCCAGCCAGGCCGCCATGCGCGGCCTCCAGTGCATCATCCTGCAGGAGGTCTTCGATTCCCGGGGGGTCTGCCAGCCGGAAATCGTCGAGAAGAGCCGCGCCTGCGAAGCCTACGGCGCCGAGGTACTGCGCCTCTCCGTGGGCCCCGAGCTCTTCTACATGGCCCTGCGCACCCTGGAAGAGACGGGGTTTTTCAACGCCAGTCTCTACACGCCCTTCGGCATCCGGGGGGTGGAGACTCTGGGCGTCGAGGTCGCCGAACAGGTGCGCGCCCGGTACGGGAAAGACCCGGACGCCGTCGTCATCACCCATGCGGGAGGGGGCAACCTCACAGGCACCGCCCGGGGCCTGCTGTTGGCGGGCTGCGCGAGCACCCGCATCGTCGCCTGCTCCGTGGATCTGGCCGGCCTGCACATGGCTTCCGACACGGACTTCAACAAGAAATCCTTCACCACGGGCCACACGGGCTTCGGTGTGCCCTTCGCCACCTGGCCCGACCGGGTGGACGTGCCCCGCAATGCGGCCCGCAGCCTCCGCTACATGGACGAGTACCAGCTCGTGACCCAGGGCGAAGTCTTCTACGTGACAGAGCTCCTCACGAAGCTCGAGGGCCTGGAGCGAGGCCCCGCGGGAAACACCAGCCTGACGGCAGCCGTAACGCTGGCCTGCCAAATGGACAGGGACCAGATCGTGGTCGTTCAGGAAACTGAGTACACCGGCGCCGGCAAGCACCACAACCGCCAGCTTTCCTTCGCCCGGGAGAACGGCATCGAGGTGCGGGTGGGCGATCCCTCGGGCAACATCCCCGGCCAGACCATCGTCATTCCCGAGTGCCTCGCGCAGGTGCGAGGAAAGGTCCAGGACATGGATCGCCTCCGCGTCAGCTACCTCAAGAACGCCGTCAAGGCGCACCCCCTGGACCAGTGGACCGAGAACGACTTCGCATTTCTGGCCGCCGATCTCAAGTCGAGCGAGGCATGGGTGAGGCAAGCTGTCTTGATTCTTGAAAACAAATAAATGTCCACGGATACACACGGATCAACACAGATGAAAATCGAGCAGCATTCATATCCGTGTTCATCCGTGGATTTCGTTTTCTTTTTTTCTGCCGGAGGAAACCATGACCGACGACCGCATCACCCGGTTCGAATCACGCCAGCAAGAGCTATCGAAATTGAGCAATGACGAGCTCAAGACCCGCTTCTGGGACCTGACGAACAAAGTGATGGAGCCCATCATCGAACTCGCCAAGACCCACACCAGCCCCTCCATCGAGCGGGCCGTCCTGCTGCGCATGGGCGTGGACAGTGTCTCCAGCCATGGCGTCGTGGATCGCATCCTGGAAGCAGGGCTGCTGGGGAAGGGCGCGGGCCATGTCGTCCTGAGGCTCTCCCAGAAGAGCGGCCAGGATATCCGGGCCGCAGCCCAGTCCATCCTCGACGACAAGAACGTCCTCAATGGCCTCTTCTAGGAAGGACCGAGACATGACCAAGCAGCCGCTGGATCCCGCCAAGAAACTCGATATCGAATCCATTCTCGAAGGCCTGGAAAGCTACCATCCGCCCCGCAAGGGGTGGACCTGGCGGGATGTCCCGACGGAAGGCGTCAACATGGGACCCTTCCACTTCCGGGACATGTCCAAGCCCCTTAAGAATTCCATCGGGCTTCCCGCCGCCAAGTACTTCGAGAACATCGACCCCCAGCCCAGCTGCGTGGTGACCACCGAGATCGCCTCCGGGCGCTTCGAGGACGATATCCGCCGCATGCGCATGGCCGCCTGGCACGGCGCGGACCACATCATGGTAATCCGCACCACGGGCCAGAGCCACATCGATGGCCTACTGGAAGGGACACCCGAAGGCATCGGCGGTGTGCCCATCACCCGCAAGCAGATCCGCGCCAGCCGCAAGGCCTGCGACCAGATCGAGGAGGAAGTGGGCCGCCCCATCAATTTCCACAGCTACGTCTCCGGCGTGGCCGGTCCCGAAGTCGCCGTGCTCTTCGCCGAAGAGGGCATCAACGGCGCTCACCAGGATCCCCAGTACAACGTCCTCTACCGCAACGTGAACATGTACCGCTCCTTCGTGGACGCCGCCGAGGCCAAGTGCGTCATGGCCGGGGCGCGCATCTTCCAGATCGATGGGGCGCACAACGCCAACGCCACAGCCAAGGCGGGCTGGCTGGTGATGCCCGAACTGATGGTGCAGCACGGCATCAACTGCGCCTTCTCCGTTCTCGTAGGCATGGAGAAGAGCCTCATCGGTCTGTCCACCGTGCCGCCCAACTCACCTCCGGCGCCCAAATTGTGGTACGACCTGCCCTACGCCGTAGCCCTGCGCGACTTCTTCAGCGAGTTCAAGATGCGCGCCCAGCAGAACACGCGCTACATCGAGGCCGATATCGAGGAGGCCGTCCGCACCCACACCGTGGATACGCTCATTTCCATGCTCACCCGGGCCGATATCCAGAGCACCATCACGCCCGATGAGGGCCGCAACGTGCCCTGGCACTACAACAACATCCGCGGCATCCAGACCGTGAAGCAGACCTGGGCCGCCCTGGACGGCATCAAGGAACTCCTCACCCTCAACCATGACGGCCCCCTGGGCGAAATGGTGCGAGATCTCAAGGAACGCTCTGTCGCCTTCCTGGAAGAGGTCATCGAGAATGGCGGCTACTTCGCCGCCGTGGAGAAGGGCTTCTTCGTGGATTCCGCCAAGTACCCCGAGCGCAGCGGCGATGGGATCGCTCGCGATGGGAAGGGCGGCGTGGGGGCCGGAACCCTCGTGGTCCGCGATCCAGATTACTTCGCGCCCGTCTGCAATCACTTCGGCCACAACCACCTGCCAACCGGCGTAAAGAAGGCCTGTGATGCCATTGGCGGCTGCACGCTCTGCAAGCCCGAGAAAATCGTCTTCATCGACGAACTGGATCCCGAGGATAGCTGCAACGCCCGCCTGGCCAAGACCCTGCCCTACCGCAAGGGCAACGCCATCAAGCCCGAGGCGGAATGGGCTGGGGACGGCACGGTGCTCATCCAGCTCTTCGTGCCCCAGAACGAGGAGATCGCCCCTGTCTACGCCGTGGAGATGGCCAAGAAGATGGGCCTCGCGGATCCCGAAGTCATCAACACCATGGTTCTGCACCCCTCCGAGGGCTGCTTCGTGGAGGTCAAGGGGAAGGTCACCTTCGATATCGACAAGACCACCCTCAAGATCCCCGAGAAGGAAGTCATTCTGCCCGAGCAGGAACTGCGCGATGTCGCCAAGGTTCTCGGCCTCCGGGTCGTGGCTGGCACCGTGGGCGAGGACGAGCACAGCGTCGGGATGCGCGAGATCCTCGACATCAAGCATGGCGGCATCGAGAAGTACGGCGTGAAGTACCACTACCTGGGCACCTCCGTGCCCATCGGCAAGCTGGTGGACGCCGCCATCGAGACCGGCGCCCAGGCCATCCTGATCTCCACGATCATCAGCCACAACGATGTGCATCGCGCCCAGATGAGGAAGCTGGCCGAACTCTGCAAGGAGAAGGGCATTCGCGACCAGATCATCCTCATCGCCGGCGGCACCCAGGTGAACCGCGACATGGCGAAGGAAACCGGCCTCGACGCCACCTTCGGGCGCGGCACCAAGGGCATCCATGTCGTCAACGCCATGGTCAAGGTGCTGAAGGCCCGCGGAGTCGTTTAAGAAATTTCACCACGGAGACACGGAGGGCACAGAGAAAGAAACGCGGAGAATGCAGAATCAAGCCTGGCTTCTTTCCTCCGTGGTTCCTCCGTGCTCTCTGTGTCTCCGCCGTGATTCCTTCCGCGTGGAGATGCCGTGCCCAACGAGATCGAGATCCTGACCATCGAGGTGGGTTCCACCATCACGAAGGTCAACGGCTTCAACCTTCTCGAAGGTGGCGGCTTCGATCATATCGCCCAGGGCTTCGCCCCCACCAGCGTGGCCCAGGGCGATGTGGGGATCGGTGTCCAGCAGGCCATCGCGGATCTTGAATCGCGGCTCGAAGGAACCATCGGGAACCCCGAGACCTTCGTGAACAGCTCCGCGGCTGGGGGCCTACGCATGACCGTCCACGGGCTCACCTACAGCATGACGGCCAGGGCCGCCCGGGAGGCAGCGCTGGGCGCGGGCGCCATCGTCAGGATGGTGACGGCCGGGGAGCTCGATGATTTCGAGCTGGACGAGATCCGCGCCACCCATCCCAATATCATCCTGCTGGCGGGAGGCGTGGATTTCGGCGAGAAGACCACCGTCCTGAAGAACGCCGAAAGAATCGCCGCCCTCGGCCTGCCCGTGCCCGTGGTCTACGCCGGCAACGTCGCCCTGCGCAAACCCATCCATCACATCTTCCAGGCCGCTGGGCTGGAAATCCTGGTGGCGGACAACGTCTTCCCCGATGTGGATGTGCTCAATATCGAACCCTTGCGCCACCTCATTCACGAGGTCTTCAACCGCCACATCATCCACGCTCCGGGCATGGCGGAATTCGGGAAGCTCACTCACTGGGGCATCCTGCCCACGCCGGGTGCCGTGCTGCGGGGCGCCGAGCTCTTCGCCGAAGAACTGGGCGATTGCCTCGTCTTCGACGTGGGCGGCGCCACCACGGATGTCCACAGCGTCACGGAGGGGGCCGCGGAATGGGCCTCCCGGATGGTGGAGCCCGAGCCCCGGGCCAAGCGCACGGTGGAGGGGGACCTGGGTGTCTTCGTCAATGCCCGCAACATCGTGGATCTGGCCGGGAAGGCGGAATGGGTGGCACGCCTGGCGGAGCTCCAGGCCCTGCCCGCCACCGACCGGGAGCGGGAACTCACCCGCGCCCTCTGTGCCTTCGCCGTGGAGACTGGAGCCCGGCGCCATGCAGGAATTGTTACCGACCTCTACACCGCCACGGGACGCAGGCAGATCGTGAAGGGCAAGGATCTCAGCGCCGTGCGCTGGGTCATCGGCACCGGCGGCGCCCTCACGCGCATCGAGGGCGGACCCGCCATCCTCCGGACCATCTGCACCGGCCCCGGCAAGTATCTGTTGCCCGTCCCCGAGGCCCGCATCCTCCTGGACCGGGACTACCTGTTTTCCGCCCTGGGAACGCTGGCCCAGGCCTATCCCGAGGACGTCAAGGCGACGTTCCGGAGGTGGGTGGAAGCCGACAAGCCTATCGATTAGTCACCAGGAGCCTTCGTATGTACATTCGCACTCCCCGCTTGGAGATCTACCCGGACCGCATCGCCACCAATGCGCGTTCGGTGATCGCGCTCTGCCACGACCACGGCGCCCAGGTGGCGGCGGTGACCAAGGTGACGGCGGCCCATCCGGCGGTGTTGCATGCGCTGGAACTGGGCGGCGCGGACATGATCGCCGACAGCCGCATCTCCAACCTCCAGTCCATGGCCAATACGGGCCTCGATCTGCCCCTGATGCTGCTGCGCCTCCCGGCTCCCAGTCGTGCGGCCGATGTCGTTCGCTGCGCCCAGATCACGCTGAATTCCAGCCTCCAGACCATCCGCCTGCTCTCCGAGGCCGCCCAGTTCCTGGGGGTCCGCCACCAGGTCCTCGTCATGGTGGACGTAGGCGATCTCCGCGAGGGCATTTGGCCCGACCGGGCCATCGGTCTGGTGACGGAGGCCGCCAAGCTGCCCGCCATCGAGATCATCGGCCTGGGCTGCAATCTGGCCTGCTATGGCGGCGTGATCCCCTCCACCAAGAACATGCGGGCCCTCATCGAGATCCGCGACGCCTGCCGAAAGGCCAGCGGCCTGGAGCTCGCAACCCTCTCCGGGGGCAACAGCGCCAACCTTCCGCTCCTGCTCTCCGGGGCGATGCCCAAGGAGATCAATCATTTCCGCATCGGCGAGGCCATCGTGCTGGGGCGCAATGTCATCGACCGCAGCCCCTGGCCCGGCACCCGCCAGGACACCTTCAAGGTGGTGGCAGAAGTTGTCGAAGTCGAACGCAAGCCATCCGTGCCCATCGGCGAGACGGGCCAGGACGCCTTCGGGGGCACGCCCACCTTCGTGGACCGGGGCATCCGCACCCGGGCCATCTGCAATCTGGGTCGCCAGGATGTGGTCGTGGACGGCATCGAGCCCGAGGATCCCGGCATCATCGTGCTGGGCGGCAGCTCGGATCACCTCATCCTGGATGTGGAGGACGCTCACCAACAGGTGAAGCTGGGCGATGAGATCACCTTCTACCCTGGCTACGGCGCCCTGCTGGCCCTTTCCACATCCCCCTATGTCCAGAAGGTCGTCATCAAAGGCTGAAGCATGCTCTATCAGACCCACGCCCGCATCCATCTCCAGAACATCCGCGAGAACCTCGAGAGGATCCGCGGGGCCGTGGGGCCCCAGCGGAGGATCCTCATCGCCGTGAAGGCCAACGCCTATGGCCACGGGGCAGTGGAAGTCTCGCGCCTGGCAGAAGGCATGGGCATCGACTGGCTGGGCGTGGCCACCGTACCCGAGGGCCTGCAATTGCGCGACGCGGGCATCCGGCTCCCCATCCTCAAGTTCAGCCCGACCTTTCCGGAGGAGATGGCTGCCGCGATGACTGCCGGGATCAGTCTGGCCGTGTGCAGCCGTGAGAACGCCCAGTCCCTGGAGGCCGCCGCTCGGGAAACGGGTGCCCAGGCCGTGGTCCATCTCAAGGTGGACACGGGCATGGGCCGGGTGGGGGTTATGCCCGAGGAGGCCCCCGCCCTGGCCGCCTTCCTGGAAGGGCATTGCCCACACCTGAGACTCGAAGGCGCCTTCACCCATCTGCCCGTGAGTGATGAGGCGGATACGGCCTTCACGAAGGCCCAGATCGCCCGTTTCAAGGGCACGGTGGAGGCCGTGGAGACAGCCATCGGGCGCAGGCTCGACCTGGTGCACTGTGCCAATTCCGGCGCAGTCCTCGGCCACGAGGAGGCCTGGCTGAACCTAGTGCGGCCCGGGATCATGATCTACGGCTTCTACCCGGACGCGGGGACACCGCGCACCATTCCCCTGCAGCCGGGCCTCAGTTTCCTCACCCGCGTCTCGTTTTTGAAGAAGGTGAAGGCCGGCACCTCCATCGGCTACGGCCGCACCTGGGTGGCGCACCAAGACACCTGGATCGCCACGATCCCTGCGGGCTACGCCGATGGCCTCAACCGCCTCTTCTCCAACCGAGGGCGGGTGCTCATCGCCGGCAGAAGCTATCCCATCGTGGGCCGCGTCTGCATGGACCAGGCCATGGTGGACCTCGGCCCCGAAACAGAAGTCAACGTAGGGGAAGAGGTTGTGCTCATCGGGCGGAGCGGCGACCAGGAGATCACCGGAGAGGAATGGGCCCAGAAGCTGGGGACCATCACCTACGAAGTCACCTGCCAGATCAACGGGCGCGTGACTCGAGTGCATGAAGGCTAAACTGTTCCCATGGCCCAACAGCTCCACGACCTCAAATTCGTCACCTCCGCTTCCGATGTGAAGCAGCTGGGGGTCTGCCGCGCCGAAGTGGCCTTCGTGGGCCGCTCCAACGTGGGCAAGAGCTCCCTGCTCAATGCCTTGGCGAAGCAGACCCAGCTGGCACGGGTCTCCAAGACCCCTGGCCGCACACGGCTCATCAATGTGTTTCTCACGGGCCTGGATCGGTGGGTGGTAGATCTGCCCGGTTACGGCTACGCGGGGGGACCCAAGGCCGAGAACGCCACCTGGAGTGCCATGATCGAAGGCTACCTCACGGGGCGCCCCAACCTGCGCATGATCTTCGTGCTGGTGGATGCGGAGATCGGTCCCACGAAACTGGACCACCAAATGATCGACTGGCTGCGTCACGCGGAACTCCCCTGTCGCATCGTGGCCACCAAGGCCGATCAGGTGAAACCCAGCCGCCAGCTGGCCCAGCGGCGGGATGTGGCCGCCGCCCTCGGCCTCCTGCCCGGCGACATCGCCTGGGCCAGCAGCCTGAAGGGCACCGGCATCCCGGAGCTGCGCAATGAAGTGGCCTCCCTGTTGGAACTGATCTGAAGGTGACCCTCCCGGCCCCCGACCCGAGGGGCCGCGTCCGGGAGTTCGCCAAGCACACCAAAGCAGTCTGTTCCGGTCTACCACTTCCCCCTTCTTTGAACGATCCTGACCCGCAGTCTGCCCTGGACTATTTTCTTGCCTTCAAATTGCTGAATTCTTCGGGAATTCGAAGCAAACTTGGGGGTCATGAGCCCTGAAATCTCCCTCAACCCTGGCGCCGCGAGCCCCCTGTACCTCCAGCTTCAGCGAAGCCTTCGGACCCTGATCCAGGATGGCGAATGGCAGCCCGGCCTGCGTCTTCCTGCGGTTCCGGAACTCGCAGAACGCTTCCAGGTGCACCGGCTCACCGTCCTCAAGGCCCTCGCGGGGCTCAAGCGCACCGGATGGGTCCAGACGGTGACGGGTCGCGGCACCTTCGTGGCCGAATACCTCCCCCAGGCACCGGCCCTGCGGGGGCCCGAGGACTTCCCCTTCGAGGGTTCGGCCCTGAGGGTCCACGAGGGGGAACTTGGCCCCTGGTTGGGCGAGACCCTGGAACGAGCCCAGAACAGGCAACTCATCAGCTTTTCCGCAGGATTCCCTCCCTCCGATCTCCTGCCCGGTGAGGCCCTGCGGCGCCTCTACACCCGGACCATGAAGGAACTCGGCTCCGAGGCCTGGGTCTACTCCGCGCCAGCAGGCCATCCCGCCTATCTGCAGGCCGTCGCCGACTGGCTCGGCTCGGAGGGAGAACCGCTGCTGCCCGGCTGGGGCATGCGCGCCATCCCCGGCGCCCAATCCGGGCTGGCCCTGGCGGTAGAAGCTCTGACCGTACCGGGGGATCGCGTCCTGGTGGAAAGCCCTTGCTACGTGGGCACACTGGCCCTCCTTCGCGCGATGGGTCGCGAAGCCGTGCCGGTCCCCGTCGACGCCAGCGGGCTGAACCCAGACCGGCTCACCTCAGCCCTCCAGAAGGGGGACGCCAAGCTGATCATCCTGGTGGCTTCCTTCCACAACCCCACCGGCATGACGCTCAGCCGCTCTCGGCGGGAGCGCGTCCTGGCGCTCACCCGCGCCCATGGCGTGCCGCTGGTGGAGGATGACACCTATGCCGATCTCAGGTTTTCTGGACAGCCCGTCCCCAGCTTCCGGATGCTGCCCAACGCGGACCACGTGATCCACGTGGGCAGTTTTTCCAAATCCCTGGCAGCGGGCCTGCGGCTGGGCTACGTCGTGGCCCCGGAATTGCTGCTCAAGCGCCTCGCCCCCATGCAGGAAGTCCACACGATCGCCCTGCCTACCCTGTCTCAGGTGGCCGTGGCCCATTTCATCCAGACCGGTGGCTTCAAGCGTCATGTAACGCGGCTCCGGCGCGAACTGCGCGAGCGCCGGGATGCCATGCTGGAGGCGCTGTGCACCCATTTCCCCCGGGAAACCGAATGCACCGAGCCCAAGGGGGGTATGCACCTCTGGGTGGTCCTGCCGGAGGATCTCTCCTCCCTGGAACTCCTCAAGGCTGCCATCCCCCAGGGCCTGGGTTTCGCGCCTGGCCCCCTCTTCTTTGCCGATGGCCGGGGCACCAACTGCTTCCGGTTGAACTTTTCCACCCATGCGCCTGGCGTCACTCGCGAGGCCATCGCGCGGTTAGGCGGCCTGATCAAGGCCCGCCGCCCCGTCGCCCTTTGACCAAGGAGTCCCGATGAGCCCCACCAGCCGTTTCGATATCCAGTTGGCCGACCCGCGCTTGCCTGCGGCAGATCGGATCGCCAAGATGCAGCATCTGGGCTTCGGCAAGGTTCTTTCCGATCACATGGTGGTCGTGCCCTACCGCGAAGGTGAAGGGTGGCTCAAGGGCCAACTCAAGCCGTACGGCCCTCTCAGCATCAGCCCCGCGGCCAATGTGCTGCATTACGGACAGGCCATTTTCGAGGGCTTCAAGGCCTACCGCCAGGCAGGAGGGGGGATTAAGTCCTTCCGTCCCACCTGCAATGGCCGACGCTTCAACGAATCCGCCGCGCGGCTGGCCATGCCCCAAGTGCCACTGGACCTCTTTGTGGAGGCCGCGGACCTCCTCTGCCAGACGGACCGGGAATGGGTTCCCGGCACCCTCGACGCCGAGCGACTCCATGATGAGAGCTACTACTTCCGGCCCTTCATGATCGGTCTGGGCGATTTCCTGGGCGTGAAGGCCGCGGAGGAGTATCTCTTCCTCCTCATCGGCGGCCCAGCCGGTGCCTACTTCCAGGGCGGCATCAAGCCCGTGACCATCTGGGTCGAAGAGGAATATGTCCGAGCCGCTCCCGGCGGCACCGGGCGAGCCAAGTGTGCCGGCAACTACGCCGCCAGCCTTCTGCCCGGCATGCTCGCCAAGCAGCGGGGCTGCGACCAGGCTCTCTACCTGGACTCCACACACCACAAGTACCTCGAGGAGTTGGGTGGCATGAACGTGTTCCTGGTCCTCCAGGAGGGCGCGCGCACCGTCATTGTCACGCCCGAGAAGACCGGCACCATTCTGGAGGGTGTGACGCGTGACAGCCTCATCACCGTCGCCCGGGAACTGGGCTTCGATGTGGAGGAGCGGCGCATTTCCATCGATGAAGTCGAGCAGCTCCAGCACACCGGCGCCCTGAAGGAAGCCTTTGCCTGCGGCACGGCCGCCGTGATCTCCCCCATCGGCAGTCTCATGTCCCACCGAGGCACCTGGATCATCAACGAGCACAAGGTTGGCGAAGTCTCCATGCGCCTCCGCGCCGCCCTCCTCGATATCCAGTACGGCCTCAGCCCGGACACCCACAACTGGATGCACAACATCTTGTAGTCGTCATCCAGGCATAAAAAAGCGGGCCCGCGAGGGCCCGCTTTTTTGTGGTGAAGGGAAGAACTTACTTCTTCACTTCGGCCTTGGGCTCAACCTTGGCTTCGGCCTTCTTGGCATGCTTCTTGGCCTTCTTCTCGGCCTTGGGCTCAGCCTTCTTCTCGTCCTTCTTGGCCTCAGCCTTGGGCTCGGCCTTCTTCTCTTCCAGGCTCAGGGCCTTCTTCTCTTCAGCCTTGGGCTCGGCCTTCTTCTCGGCCTTCTTCACGGCCTTCTTGGGCTCGACCTTCTTGGTCTCGACCTTGACGGCCTCGGCCTTCTTGGGCTCAGGCTTCTTCTCTTCGGCAAAGGCGGGACTGATCAGCGCAGCGGCCACCAGCAGAGCGGCAAGCTTGTTCATGGACTCTCCCTATCGGAATTCCGGCACGGCCGGAGGATGGCCTAACGCAAGCATGTTTTGAGCCATGATGTAAACTTATGTATACCAACACCTAGAAAGCAACCCATTCACCACTTGGTGTTGGAATATGCCACTCGATGCAAAAAGCAACAGACTTCAAGCCCCTTCCTCCACCCCATCCCCCAACCCCAGATCCCGCAGTTTCCGGTAAAGAGTCGTCCGGTCCTTGCCGAGGATTTCCGCGATTCGGCTCTTCTTGTGCTGGTGCCTGAGAAGCACCTGGATGTATCGACGCTCGAGTTCCTCCAGGGTGGGCAGGTGATCCCAGCCCTCGATGAGTTCCAGCAGCGGCGTGGGCGCATGAGGCAGCTCAGGGTGACGGGTTCGCAATTCTTCCCTGATCTTGTCCGGGAAGTCCTCGGGGGTAATTTCGCGCCCCCGGCTCAGCTGGGTCAAATGCTCGATCACATTCGCCATTTCCCGGACGTTGCCCGGCCAGCTGTACCGCTCGAGCATCTTCCGGGCGTCCGGGCGGATGGAATAGTTCTGGCCATCCCGGAGATTGCTCTCGGCCAGGAGGTGATCCAGGAGCAGGGGCACATCGGAGATGACCTTGCCGCTGTTCTCATCCCTGGACCAGCGCTCCCGCACGGGTGGCACCCTGATCTCCACGACGCTCAGGCGGTAGTAGAGATCCTCACGGAACTTCCCCGCCTTCACCATCCCTGCCAGATCCCTGTTCGTAGCGGCGATGATGCGCACATCCACCTTGAGGGTCTTGTTGCTGCCCACGCGCCGGACCTCCTGCTCCTGGAGGACCCGGAGCAGTCGCACCTGGAAGCTGGGGGAAGTCTCGCCAATCTCGTCGAGGAGGATGGTGCCTCCGTTGGCTTCCTCGAAGAGGCCCTTCTTGTCCGAGAAGGCCCCGGTGAAGGATCCCTTCGTATGTCCGAAGAGTTCCGATTCCAGCAACGTCTCCGTCATGGCTCCGCAGTTGATGGCCACGAAGGCATGGTCCCGGCGGTCGCTGCTGGTGTGGATGGTCCGGGCCACGAGCTCCTTGCCTGTGCCGCTCTCGCCCACGATCAGCACCGTGGTCCTGCTGTTCTGGAGTGAGGCGATGGTGCGGTAGACATCCATCATTTGGGGGCTGGAACCGATCATCACGCTGCGCTGGAGCTTGGGCGCGGATTCGGGGGCGCGACGTCCGTCCTTGCGCACGATGGCTCGCTTGACAAGGGTCTTCAGCTCTTCGTTGTTCCAGGGTTTCGAGATGAAGTCGAAGGCGCCCTCCCGCACGGCCTCCAGGGCCTTTTCCAGGCTGCCGAAGCCCGTGAGCAGGATCGTCTCGACACCGAGGGGTTTGGCCGCGCGAAGGAGATCCACACCGTCCAGGCTGGCCTCAAGGTTGATATCCGAGAGCATCAGATCGAAACCGCCCCGCCGAAGATGCTCCAGGGCCTCCTCCGGGCGAGTGGCCTTCACCACTTCCAGGTCCATCCCCACCTCTTCCTTGCTCAACAGGAGCTCCAGGAGATCGCAGGTCTCGCGGCTATCATCCACCACCAGTACACGGGTCATGCATCCACCTTTTTTACAAGCCTACCGTAGGTAGGGGTGGATGCGATCATTCCGAGGGCGTAATATTTCGCCTGCCCACCAAGGAGAATTGTATGAAAAAACAACTATGCCTCCTTCTGACCGCAGGTCTCGCCGCGCTTTCGCTGTGTGCAGGCGACCTCACGCTCACCTTCAACAGCAAGGGGAAGGGGCCCGTGGGCGGGAAAACCGACGGCATCGAAACTCACTACTACAGCTCCCAATTCCAGCGCATCAACAACGAGGGATCCAGGATCGATACGCTGGTCGACTACCAGACGCTTACCACCTACACCATCAATCACGCCAAGAAGCTCGTCCAGAAGCTCAGCTTCGAGGACGCGACGGCGGCCATGGCCTCCATGCAATCGCAGATGCCCGAAGGGGCGGGCGCCATGATGGGGGCCTTCTTCGGGGATCCCGACCAATTCAAGGTCGAAGAGCTCGGAAAGGAGACTGTTGCCGGGCGGAACTGCAAGAACTACAGGATCACCGTGGGCAAGATGGTCTTCCAGAGCAGCAACGATCCCACGCTGGTCCCGCCCGTCCCCCCCGCCAGCTTCGCCAAGATGGTCAAGGCCAAGGGAGCGCTCAGTGCCGCGGGTGGCCCCATGGGAAAGACGATGGCTCGCCTCTACGAAGAGATGAGCAAGATCAAGGGGTTGGCCCTGAAAACGAACATGAGCGGCTTCATGGGCATCCAAGTCAGCACCGAGGCGACCAAGGTGACCGAAGGGCCCATTCCCGCGGCGACCTTCCAACTCCCTGTCGGGTACAAGACGGAAGATCAGGGGAAACAGTTGCGCGAACAGATCGCCAAGGGGCACTGAAATTCAATGGATCCGCGGAAAGGGGGCTCCTGGGCCCCCTTTCACCTACAATGAATGCCAT
>JAYSNJ010000055.1:0-5569 GCA_043723905.1 Holophagaceae bacterium
TGCGCCCCCCAGCAGGGGGCCTGCAAGCTGACCCTCAACGTGAAGGAGGGCGTCATCCACGAGGCCCTGGTCGAGGTGATCGGGTGCTCGGGCATGACCCACTCGGCGGCCATGGCCGGCGAGATCCTCCCGGGCAAGACGATCCTGGAGGCCCTGAACACGGACCTGGTCTGCGACGCCATCAACACGGCCATGCGCGAGCTGTTCCTGCAGATCGCCTACGGCCGCACCCAGACGGCCTTCTCCGAGGACGGCCTGCCCATCGGCGCGGGCCTGGAGGATCTGGGCAAGGGCCTGCGCAGCCAGGTCGGCACCATGTACGGCACGGTGGCCAAGGGCGTGCGCTACCTGGAGATGGCCGAGGGCTACGTCACCCGCATGGGCCTGGACGAGAACGATGAGGTCATCGGCTACGAGTACGTCCACATGGGCAAGCTGATGGAATCCATCGAGAAGGGCGTGGAGCCCGGGGAGGCCCTCCAGAAGGCCACCTCCAGCTACGGCCGCTTCAGTGAAGCCGCCAAGACCATCAACCCCCGGCACCAGTAGGAGAATTGACCATGGCTCTGTTTGAAAGCTACGAACGCAGAATCCCTCAGATCGAAAAGGTCCTGGCCCAGTACGGCATCGCTTCCCTCGAAGAGGCCAAGCAACTCAGCGAGGCCAAGGGCGTCGATGTCTACGGCATCGTGAAGGGCATCCAGAACCTCGCCTTCGAGAACGCCTGCTGGGCCTACATCCTGGGCGCCGCCATCGCCCTCAAGAAGGGCCAGACCAGGGCCGTGGAGATCTCCCTGTCCCTGGGCGAGGGCATGCAGGCCTTCTGCATCCCCGGCTCCGTGGCCGACGACCGGAAGGTGGGTCTCGGTCACGGCAATCTGGCCTCCATGCTGCTCAAGGAAGAGACGAAATGCTTCGCCTTCCTGGCGGGCCACGAATCCTTCGCCGCCGCCGAGGGGGCCATCGGCCTCGCCCGCAGCGCCAACAAGGCACGAAAAGAACCGTTGCGCGTGATCCTCAACGGCCTGGGCAAGGACGCCGCCCAGATCATCAGCCGCATCAACGGCTTCACCTACGTGCAGACCAAGTTCGACTACGCATCGGGCCAGCTGGCCATCGTGAAGGAAGTGGCCTATTCCAAGGGCGAGAAGGCCAAGGTGCGCTGCTTCGGCGCCGACGATGTCCGCGAAGGCGTGGCCATCAACCATCACGAAGGCGTGGATGTCTCCATCACGGGCAATTCCACCAACCCCACCCGCTTCCAGCATCCCGTGGCCGGCACCTACAAGAAGGAGTGCCTGGAGCAGGGCAAGCCTTACTTCTCCGTGGCCTCGGGGGGCGGCACGGGCCGCACGCTGCATCCCGACAACATGGGCGCTGGTCCTGCTTCATATGGCATGACCGACACCATGGGCCGCATGCACAGCGATGCCCAGTTCGCCGGATCCTCGTCCGTCCCCGCCCACGTGGAGATGATGGGTTTCCTGGGCATGGGCAACAACCCCATGGTGGGGGCCTCCGTAGCCGTCGCCGTGGCCCTGGAGCAGGCGCTGGCGTAATTCCTTATTTCAGGCGGAGGGGACAGCCCGCCACCAGGAGCCAGGCCTCGTCCGCTTCCCGCGCCGTGGCCTGGCCCAGCCAGCCCGCCAGGTCCCGGAAGCGGCGGAGCTCCGGCTCGACGGGCACCAGGGACCAGCCCACCTCGTTGCCCACGATCACCGTGAGCCAGGGGGCCTGCTGGAGGTAGGCGAGGAGCCGCTGCCAGCCGTCCAGGATGCCCTCGTCCGAGGCCTCCAGGCGGCCCGCCAGCCAGACGGTGAGGCAGTCCAGCACCAGGCCCGAGGGCGGGGGCTCCAGATGCGCCAAAGCGGACGCAAGATCCCCGGGAGCCTCCAGTGTGCGCCAGGTGGAAGGGCGCTCCTCCCGGTGGCGGCGCACCCGGTCCGCCATCTCCTCGTCCTCGGGATCCACGCGGTAGGTGGCGGCATAGACGACCCCTTCCCCCCAGCCCCGGGCAAGCTCGAGGGCGAAGCGGCTCTTGCCGCTGCGCACGGGTCCTGTGATGAAGTGAAGGCGTCCCATGGGGACATCCTAAACCCGGAACCGGTTTTCGACCCACGCACTCGAAAAGCCGAGCCACAGAGGACGCAGAGGAATGAGAGAGAGCACAGAGAGAAGCACCGGACCCAAATCGGGTTTTCCTTTCTCTGTGCCCTCTCCCTTTTTCTCTGTGATCTCTGTGGTTCATTCCTTTTCTCCACAGCCAACAACGACATCTCGGCTAAACCCATCATGGGAAAACCCGTAGCCGCAGCACGATCTCTGACAACCCGGAGGAACCATGCACGCTCCCGCGCTCGCCGCCCTCATCCTCGTCGCCCCCCTGGCGGCCCAGACCGTGGTGATCCAGCCCACCCAGGCCTCCCGGGTCACGGAGACCCGCAGCCTGCGACTCGCCAGCGGCTCCACGCTGAAGGTCAAGAACATCAACGGCTTCATCCGCGTGGATGGCTGGGACAAGGAGGAAGTCCAGTTCACCGGCGAGTTCAAGCCCAGCAGCAAGGACGAACAGGTGAAGGTGGTCCTGGAATCCGGTGAGCGCCGGCTCGAGATCCGGGGCGAGTATCCCAAGCACAGCGGCTGGAGCCTGGGCCACTACCGGGGGCCCGAATGCCAGATGACCCTCAAGGTGCCCCGCAGAGTGCTCCCCACCCTGGAAAGCGTGAATGGCGAGATCACCCTCTCCGGAACCTCGGGGGCGGCCTCCATCGAGACCGTGAATGGCGTGGTCCAAGTGAAGGATCTGGAAGACGGCCTCAAGGCTGAGACCGTGAACGGGAATATCGTCCTGGAGCGGGTCAAGGGTGCCCTGGACCTGGAGACGGTGAACGGCTCCATCAAGGGCACGGGACTGGACGGGCTGGGCAAGGGCGTCAAGGCCGAGACCGTGAACGGGTCCATCCATTTCCAGATCGCCGGGCTCAAGGGCCACCTGAAGGCCTCCACCGTGAACGGCGACATCGCCTTCAGGGCCAAGGGCGCCGAGCAGGTGGAGGTCAAGAAGCGCAAGGTGACGGCCTTCTTCCCGGGAGGGGAACAGTCCATCGCCCTCAGCACCGTGAACGGGGCCATCACGGTGGAGTAGACCCCAGGGGCGCTTGAACACCCCCAGCTCAAAAACTGAACCACAGAGGGCACAGAGGAAAAGGAAGAGAACACAGAGAAAAGAAAATCCTGTTTTCTTGCTCTGTGTCCTCATCTTTGTTTCTCCGTGCCCTCTGTGGTTCTTCAGTTCTTACCCGAGCCAATCGGAGTCGTTCTATTGGCTGATCCGGGCCATGCCTCATGATGGAGGCATGGCTCGTGCGATCTCCGTCCTAGGCAGCGCTTCCGATGTGGGGAAATCCCTGGTGACGGCCGGGCTCTGCCGGTTGCTTACCGACGCAGGGTTCGATGTGGCGCCCTTCAAGGCCCAGAACATGGCCAACCAGGCGGGCGTGACGCCCGAGGGACTGGAGATGCCCCGGGCCCAGATCCTCCAGGCCGCCGCCTGCCACAAGGCGCCCCATGTGGACATGGGCCCTGTGCTCATGAAGCCCGTGAGTCCCACCGGGGCCCAGATCATCGTCCTGGGCAAGGCCCTGGGCCAGATGGAGGCCAAGGACTACTTCAAGGACACCGCGAAATTGGCGGGCATTGCGGAAACCGCCCTGGATCGGCTCCTGGCGGCCCACGACGTGATCGTGATGGAGGGGGCTGGAAGTCCCGTGGAGCTCAATCTCTGGGACCGGGACTACGTCAATCTCCGCCCCGCCCGCCACGCGGACGCGGCCCTGGTGCTGGTGGTGGACATCGATCGGGGGGGCGTCTTCGCCCAGGCCAAGGGCACACTGGATCTGCTGCCCCCAGCGGATCGCGCCCGTGTGCTGGGCCTGGTGGTGAACCGCTTCCGGGGCGACATGGCCCTCTTCGAGGATGGCATTCCCATCCTGGAAGCGCTCTGCGGCGTGCCGGTGCTGGCGGTCATCCCCTACCTGGACCACAACCTGGACGAGGAGGACCGCCCCTTCCGCATTCCCGTGGACGCTCCGCCTGTGCCGGGGAAGCTGCACGTGGGAGCCCTGCTCTTCCCTCGCGTGTCGAACACCGAGGACCTCGCCCCCCTGCTGGCGGAACCCGATCTCCAGCTCACCTGGATCACGGACCCGCAACTGGCAAAGCGACAGGATCTCCTGATCCTCCCGGGCTCCAAGGCCACCCTCGGCGATCTCGCCCACCTGGCGGCCAGCGGCATGACCGAGGGCCTGCGCGAGGCCCACGCCGCGGGCACCTGGACCCTGGGCCTCTGCGGGGGCTACCAGATGCTGGGCCGGGCACTGCGCGATGAGGCCCGCACCGAAGGCGGTCCCAGGACCTGGGAGGGACTGGGGCTCCTGCCCCTCTCCACCACCTTCCACGGGGAGAAGCTCACCCAGGAGAGCGCATTCGAGAGTGCCTGGCCGACCGCGGGGCACGCGCTATCGGGCTATGAGATCCACCACGGGCGCACGGAGTTGATGGCCACGGAGGGCGAGGCCCTCGCCCGAAACGCAGGCACCGAGGCCGGATGGCGCCAGGGGCGGGCCGTAGGCTCGTACCTGCACGGCCTCCTCGCCAGCGACGGGTGGCGCGGGGCCTTCCTCAACGAAGTGCGCCGGGACCGGGGCCTGCCCCTCCAGCCGGTGCGGAGTTCGGACCCCCTGGAAATGCGCCTGCAGCGCTGGGCGGAACACCTGAAGACGAATCTGCGAGCCGGAGCCTGGGAACGCATCCTCGGCGCGGCCCGAGACTGAGCGAGACAAGCATGGAAACTTCTTTTCTCTCCGCCACCATCCTCCTGATTCTCATCACGGACCCATTGGGCAACATCCCGCTCTTCATCTCCGCCCTCCAGCAGGTGCGCCCCGAGCGGCGGCGCCTGGTGATCGCCCGGGAGGTGCTCATCGCCTTCGCCGCGCTGCTCATCTTCATGGTCTTCGGCAAGCACTTCCTCTCCGTGCTCCACCTCACGGACCAGTCCCTGCGGGTGGCGGGGGGCGTGATCCTGCTCCTCATCGCCATCCGCATGATCTTTCCCGAGCACGGCCTGCGCCTGGGGGACGACGAGCACGTGGGAGAGCCCTTCATCGTCCCCATCGCCATCCCGCTCATCGCGGGGCCCTCGGCCATGGCCACGGTGCTGCTCCTCTCCAGCCGGGAGCCCGGGCGGATGTTCGAATGGATCGGGGCCCTGAGCCTCTCCATGCTCGTCACAGCTGTCGTGTTCGCCCTCTCCACCCGGTTGCAGAGGGCCCTGGGCAAGCAGGCCATCACGGCCCTGGAGCGCCTCATGGGCCTCGTCCTCACGGCGATATCGGTGGAGATGCTCCTGGGGGGCGTGGCCAGCTACATCCGGCAGTTCCAGCGGTGAGGCCGGGGACGGGAAACCCTAAATTAGTCGAGCCTGAGAAAGCCCTTCCAGAGATTCAAGCTGCCTGAAGGCGTAGACGTGGCCATGGCCATTCAAGTCTCGCCAGGGATGCTGCGAGGC
>JAYSNJ010000056.1:0-47225 GCA_043723905.1 Holophagaceae bacterium
AGGGCCTCGCAGCATCCCTGGCGAGACTTGTCTGGCTGTGGCCACGTCTACGCCTTCAGGCAGCTTGAATCTCTGAGAGGGCTTTCTCAGGCTCGACTAAATATTCAGACCGATCGCCTTGTCTGAAATTAAAAAGCCTCACACCGCCTGAAGGTTTGGCACTCATAGATTTGTCCTAATGAGCTTAAAATTTGGGAAATAGGCCCGACGAATTAACCTAATCGGCCACACAGGCACCGAAGCGCTGAACGCAGCCAAGGAAGTGAGCAATTGAAATAGAAAGTAAGTCCACGCAGGCGGCCCGAGTTAAGCAGAGGGTTTGGCAGCTATCGCAGATATGCATGGATTGGATTGCCGGCAGGGGCCAGAGAACTGAGGCTCTCGAGAAAGGCGGTAGATGGCGCAACTGAAATTACAACCCATGTCACCTTTGAGCTAGAGGCATGGAAAATTCGTAAATATTTAATATTAAATAGATAGAATTTCCTAACTTTTGATATATCATTCCAGGCCACGAAACTTCTGGCACCTAGCAAGGTATGACCTGCAATTCCTTCGATAGAAACGTAGATCGGGAACAAGAACGCTATCAGCCAAGCAAGTAGGAGTGCGATAGGACCGGCTCCACCGAGTGCTATCAGTGCCGGCCTAAATTGAAATGGCAAATTTGGATCTAGAGCGACAAGTGATAGCCCAAACAATGAACCAAAATTATATATGCAACCGAAAAGGTTTAGCACGGATGCTCTGAATTCTCTTTTCTCTGACATTAGTGTCGGATTCATCGCTGCCTAGCTTTGTATTGGACGAGGGCCTTGGAATCGGGCAGGAAGGTGTGAGGGAAGTCCGCCTGTTCTGCGCGGTCTACTTGACTTCCTCGGCCTTGACCTCTTCCTTCTGGACCGTTTCCGCCTTGACAGCTTCCTTGGGGGCCTCTTCGACCTTCTTCGGGGCCGCGACCTTGGCCTTGGGGGCCTCGGCGGGCTTGACAGTGGTCTGGTAGGCCTTCCAGGAGGCCTCGGCCTTGGCGCGGATCTCCTCGGCCCGCTTGCGGTGGCCTTCGGCCCGATGCTGGGCCTCTTCGGCCCCGCGCTTGGCCTTGTCCGCCCGCTTCAGCTCCTCGGCCTCGGCCTTCTTGTAGCGGGCCTGCCTGGCCTTCTCCTGGACGGCCCTCAGTTTCTGGGTGCGCGCCTCCCCGGCCAGCTTGTCCGCCTGGACCGTGCGCTTCTGGAGTTCCTGTTCGCGCCGGGCCAGGCGCTCGGCGGGGGCCACGGCCTTGGCTTTCCCCTCGGCCTTGGGCGCGGGAGCGCCCTGGGCGGGCTTCGGGACAGCGGCCTTGGGGGCGGGAGTCTGGGCCCCGAGCGAGGCCGCGAGCAGGAGCATGGCGAAAGGATTCATGGCGACCCCGGGTTTTTTTCAAGTGTGCGCCCGGGATCACTACGAACGCAAGGGGCCGAAGCCCCTCCATCCCTGAAATCCCCGAGACCCGATTCAGGCGCTCTCGCCTGAATCGGGTCCCGGCCCTTCTTGGCTCCGTGTGCTCCCTGTTCTCCCTATTCTCCGTGTTCTCCGTGTGCTCCCTGTGCTCCGTGGTTCCCGTCTTTTCCATCACGGAACACACGGAGCAGGTCCTTCGTTCAGAAGGCCAGCACGCTCCGGGCGGCGGCCAGGACGCGCTCGGTGTTGGGCAGGATGGCCCGCTCGAGGATGCGGTTGAAGCCCACGGGCGTGAAGGTGGAACCCACCCGTTCCACGGGGGCGTCCAGCCAGGCGAAGCATTCCTTGGAGACCTGGGCCGCCAGTTCGCCGCCGAATCCGCCGAAGACCTTGTCCTCGTGGGCCACCAGCACGCGATGGGTCTTTCTCGCGCTGGCAAAGATCGTTTCCGTATCCAAGGGAGAGAGGCTGCGGAGATCCACCACCTCCACCTCGATGCCCTCGTTGCCCAGGCGGGAGGCCGCCTCCAGGGCGAAGTGCACGGGTGTGCCGTAGGCGAGGATGGTCAGGTCGTGGCCCTTGCGCCGCACCCGGGCCTTGCCGAAGGGCACGGCGAAGTCCGCGGGGACATGATGCTTGGCCAGGGCGGAGTTGTAGAGGAACTTGGGCTCCAGGTAGAGCGTCGTCCCCCGGGAGCGCAGGGCTGTGCGCAGGAGACCCGCGGCATCATCGGCGAAGGCGGGCACCACGACCCGGATCCCGGGCAGCGTGGTGAGCCAGCCTTCCACGTTCTGGCTGTGGTAGAGGCCGCCGCCGATGTAGCCGCCGCTGGCCAGGCGGATGGTGAGATTGGGGCTGAACTGGCCGTTGGTGCGCCAGTACTCGTGGCTGCATTCGACAATCTGCTCGGCGGCGGGCCAGATGTAGTCGGCGAATTCCGCCCCTTCCACCACCACTCGGATCTTGTCGTCGAAGCGGGAGAAGCCGTTGGCCGTACCCACGATGAAGTCCTCGGCGATGGGCGCGTTGAAGACCCGGCCCTTGCCGAACTCGGGCTGGAGGCCCTTGGAGACATTGAAGATGCCCCCCTTCTCCTTGTTGGCCATGTCCTGGCCCCAGATGAAGGTGTCGGGGTTGTGGCGGAACTCCTCCTTCAGGGTCTGGTTCAGGGCGTGCAGCAGGGTGACGGCCTCGCCCTCCTCCCTGTGGAAGCCTTCGGGAAACGCCTCGCTGACCCAGGGCTCGGGCAGCACGAAGTCGTAGATGCTGGCGGGATCGGGATCCTGGGAGGTGATGGCCTTCTCGGAGGCCGCGTTGTAGCGGGCCAGGTTCTCGGCCTCCAAGGCCTTCAGTTCGGGTTCGGAGAGCCCGTGTTCCAGACAGAAGTCCCGGAAGCGCGGCAGGGGGTCCTGGGCCCGGGCGGAGGCCAACTCCTGCTCGTCCCGGTACCAGTCCTGGCGATCGGAATTGGAATGGGAGCCGATGCGCACACAGAGGGCGTAGACCATGGCGGGCCCCTCTCCCGTGCGCACGTAGGCGATGGCTTCACCCATGGCCCGCAGGCTGTCCACCACATCGAGACCGTTGCACTTGATGATGCGCAGGTGGGGCAGACCGGCGAAGTTGTCGCAGAGGTGCACGTTGGCCGCCTGGTCGCACTTGGGCACCGAGATCCCGTAGCCGTTGTCCTGGATCACGAAGACCACGGGCAACTGCTCCCGGTCGGCGCCCACGATGGCCTCATAGCAGTAGCCCTCGGAGAGGCTGGATTCGCCCTGGCTGGTAAAGACGATGGCCTCGCTCTTGTAGTACTTGGCGGCCCTCGCCAGGCCCGCGGCGTGCTGGACATGGTTGCCCGTGAGGCTCGAGACGTTCTGGATGCCGATCTCGGGCTTGGCGAAGTGGTTGGACATGTGGCGGCCGCCCCCGGCCACGTCGTCCCGCTTGGAGATGCCGTTGAGGATGATCTCCAGGGGCGTGAGCCCCGCCGCCAGGCAGGTGAGCATGTCCCGGTAGTAGGGGAAGAGGTAGTCCTTCCCGGCCCGGAAGCTGAGCCCCAGGGCCAGCTGGATGCCATCGTGGCCCGCGCAGGGCGCGTGGTAGGACCAGCCGATGGCCTGCTTCAAGTAGTTGGGCGCCTTGTCGTCCAGCACCCTGCCCATGTGCATGAGGCCGTACCAGCGCGTGAGCTCCACGCGGTCCGGGTACGAGCCTGGGCCGGCTGCCTTCTCGAGAGTCGGGGTCTCCAAATCTAACCTCCTCACTTCTGATGCACGAAGGGGGTGGGCGCGTTCACCACGGATTCGTGATGTCGGCCAAGTCCTCTGGGCGCAGCAGGAGCAGATCCCACACGGCCGCAGATCCCCGCTCCGTGGCGAGTTCCCGGCTCCGCTGCAGTCCCAGCGTCGCACGCTTGATGGCGTTGCGGAGCACGAGATCGTTCCGGTCGGCCTTGTGGATGGGGTTCCAGAGGGTGACTCCCATGGGCACGGGACCGAGCCTCAGGCGCACGCGGTCCAGGAGGATCTGGGCGCCCTCCTGGGCCGTGCGGGGCAGCAGGAGGAGGAACTCCTCGCGCCCCAGATCCACCAGCAGATCCTCCCCTCGCAGGGCCTCGGAAATCTCCAGGAGGGCCTTCTTGGTCTCGCGGTTGAGCGGCATCCGCCAGCGCACCACGGTCATGGACTCGCCCCGGCGCCGGGCCAGGAAGAGATTGGCCTTGAGCCAGATATCCAGGTAGTGGAGGTTGGGCAGCCGGGAAGCGGGGGCCTCCAGGGCACTGTCCTCCACCACCGCCGTGGTCAGATCCAGGGCATCCCGGGTCACCTGGAGCTCATGCTTGAGCTGCTCCACCTCCAGGGTCTTGCCGAAGAGATTGGCCAGGGCCTTCACCATGGCGATCTCCGCCCGGCTGAAGGCCTTGGGCCGCCCGCTGGAGACGGAGAGGACGCCCATGATCTTCCCGGACTGGTTGAGGGAGGCGCCCAGGTAGGCCTTCACACCCAGCAGGCGGGTGGCGGGGTGTTCCTGCCAGGCCGGGTCCGTGGAGGCATCCCGGATCATCAAGGTGCGCCCCGGATGTTCCAGCACCTGGGTGCAGAAGTTGTGGGCCGGATCGTGGATGGCCAGGCCCGGCTGGATGCCCTCGGCCGTGGCCCACCAGAAGGCCTCCCATCCCAGGTCCGTGAGGCGGGTCATCACCGCATGATCCACCCTCAGCTGCTGGACCAGCAGGGCCAGCCCATGATCGAAGAGCTGGGTGGGATCGGGGAAGGCCCGGTCCACCAGCTCCCCCAGGGCGTGGAGGTGGCCCAGGGAATCGCCGCCCCGGACAGGACGGGCTCGCTTCGCATGGGGGCGCGGTTCAGTCATGGCGGAACTCGGGGAGTGGGGAAAGGATACGCCCGATTCTTACCGAGGACTGATCACACGGATACCGGGGTCGACCTCATCCTCTTGGAATCGCCTTCGGCGATTACCAAGGCTTCCATTCCCCGGCGACTTGGAGGGGTAGGTTCAGTAGCTGATCACCCGGATACCAGGGTCTACTTCATCCTCTTGGAATCGCCTTCGGCGATTACCAAGGCTTCAATTCCCCTGCGATTGCGAAGGGCAGTGTCAGTAGCTGATGACCCGGATACCGGGGTCGACCTCATCCTGCAGCAGCCCCTCGATGTAGCTGAGCGTACCGCCCTGGGCGCTGGGACAGGAACCGCAGGCGCCGTGGTAGCTGATCTGGAGGGTGGTGCCATCGAAGTCGAGAACCTCCACGCCCCCCCCATCCCCGGCGAGACCGGGTCGGACCCGTTCATCGAGCACGGCGTTGATGCGCAGGAGCTTCTCGTCGGCACTGGTGCCCGAAGGCAGGCCCGGTGTCTCCTGCCCCACCTCTTCTTCCGTGTTGTGCGTCTCCACGACCTCGCAGACGGCGTCGATGAGATCGCTCCACTGGGCGCTGGGCTCCTTGTTGACCGTCACGAAACGATCCATGTAGAAGACCGAGGTTACCTGGCCCAGGGCGAAGATCGCGGAACCCAACGGGTCTCCCACGGCGGCGGCGAAGTCCCGGAAGGAGCGCACCCCCGTCTTGAGGATGGGCCGCTGAAGGATGAACTTCAGCGCGTCGGGATTGGGTGTGGGTTCGATGTTGATGACCTTGGGCATCGGGAGGACCTCGGGTGTTTATAGTTTACCATTTCTGTCAGGTTTGACCACTCCGAATCCCTCCATACTGACGGCATGGCGACGAAGACCCTGCTCTGGATGCCCCTGCTGCTTGCGGCCCCGCTGCTCCGGGGCCAGGAGCCCACCCGCCCCGCGCCCTTCATCGCCCTGGAAGAACTGGCGGCGAAGGCTGCCCAGCCCAGCCAGCCCGGAGGCGTGCCCCCCCAGGCCCGGGCGAGCCTCGAGCGGTTCAAGGACCGCCTGGGGCCCTGGTTCCAAGGCAGACTGGCCGTCCTGGGCGGCGGCTCCAGGGCGGAACTGGGACAGGGGCTGTCCCGGGAACTCGACGCCCTCGCCGCCAGGGCGCCCTCCCCCGAGGGCAGTTTCTGGCATCCCCTCCGCTTCCAGGTGGAGGCCCCGGAGGCCCATCCCGAACTGATCACCGTCACCGCCCGCTTCGGCATCGACGCCACGCTCCTGCTCTTCCGGCGCAGCGAAGGCGGCTGGAGGCTGCTGTGGCAGGACCGGGCCCCAGCCTATGCCGATATCGATGGCGCCTTCGGCAGCTACCAGGCCGCACTGACACCCAAGAATGCCGATGGTTCCTTCTGCTTGGCGGCGGCGCGGATCACACCCTGGTACCAGTCCAATTGGCGACAGGCCGAACTCCGCGTGTTCCGGATTGGACCCGAAGGGGTGGTGCGCAAGCTCGGCCAGAGGGAGGAAGAGATCTTCCTCGGCGACCAAGACCCCATGACCCTCGCGGCTCCGGACGCCCAGCACATCGTCCTCCGCGTGCGGGCCCGCTCCAGCGACCTCAGCCGCCACACCTTCTCCCGAGTCTTCCACCTGCGCCTGGATGCCTCGGACCTCCAGCGTGTGCCGCCCTACGCCGAGACGCCCCTGGATCTGGTGGACGAATGGCTGCAGCTGCCCTGGGCCGAAGCCGAGGCTCTGGTGGATGCCCCCGCGCAAAAGCGCCTGAAGCCCCTCCACGCCAGGCTCGCCGACCTCGACGAGAATGTCCTGGCCTTCGACGAGGCGGCCACGGAGACCACAGGATCAGGCACCTGGGAGCTCCGGGCCGAACTGGAGCGGGGCGACGAGCTCGAGACCTACCTGTTCCGTGTGGGGAAGACGGGAGAGGGACTGCTCCGGATCCTGGACGTCCTGCGCGAGGGGAAACCCTGACCAGGGCTTGCCTCCGCAGCGCTATCAGCTCCTTTCAATCGCCTTGTATCCCCTTAATCCCTGTTGATTCTTCTTGGAAACAACCCCAATCGCATCGGTATCCCCGGTGTCTTTGGGGGAGAATCGAGGCGGAGGCCCTGATGTTTGAAGCCCAGCGTGAAGCATGTGTCGAGGCGGCCCTGGCCGGGGGGCGCGTGCTGATGCCCTATTTCCGGAAGCTCGAACCGGGCGCCATCACGGAGAAGACCAAGAACGACTATGTGAGCGATGCGGACCGGGCCTCGGAGGCCGCCATCAAGGCCGAACTGGACCGGCGCTTTCCGGAGTATTCCTTCCTGGGCGAGGAGACCGGCGCCTTCGGCGACAGCGCCCGGGTGTGGATCGTGGATCCCCTGGATGGCACGCTGAACTTCGTCCAGGGCTTCCCCCACTGGTGCGTCTCCGTCGCCCTCTGGGACGCCCAGGGCCCCGTGGTGGGCTGCGTATGGGACCCTCTGCGCGAGGATCTCTTCGTGGCCACACGGGGCGAGGGCGCCACCTGGAATGGCCAGCCCATGTCCATCTCTGCCCAGGCGGGCCTGGACGGCGCCTTCCTGGCCACGGGCTTCGCCTACCAACTGGGCGAACGCTTCCAGGTCTACAGCAGGGCCCTGGAAGCCGCCTTCTACCGCGCCAAGGGCATCCGCCGCGCTGGCAGCGCCGCCCTGGATCTCGCCCACGTGGCCGCCGGGATCTACGACGGCTTCTTCGAGCTGGGCCTGCAGAAGTGGGACATGGCCGCGGGCGTCCTCCTGGTCCAGGAGGCGGGCGGCCTCGTCTCCGACTGGCAGGGAGGGGATGGCTGGTTCGAGAGCGGCAATGTCATCGCCGGGAATCTCTGGGTGCAGCAGGAACTGGTGGATGCGTTCAAGGCTTGATCGCCGCCTGCAGTTCCTCCCACAGTCCCTCCACATGCCGCCGCTCCGTGGCCTCGGCGCCGATGGAGACGCGGATCATCTGGCGGCCCTTCAGCAGGGAGGGCGTGAGGTAGCAGCGACCGTCCCGGTTGATCCGCTCCGCGATGGCCAGGTTGTGGGCCTGGAGGGCGGCCTCGTCCTCCTTAAGCGCAGCCGGGACGTGGCGGATGCAGACGGTCTGGAGGTCCACCGGAGCCAGACGCTCCCAGCCCGGGGCGGCGTCCACCTGGGCCCTGAGCCACTGGGCGTTGTCCAGGTCCCGCCGGAGCTTGGCCTGGAGTCCCTCCACACCCAGATCGCGGATGAGGAACCACAGCTTGAGGGCGCGGAAGCGCCGGCCCAGGGGGATGCCCCAGTCCCGGAGATTGCGCACCTCACCGTCCTGGGCCGTGTGCAGGTAGCTGGGGTTGGTGCCCATGACGCGGATGAGGTGCTCGGGGTCGCGCACGAAGTAGGCCGTGAGATCGAAACCCGTCCCCATCCACTTGTGGGGATTGAGCACGACGGAATCGGCGGCGTCCACCCCCTCCCACATCCAGCGGCACTCGGGGCAGATCATGGCCGTGCCCGCCAGGGCCGCGTCCACATGGAGCCAGAGGCTGTACTTCCGGGCCAGGTCCGCCATGGCCTTCAGGGGGTCCAGGGCGGTGGTGGCGGTGGTGCCTATGGCGGCCACCAGGGCGCAGGGCCTGCGCCCCTCGGCCACATCGGCCTGGATAGCCGTTTCCAGGAGGTCCAGCCGCAGGGCGTGATGCTCGTCCGTGGCGATGAGGCGCAGGTGCTCCCTGCCGAAGCCCGCCAGCAGGGCGGCCTTGGGGATGGAACTGTGGCCCTGGTCCGAGGCGTAGACCACCAGGGGTTGCGCCTCCCCCTGCAGCCCGCCCCGGTTCTGGCTGAAGGCCGAGGTGCGCTCCCGGGCGCAGAGCAGCGCACAGAAAGTGGCGGTGCTGGCCGTGTCCTGGATGACGCCGGTGAAGGTGTCGGGCAGCCCCAGCATCTGCCGCAGCCAGTCCATGACCACGTCCTCCACCTCCGTGGCCGCGGGGCTCGTCTGCCAGCTCATGCCCTGGCTGCCCAGGCCCGCGCAGACCAGGTCGGCCAGCACGGAGGAGAGATTGGAATTCGAGGGGAAGTAGGCGAAGAAGCCCGGATGGTTCCAGTGGGTGATGCCCGGCATCACGACCCGATCCAGATCGCTCACGATGCCCGCCAACCCGTCGCCCTTTTGCGGTGGCGCCGGGGGCAGCTGGGCGTGGATCTCCCCGGGAAGGACGCGGCTCATCACCGGGTAGGCTTCGATCTGTTCGCGGTAGGCCGCGATCCACTCGATCAGGTCATGTCCCAGGAGGCGGAATTCGTCGGGTCTCATGCCCTCAATGATGCCCCTTTTCCTGGCCCTTCGAAGCCCTGGGCAGTTCCAGGAAGGTCACCCTCCCGCTGGCCAGGTCATAGATCGCCGGGAGCACCTGCAGCTTTCCCGTCTCCACGAGATGGCGCACGAGTTCGCTGCGGTCCAGCACCACCTGGGCCTGACGGAGGGCGTTGTTGGCCTCCAGGTGGCGCAGGTGCTCCGCGCCGCTCTCGTTGGGGTCCTCGGGGGTCGTCTCCAGGAGGCCCGCCATGGCCGCCTGGAAGGACCACAGATTGCCCGGCAGGGGCCTGCCCCCGGCTTCGGCAACGGCCTTCACGGCCCCGCAGGACGTGTGCCCCAGCACCACCACGAGCCGGGAGCCCAGGTGCTCCACGGCGTATTCCACCGAGGCCACCCCCTGGAGGTCCGGGCAGTTCCCCGCTTCCCGGATGGTGAAGAGGCGACCCAGCTCCTGGTCGAAGATGAAGTTGTCCATGAGGCGACTGTCGGAGCAGGTGACGATGACGGCGAAGGGGGCCTGGGCCCTGGAGAGGGTCTCCCGGAGGGCGGGATCCTGGGAGGCCAGCAGCGAGCGCACCCGCCGCCCCTCCACGAAGCGCAGATTGCCCGCCTTCAGTTCACTCAGGGCGGCCTCGGCACTCTGGATCGCCAGGGGCGCGGAGATGTCCTTCTTCGCCAGGGCCTCCTGGAGCCGGGCGTTCTCCGCCAGGAGCCGGGAGGCCCGGGCCTCGGACTCGGCCAGGCGTTTGGCCTCGTCGGGCTTCACGGCAGGGACGGACATCGGCCTCGCGGGGGGCTTGGGGGCCGCCCGGGGAGCAGGAGCGGCCTTGGCCTTTTCCGGCGCCTCGGTTTCCGGAACGGCCACGGAGCCATGCTGCCTGGCCGCCTTGGCGGGCACGACCTTCCCGCCTTCAACGGCCGCAGGTTTCGCAGCTTCGGTCTTGGGCGGCTCCTCCGGGAGCCCGGGCAGGAGGTTCAGGCTGGCGGTCAGGCTGAAGGCGGAAAGCAGATGGAACATGGCGGGCCTCGGGGACCTACCCGTTATCGGAAGGGTCGGCAGAGGTCTTCAGTTCTCGCTACTCGTACCTCAGCGCCTCGATCGGTCGCGACCATGTGGGTCGCGGAGCAGGCTCCAGTGGAGCCTGCGGAGCGGGGCCCCACAGGGAGCGAATCACGGTTCGTGAAGAAATCACCCCTGGAACATCCACCCGCTTCATTCGTATCTCAAGGCCTCAATCGGATCCTGCTTGGCCGCCTTCAGGGCGGGCCACATGCCGAATACCAACCCGATGGCCGTGCTCACGCCGAAGCCCAGGATGATGGACCAGAGGGGGGCCGCAGTGGGGAAATCGAGAGCCACCCGGGCCAGGAGGCCGATGCCGAGCCCCGCCGCGATGCCGATGGCCCCCCCCACCCCCGTCAAGGCGATCGCCTCCACCAGGAATTGGGCGGCGATGTCGCGACGGGTGGCGCCCATGGCCTTGCGAATCCCGATCTCCCGGGTGCGCTCGGTGACCGTCACCAGCATGATGTTCATCACGCCCACACCCCCCACCAGCAGGGCGATGGCGGCGATGAGGATCATGGCGCCGGCGATGCCGCCGGTGATCTGGCGGAACTGCTCCAGCTGGGCCTCGCTCGTGAATATGGCGAAGTCGTTGGGCTGGTTCGGCTTCAGCCCGCGCCGGACCCGCAGGATGGCCACCTCCTGGTCCGTCATCGCGTCCATCCCATTCGGGTCCTTGGGGATGGTGGCGATGTGGAGGGTGTCCCCCCCGCCGTTCTTCACCTGGGGAAACATCTCGTCGAAGGTGCTGATGGGGATGAAGACGATGTTGTTGGCGCCGCCATCCCCGAATTCGGGCTTCTTCTCCAGGGTTCCGATCACCTGGAAAGGGACGCCGTTGACCATCAGCTCCTGGCCCAGGGGGTCCTTCCGGGGCCAGAGGGCCTTGACCACGTCCTGACCCACCACGCAGGTGCGGGCGGAATGGCTGAGGTCGGCCTCCACGAAGAAGCGGCCATCGTCCACGACACTGTTGTTGGCCGGCATGTAGTCGGGGTTGGTGCCGCAGAAGGTCGGCCCGTTGGCCTCCTCCCCCCGCCGGTTCTTGATGGTGAGTCCATCGCCGAAGTAGTAGCGCTCCTGGGACACGGCCGCCACCAGGGGCGAGAGGCGCTTGAGGGCCTCGGCGTCCTCCCGGGTAAGATCCCGGCGGCGGCGCTGCTCCTCGGGGAGCCCCCCCGGACCGAAGCGCGCCTCGTACTTCTGGAACTGGACCAGCGTGGTGCCGAAGGCCGTGAAGGCTTCCGTGACGGCGTTGTTGAAGCCCACCACGAAGCTCACCATGGCGATCACTGTGGCGACGCCCGCCGTGATGCCCAGGAGGGTCAGGCAGCTGCGGAGTTTCTGGGCGACCATGGCCCGCAGGGCGAAGCGGAAGTTCTCCCGGCTCACGGCCCGGAGGATCCTGGGTTTTCGGAGGGCAGCCGCGGCCATGGTTCACTCCGCCCGGATGGCGTCGATAACGACGAGGTTCGAGGCGCGCCGGGCGGGCAGGAAGCCCGCGGCCAGACCCACCAGGGTGGAGAGGGCGATGCCCGCGAAGACGATGCCGGGGGTGACCTCCGCCGGGAAGCCCGCCAGTCCCTTCACCAGCATGGCTGCCGCCCCCCCCAGGAGCACGCCCACCGCGCCTCCGGTCATGGACAGCAGGGCGGCTTCCAGCAGGAACTGGCGCCGGATGTCCTTCTTGCGGGCGCCGATGGCCAGGCGGATGCCGATCTCCGGCGTGCGCTCCGTCACGCTCACCAGCATGATGTTCATGATCACGATGCCCCCCACGCCCAGGCTCACCAAGGCCACCAGGATCATGAGGATGAAGGCCGCACCGCTGATCTGGCGCCAGATCTCCTGGGCCGCCTCCTGGGTCACGACGCCGAAGGGATCGGAAGCCCGGAAGCTCGTGTGGCGCATGGCCCGGAACAGCGCGCGGGTCTCGTCCAGGGAGGCCTCCATGCCCGCCACCCCCCCGTGAGGCTTCACGTAGATCTCCATGGACTGGGTGGCCGGCATGAAGTTGGTCCGGTACACCTGCACGGGCAGGTAGACCCGATTGTCCTGGGTGAAGCCGATGCTGCGCCCCTGCTTGGGCATGAGGCCGATGACCCGGAAGGGCAGGCCGCGCACCAACAGGGTCTTCCCGATGGGGTCGAGGCCGGGGAACAGTTCATCCCGCACATTGGCCCCGATGACCGCCACGGGCTGGAAGGCGTCGTTCTCGATCTCCGAGAAGAAGCTGCCCGCCTCGAATTCCAGGCTGAAGAGCCGGGCGAAGTTGGGCGTGACGCCGGTGATCTGCACATCCGCCAGACGGCGCGTGCCCGCGTTCACGGCCCCCCGCTGGCCCGTGCCCGCGCCGATCAGATCGATCCGCGTGAGGGTTGCCGAGGCCCGCTCGTACTCCTGCCAGGTGATGGGCGGGCGCTTGAGAGCGTCCAGGAACTCCTTCCGGCTCCGCAAGATGCCGAAGCGGGTGAGGATGTAGACATCGGGCGACAGGACGATCACCTTGTCGCGCACGTAGGCGTTCAGGCCGTTGATGATGCTCACCACGCCCACGATGGTAGTGACGCCGATGATGACGCCCAGCAGGGTGAGGAAGCTCCTCAGCTTGTGGGCGCGCAGGGCGCGCAGGGCGATGTGGAGGATTTCGATGGGGTTCATGGAAGAGCCCCGCTATTTCGCGGCGTCCTTCTTGGCCTCGAGCTTCTTCTTCTCCACCCGCAGGGCCTCGCCGCCCTTGAGATCGCGCAGGGTGCGGAAGGGGCCTGTCACGACGCTCTCACCGCCCTTCAGGCCATCGACGACCTCGACGTTCAGTTCGCCCAGCAGGCCGGTCTTCACCGGCAGAAACTTGGCTTTCCCGCCCTCCAGGACGAAGACGCCCTCTTCCTCCTTGGGGGCGCCGACTTTCGGCTTCTCGCCCTCCTTGACCTTGATCTCCTTCATCACCAGGGCCTGGATGGGCACAGCCACAGCGTTCTCGCGGCTGCCCGTGCTGATCTCCGCCTGGGCGCTGAGGCCGGGCTTGATGGTCGGGGGCGGGTTCTTCATCTGCACCTTGACCTTGAACTTGATGGCCTCGTTGAGGTTCACCCGCAGGATGGGGCTGCCGCCCACCTCAGTCACGAAGGCCTCGAAGGTCTGGTTGGGATAGGCGTCGATGCGCACCACGGCGCTCTGACCCACCTTCACGTTGGGGATGGAGGCCTCGTCCACCTCCAGCTCCGCCTCGACCCGGCTCATGTCCGAGATGGTGAGCAGCACCGTGCCCGCCTGGTTCTGGACGCCGATCACGGCCGTCTCGCCCTGCTCGATGCGCCGGGCCGTCACGACGCCATCCATGGGAGCCGTAATGGTGGAATACCGGAGGCTCACGGAGGCTCCGCGCAGGTCGGCCTTGGCCTGCTCCACCCGCCTGCGCAGGGACTGCACGGTGTTTGTGGCCGTGGTCAGGGCGGTCCGAACCTGCTCGAAATCCGCCTGGGCGATGATGCCGGCCTTGCGATTGGCCTCGGCCCGGGCGAAGTCGGCCTGGGCCTGAGTGAGCCGGGCCTCGGCGCTCTGCAGCTCGGTGCTGGCGGCCTGGGCGTTGGCCTGGAGGCTTTCGGCGTTGGCCCGGGAGCGGCTGGGATCGATCTCCATGAGGAACTGGCCCTTCTGGACGAGATCCCCCTCCTTGACGGCGAGACGCGTCACCTGGCCCATGAGGTTGGCGGAGATGTCCACCTTGGCCACGGCCTGGACCTTCCCATTGGCGCTCACCTTCGAGGTGATGGTCTCCCGGGCGGCGAGGGCCACCTGTACGGGCTGCCCGTTGTCTCCGCGCATGGCGGCCACGGCGAGACCCACGAGAAGCACACCGCCCCCACCCAGCCACCAGATCTGCTTGCGCTTCATGTCAAAGCCTCCGGCCAAAGGATTGGCCAACAGGGTGGAAACGCGAAACGGACCGGGGGGTTTAGGGCATCTGAGGGCTGAGCGAGATATTCGGTTTGGATCCTATTTGAAAATGAATTCCATTTGAGTCACGATTCCATCTTGAGGTGCTTCATGCAATGGCGTTTACTCCGGGCACTGCCCCTTCTGGCCCCCCTGGTCGTCCCTCCGGCCCTCTTTGCTGCCTCCAGCGCCAGCCTCGCGGGACGCCTGGTGGACGACCAGGGCCGCCCCGTCGCCCAGGCCCGGATCCTCCTGATCAACAGGATCTCCGGCTACCGCCAGAGCACCCAGTCCGATGCCACGGGACACTTCGGGTTCTACAACGTGCCCTTCAACGACTACCACCTGGAGGTCTTCGCCCAGGATCTGGAGCCCGTGCACCGCACGGTGGAGCTCCGCGCCACACTGCCCCTGGATCTGGTCCTGGCCATGAAGGCCCTGGGCGCCACCGTCACCCTGGAGGAGACCCTCTCCATGGTGGAGGATCACCCCTCCGCCCACCTCGACATCGACAAGAGCACCATCGAGCGGACGCCCGCCAGCGTGCAGAGCCGAGCCCTGGAGTCGATCCTGCTCACCACGCCGGGCTTCATCGCCGACGAGAACGGGCGCTTCCACTTCCGGGGCAGCCACGGCCAGGCCACCTACATCATCGATGGCATCCCCGTCACCGATCAGATGCAGGCCACCTTCTCCAACAGCCTGGATCCCGCCCAGGTGGAGAGCCTGGAGGTCATCACTGGGGGCATCAGCGCGGAGTATGGCGGCAAGCCGGTGACGGTCATCAACGTGACCACCAAGTCAGGCCTGGGGCTGTCCCACGGCTTCGAAGGCGAGCTGAGCCTGGGCGCCAGCCCTTCCAGGACCCTGGAGGCGGGCTTTGGCGCCCGGGGGGGCACGGAGCGCTTCGGCTACTTCGTGACCGCCGCCGCCAGCCGCAGCGACCGCTTCCTGGACCCGGTGAACTTCGAGAACCTCCACAACCAGGGCGAGACGGGCCGGCTCTTCACCCGCTTCGACTGGCTCCTCTCGGACCGCGACACCCTGCGAGCCACCCTGACCGGGGGGCAGACGCATCGCGACGTGGTGAACCTGGCCTCCCAGCAGGCTCGGGGAATGGATCAGCGCGCTTCCACCGGGGACTTCAGCGGCAACCTGGGCTGGAGCCACCTCTTCAGCGCGGACCTGAGCCTGGACGCTGCAATCTATCAGCGGCGTTCCACCTCGGAGCTGACTCCCACCCGGGACCTGGCCCCAGGCTTCTCCGCGGGCGGCCCCGACTCCCCGGTCTGGGTCCGCCAGGATCGCAGCCTGGAGAACCTGGGCGCCCAGGCCGCCCTCACCCGCCGCTTCCCAGGGGGCAGCACCCTCAAGGCGGGCCTTCAATACACGGCCTTCCCCATCCACGAGCAGTTCCGCTTCGCCATCACCGATGACGCCCTTGTGGCGGATCCTTCCAGTCCGCTCCAGGCCTACACACCCGGCGGGGGCGGGAATATCTTCCAGTTCGACGAGCGCATCCAGCCCGTGCTGGCCTCGGCCTTCATCCAGAGCGACCTGCACCTGGGGGCCTGGATGCTGGCCCTGGGCCTGCGCTACGACCGCTTCACCATGCGGAACGTGGACGAGGGACTCCTGCAGCCCCGCCTGGGCCTCTCCTACAGGTTCACCACCGGAACCATCCTGCGGGCCTCGTACGACCGGCTCCTCATCACCCGGGAGAACGAGAATCTCGCCCTCTCCACCTCCCAGAAGGCCTGGGATCTGGGGCCCCAGGCCGGGAGCCCCGTGCCCGCCCTGAGGCCCGAGACCCAGCACAGCTTCAGCTATGGCGCAGAGCAGCAGCTGGGGAAGTACGGCCGGATCATGGTCGAGTACTGGGAGAAGCGGTCCCGGGATTCCGGCGACAACGCCCAGTTCCTGAACACCGGCATCCTCTTCCCCGTGGCGGCGGACCAGGCCAGTTTCCGCGGCCTGAACGCCCGCTTCGACCTGGTGCCCGTGCACGGGTTCTCCGCCTACCTGAGCCTGGGCAAGACCCGGGCGATCTTCCAGGCCCCTTTGGTCGGGGGCCTCCAGCTGGACGCGCCCGAGGCCCTGCCCGGGGAGCGCTTCCTCATCGATCACGATCAGAAGCTCGCGGGCCAGCTGGGTCTGCGCTTCGAGGCCAGCGGCTTCTTCGCCCAGGCCCTGGCCCGCTACGATTCCGGTCTGGTGGCCAGGAACCCTTCGGAGGCGTCCGGGAATCCCGATCTGGAATTCGGCAGCGCCTATGTGCGCCGCGACTCCGAAGGCACCTGGCGCGTGAAGCCCCGCACCACCTGGAACCTGAGCCTGGGCCAGGAATTCGCCCTGGGCACTGGGCGGAAGCTGGTCCTGGGAGCCGATCTCCTGAACGCCTTCGACGCCAAGGGCCTCTATAACTTCCTGAGCACCTTCGGCGGCACCCACGTCACGCCGCCTCGCACCTGGGCGGCCCGCATCAAGTATTCCTTCTGACCGGAACGGAATTCCCGTCACAGCGTCTGCCGCCCTCGAGTCGAAGAGGGGTCGGAGCCAAACAAGCTCCCCCCGGAGGTCACCATGATCAGCAAGACGATGCAGGACGCCCTCAACGCCCAGATCAATTCTGAGCAGTATTCCGCCCAGCTCTACCTCGCCATGAGCGCCCACTGTGACGCCAAGAGCTTCAAGGGCTTCGGCTCCTGGCTCAAAGTCCAGGCCTCCGAGGAGACCGCCCACGCCGCCAAGCTCATCGATTTCCTCCTGGATCGCGGTGGTCGGCTGGAACTCAAGCCCATCCCGGCGCCCCCCCTCGAATTCGGCAGCGTGATCCAGGTCTTCGAGCAGACCCTCGCCCACGAGAAGGGCATCACCGCCAAGATCAACGCCCTCTTCGAACTGGCCCGGAACGAGAAGGACTTCGCCAGCGAGATCACCCTCCAGTGGTACGTGAGCGAGCAGGTAGAGGAAGAATCCAACGTAGGCCAGATCCTGGACCACCTCCGGGCCGTGGGCGACCAGGGCGGCGGCATCTGGTACCTGGACGGCAAGATGGGCAAGCGCGGCAAGGCCTGAGCCCTTGCGCGATCAGGACAGGGGAAGAGCTACTTCCCGGCCTTCCACATCGCGCCCTCGAAGCTGAGGTAGAGGAAGACGGCCCGCTCCCCCTTGCTGGGGCCGACACCGATGGGCATCGCGATGCCGGGGACGATCTGGAGACCGCTGGCGAAGTTGATGGCGAAGCGCAGGCCCGGGTTGATGTAGAAGCTGTTCACCCGGTCCTTGAGGCCCGGCCCCGCCACCACCTCGCCGCTGGAATACACGAACTCCACGAAGGCATTGGCATTGGGGTGGGCCAGCCAGACGAAGCTCTGGCCGAAGTTCCAGGCGCTGAGATTCGCCTTTTCTCCCGCGGGGTTCATGGCGTTGGGCGTGTAGGTGGCGCCCAGATTCCAGTGGGTCACGAAGGCTTTCGAGAGCACCACACTGATGGGCAGGCAGGCCTGGTAGCCCAGGGCCCCGTTGCCCCGCAGCTGCTTCTCATCCCCCGTGGGCAGGATCAGCGAGAACCGGGGTGACATGGCGACGACCGCCTCGCCGTTGCCCAGGAGCTGGTAGCGGTAGTTGATGAGAATATCGCCCAGGGCCCGCCGGCCATCCAGGGAAGCCTCCAGGCGCTGGTAGGGCAGCGTGAAGCTGAGCTGGTGCCTCTCGTCGGGCACGGGCCATTCCTGGGTAAAGGTGTAGACCCAGTCCTTGCTCTGGCGGTACTTGGTGAAGGTGCTGATGTGCTGCACGACACCCGGTTCCTGGTTGTAGGCCTCCTCGATCAGGAAGGAGTTGTCCTGGATGACTTCTGGCTTCTCCTCCGGACGGGGGGGCTCCTGGGCCACCAGCTTCAGGGAGGCCAGCAGAAGCAGGGAGGAGGCGAGGGGAGGGAGGAGGGATCTCATACCGGTTCCTGAGGGAGGGGGTTGCCAATCAACCACTGAGATTGAGTCTTGTCTGCCATTACGTGCGTTGACAAGCCCCCCAGGGGGGCTTGTGGATCGGATCACCTTTCGGCCCTTTCGGCCTTTCTTCTAAGAAACGTCGCGATGGGCTAATCTGGGAGAAGGCATCGTGAACCGATGCACCAAGGAGTCGACCGCATGCGCCTTCCCATCCGAGCCCTCGGCCTGAGTTCCATCGCCCTCCTGAACTCCGTCGCCGCCCGCGCCGACGAGGGCATGTGGACCTTCGACAACCTGCCCATGAAGCAGATGAAGGCGAAGTTCAGCTTCGAGCCCAGCAAGGAATGGCTGGACCATGTCCGCCTCTCCGCCCTGCGCATGTCGGGGGGGAGCGCCTCCTTCGTCAGCGCCGACGGCCTCGTGCTCACCAACCATCACATGGGTCACGGAGCCATCCAGCAGGTCTCGGACAAGGACCACGACTACGTGGAGAACGGCTTCGTGGCCAGGACCCGGAAGGACGAGAAGAAGGTCCCCGGCCTGTCCATGTACACACTGATGGAGATGGAGAATGTGACAGCCCAGGTGGACCAGGCGGTCACGGCGGAGATGAACGAGCAGCAGGCTGCCGTCGCGCGCAAGGAGGCCCTGGCCAAACTCGTCAAGGAGCAGACCGAGCGCACGAAGCTGGCCTGCGAGCCCGTCACCCTCTACCAGGGCGGCCAGGTCTGGATCTACCGCTACAAGAAGCACGAGGACATCCGCCTGGTCATGGCCCCCGAGTATGGTGTGGCCGCCTTCGGCAAGGACTGGGACAACTTCACCTGGCCCCGCCACGACCTGGATTTCAGCCTCTTCCGCATCTACGAGAACGGCAAGCCCTACAAGGCTCCCCACCACCTCAGCTGGGCCAAGCAGGGCGCCGAGTACGGCGACATGACCTTCACCGTGGGCCATCCCGGCCGCACCAGCCGCCTGATGACCCTGGCCCAGATGGAAGCCGATCGGGATGTCTTCGGCCCCCTGCGCATCAAGGGCCTGGATCGCGCCCGCAAGGCCCTCCACGCCTTCGCCGCCCAGGGCAGGGAACAGGCCCAGCAGGTCTCGGCCCAGCTCATGGGCACCGAGAACGGCTACAAGGTGACAGTGGGTGACACGGAAGGCCTCCTGGACCGGGTGGCCATGGCTCGCGTGGCCGCTGCCGAGAAGGAGCTGCGGGAGAAGGTGGCCGCGGATCCCGCGCTCAAACTCCAGGCGGGCGAGAGCTGGACGAAGATCGAGGAGGCCCTCCAGGTCACCAGGTCCCTGGCCAAGGAGATGGGCGCCATCGGCCAGCTGAACCGCACCGCCGCGGGCCTCAAGCGCGCCGGGGACGTCCCCCTGTCACCTGCCACCCAGGCCACGACCCTGGCAGCCCTCCAGGGTCTCCGGGAGGACCTGGGAGCCGAGCATCCTCTGGTCAAGGCCCTCCTCCAGGGCAAGACCGATGGCGAGGTGCTGGCCAGCCTGAAGAACGGGCTGCCCGAGGATTTCCAGAAGGCGGCCAAGGAGCTGACCCAGCGCAACCAGGCCGCCCAGGCCGTCATCTCCGAGCACCAGGTCCGCATCGCCAAGGCCCGCTTCGCGGCCTACGGCTCCTCCACCTATCCCGATGCCACCGGCACACTGCGCCTCAGCTACGGCGCCATCGAGACCTATCCGATGGAAGGCACCCTGGCCCAGCCCTTCACCACCTTCGCAGGGCTCTTCGACCGCGCCACCGCCTGGGGCCCCAAGGCCGAGGGAGGCTCCTGGGCCCTGCCCCAGCGCTGGCTGGATCGCCGTGCCAAGCTGAACCTCTTCACGCCCTACAACTACATCACCACCAATGACATCACCGGCGGCAACTCCGGCAGCCCCATCGTGAACCGCAAGGGCGAAGTCATCGGCCTGGCCTTCGACGGCAACATCGAGAGCCTGCCCGGCCGCTACTACTTCGACGGCCGCGCCAACCGCACCCTCTCGGTGGACACGCGCGCCATCCTGGAAGTCCTCACCAACGTCTTCAACGCGCCCCACCTGGTCAAGGAACTCACCGGGAAGTAATCCCCTCAGTATTTCGCGTCAGACCAGCCTCACGGAAACACATCACCACGGAGGGCACAGAGGAAGACCGGAGATCTCGTCCCTGTCTCTTCTCTGTGCCCTCTGCCCTTACGCTCCGTGACCTCCGTGATTCAACAGTCCTTTCCAAAGGTCGATCGCACGATCCAGGCCCATCCCTTCCCAGGAGAAAGCATGCGACTCCCGATTCTGGTCCTCCTCCTCGCCGCGCTCTCCTCCCCCGCCGCCCTCCGCGCCGAGGAAGGCATGTGGACCTTCGACAATCTGCCCGTGAAGCAGATGCAGGCCAGGTACGGCTTCAAACCCGACCAGGCCTGGCTGGACCATCTGCGCCTAGCCGTCGTGCGCTTCCCCGGCGCCACAGGCTCCTTCATCAGCCGGGACGGCCTGGTGATCACCAACCACCATGTGGGCCGGGGCTGGACCCAGCGCATCTCCGACAAGGACCACGACTACGTGAAGCACGGCTTCGTGGCCCAGAACCGGGGGCAGGAGATCAGGGTCCCGGGCCTCGAACTCTTCACGCTCATGGCCACGGACAATGTCACCGAGCGCGTGAACCAGGCCGTGAAGCCGGGCATGTCTGACAAAGACGCCCTGAAGGTTCGCGAACAGATTCTCGAGACGATCAAGGACGAGATGCAGAAGAAGTCCGGCCTCCGCTGCGAGGAGGTTTCCCTCTACCAGGGGGGCGAATGGTGGATCTACAGCTACCGCATCCACAGGGACGTGCGTCTGGTCATGGCGCCCGAGACCCAGCTGGGGGCCTTCGGAGGGGACCCCGACAATTTCACCTACCCCCGCCATGGCCTGGACATGACCTTCTTCCGGGTCTACGAGAACGACAAACCCTACACCCCTCCCCACTATCTCAAGTGGACCCGGACGGGGCTCAAGGCCGGTGATCTCACGCTGGTGACGGGCCACCCGGGGGGCACGGACCGCCAGATGACCTGCGCCGAAATGCGCTTCGCCAGGGAGATCAGCCTTCCCCAGATTCTGCAGAGCATGGCCAGCCGCAAGGCCATGTTCCAGGCCTATGCCCAGCGCTCCCCCGAGCACGCGCGCCAGGCCAACGATCGGATCTTCGGGATCGAGAACGGCTTCAAGGCCCTCTCGGGCGAACTGCGGGGCCTCCAGAACGCCGAAGCCATGGCCCGCATCGAGGCCGCGGAGAAGGCATTCCAGGCCAAGGTCTCCGCCGATCCCCAGCTCAAGGCCTCCACCGGCGAAAGCTGGAACCGGATAGAAGGGGCCCTCGCGGTTTCCCGGAAGTACAGCCAGGAGAACCGTCTGGTGGGCACCTGCGGCAGCGGCCTGCTCCAGAATGCGCTCCGGCTCCTCCGCATCACGGACGAGGAGATCAAGGCGGCCCAGGATCGCCTGCCCGAATACAGCGAGGCCAATCTCCCCGAGGCCAGGAGGCGCCTCACGGTCCCCGCCCCCTTCTTCCCCGAGCTGGAGATCCACCAGTTCACCTACGGACTGAAGGAGGCTGTTCAAGGACTGGGCGCCGATCACCCCTTCGTGAAGGCCATGCTGGGAGGCAGGACCCCCGAGGAGGTCGCCCAGACCGCCGTGGAGGGCTCCAAACTCCAGGACCCCGCCCTGCGCAAGCAGCTCCTGGAAGGCGGGAAGAAGGCCGTGGAGGCCTGCCAGGATCCCATGCTCCTGCTGGCCCGCAGGCTCGACCCCCTGGGCCGGAAACTCCGGAAACAGATGGAGGACGAAGTCCTCTCCGTCACATCGGAGCACAGCGCCCGCATCGCCAAGGCGCGCTTCCGGGTCTACGGGAAATCCGTCTATCCCGATGCCACCTTCACCCTGCGCCTCACCTACGGCGCCGTGGAGGGCTATCCCGCCAACGGCACGATCATGCAGCCCTTCACCACCTTTGCCGGCCTCCTGGACCGCGCCTGGGGCCAGGGCCCCGAAGCCTCCAACGGCGCCTGGGCCCTGCCCCAGCGCTGGCTGGAGCGCTGGAAGAAGCTGGACCTCTCCACCCCCTTGAACTTCGTCCACACGGTGGACACCATCGGCGGCAACTCCGGTTCCCCGGTGGTGAACAAGGCCGGCGAATTCGCGGGCATCCTCCACGATGGCAATATCGAGGGCCTCTCGGGCAACTACTACTTCGAACCCTCGGTGAACCGCAGCATCTCCCTGGACGCCCGGGCCATCACGGAATCCCTGGAGAAGATCTACGACGCGCCCCACCTCGTCCAGGAAATCAAGGGCGAGTGATCGCCACCCCGGGAGTGAATCCATGAAGCTGCAGGCTACCGCCCTCCTGGGGGCCCTCGCCCTCTGCCTCTCCGTCCGGGCCGAAGAGGGCATGTGGACCTTCGATAACCTGCCCCTGAAGCAGCTCAAGGCCCAGTATGCCTTCGAGCCGGGGAAGGACTGGCTGGACCACCTGCGCCTCGCCTCGCTCCGCCTGCCGGGAGGCAGCGGCGCCTTCGTGAGCCGCGAGGGCCTGGTGCTCACCAATCACCATGTGGTGCGCGGCTACGTGCAGCACCTTTCGACCCGGGAGCGGGACCTGCTCAGGGACGGATTCGTGGCCACGGCCCGGGAGCAGGAGCTGAAGGTGCCGGGCCTCGAACTGCTGATGCTCGTCTCCATGGAGAACATCAGCGAGCGCGTCGCCCAGGCCAGCCAGACGGTCAAGGGTGAAGCCGAGGCCCTCCGCGCCCGGGAGCGGGAGATCCAGAAGGCCCGGGAAGAACTGCGCACGAGGACCAAGCTCACCGTGGAACCCGTAAGCCTCTACCAGGGCGGGGAGACCTGGCTCTACACCTACCGGAAGTTCACCGATGTGCGCCTCGTGGTGGCCCCTGAACTTTCGGTGGCGCGCTTTGGCGGCGACGTCGACAACTTCACCTACCCCCGCCATCACCTGGATTTTTCCTTGCTCCGCGTCTACGAAGGCGGCCAGCCCTTCCGGCCCGAGCACTTCCTCCGCTGGAGCGCCACGGGGCTCAAGGAGGGCGACCTGACCTTCGTCACCGGGCACCCGGGCAGCACCAGCCGCCTCTGGACCCTGGCGCAGATGGAGCAGGCCCGGGACTTCGGCACGCCCTTGCAGATCGCCGCCATGGAGCGCCGCCGGGCCATCCTGGACACCTTCGCCAATCGCAGCTTCGAGGCCCGCACCCTCGTGGGCGGGCAGATCTACGGCATCGACAACGGCCTCAAGGCCACGCGAGGCTACCTCGCCGCGCTCAAAGACGCCGAAGCCATGAAGAGCGTCGTCAAGGCCGAGCGCGAACTGAAGGCCCAGGTCGCTCGGGACCCCAAGCTCAAGGCTCTCGCGGGCCAGAGCTGGGTCCAGGTGCAGAAGGCCATGATGGAATCCCGCAAGCTCGCTCAGGAACAGATGCTCGTGAACGCCCGCGGCTCCGAGCTGCTCGGCACGGCTCTCCACCTGGTGCGCCTGCCGTGCGAAGCCTCCAAGCCAGAAGGAAAGCGCCTTCCCGAGTACGCCGAGGCCGCCCTCACGCCCCTCAAGACCAAGCTCACCCAGCCTCGCCCCATGCCCTTCAGCGCGGAACTCGAGACCTACCTCCTGACGGAAGGCCTCAAGGAAGCCCAGCTGCTGCTCGGGAAGGAGCACCCCTTCGTGAAGGCCATGCTGACCGGAATCAGCCCGGAAGCCGTGGCCCAGGCGGCCGTCTCGGGCTCGAAGCTGCAGGATCCCCTCGAGGTGAAGCGCCTGCTGGAAGGCGGCCAGTCCGCCCTGGAAGCCAGCCAGGATTCCATGCTCGCCCTGGCGCGAAGGCTGGATCCCCTCCAGCGCTCCTTGCGGGAGCGCAGTGAACGCCTGGTGGAAGGCCCGCTCCGGGAGCATGCCGCCCGCATCGCCCGGGCCCGTTTCGCGATCTACGGCAAGGACACCTATCCCGACGCCACCTTCACCCTGCGCCTCTCCTACGGCACCGTGAAGGACTACCCCGCCAACGGAACCCGGATGCAGCCCTTCACCACCCTCCACGGGCTCTTCGACCGCTTCGAAGGCTGGGGCGGCACCACCTTCAACCTGGACCGCGACACCTGGCGGCTGCCGGCGCGGTGGCTGGCGCGCAAGGACAGGTTGGAGCTCCGCACCCCCTACAACCTCATCACCACCAACGACATCATCGGCGGCAACTCCGGGAGCCCGCTCCTGGACCGCAAGGGCGAGCTGGTGGGCCTCGCCTTTGACGGCAACACGGAGAGCCACGGCGGCCGGTACTACTACGATGGCCGCGCCAACCGCACGGTCTGCGTGGATGCCCGGGCCATCCAGGAGGTGTTGGCCAAGGTCTTCGACGCCAAGATTCTGATGGACGAACTCCTCTCCAGGTGAAGAAGGGCGGCTTCTCCGCCCGCACCTTTCGCAACTGACTCCTTCCCCGAGGTCTCCATGCATTCGTTTCTCCGCACCTCCGTCCTCCTGCTCCTGGCAAGCTCCGCCCTGCGCTCCGACGAGGGCATGTGGACCTTCGACAATGTGCCCGTGAAGCAGATGCAGGCGAAGTACGGCTTCAAACCGGATGGCGCGTGGCTGAAGAAGCTGCAGCTGGCCACACTGCGCTTTCCCGGCGGGACGGGCGCCTTCGTGAGTCCCGAGGGCCTCGTCATCACCAACCACCACGTGGGCCGCAGTGCCATCGCCCAGGTCTCCACGACCCAGGCCGACTACATCAAGGATGGCTTCACCGCCGCCAGCCGTGATCGGGAGATCCAGGTGCCCGGCCTGGAGCTGATGATGCTGGTTTCACAAGAGAACGTCACGACCCAGGTGAACGCCGCCGTCCAGCCCGCCATGGCGGAAAAGGAGGCCCTCAAGGCCCGCCGGAACGCCCTCAGCCAGCTCCGGAAGCACGAGGAGGCCAGGACCGGCCTCACCTGCGAACCCGTCACCCTCTATCAGGGCGGCGAGTACTGGCTCTACCGCTACAGGAAATTCACGGACGTGCGCCTGGTGGCCGCGCCCGAAGTGCAGGTGGCCAGCTTCGGCGGCGATCCGGACAACTACACCTACCCCCGGTGGAACCTCGACTTCAGCCTCTTCCGCATCTACGAGAACGGCCAGCCCTACAGGCCCGAAGCCTTCCTACCCTTCACGGCCACGCCCCTGAAGGCCGGCGATCTCACCATCATCTCCGGACATCCCGGGACGACTTTCCGCCAGCAGACCCTGGCCCAGATGAGCTATGCCCGCGATCTGGGGATTCCGTACCGCCTGAAGTCACTGGAATACCAGAAGCGCGCGCTGCAGACCTTCGCGGCCACGTCGAGCGAGGCCCGCCGCCTCGCCGCCGAACCCATCTACGGCATCGAGAACGGCTTCAAGCGCCTCTCGGGCCAGCTCCTGGGACTGCAGAAACCCGAGAATCTCCAGAAGGTGAAGGAGGCCGAGGCCGCTCTCAAGGCCGCCGTGGCCAAGGATCCCGGCCTGCAGGCCCGCGTGGGTCAGAGCTGGGCCGCCATCGAGAAGGGCGTGAAGCGCCAGGAGGCCCTCCTCAAGGAATCCAGCCTCATCGATGCCCGGGGTTCGGCCCTCCTGGGCCAGGCCCTCACCCTCGTGCGGATCTTCGAGGAGGAAGCCAAGCCCTCCGAGCAGCGCCTCACCGAGTTCAGCGAAGGCAGCCTCAAGGCCACCCGGGCCCGCCTGCTCAATCCCCGCCCCACGGAGAAGCCTCTCGATACCGCCCGCTTCTCGGCGGGCCTGAGAGAGGCCCAGGAGGAACTGGGCGCGGAGCATCCCTTCGTGAAGGCCATGCTGGGGGGCAGGAGCCCGGAGGCCGTGGCCAAGGCGGCCCTGGACGGCACCCGGATCCACGAACTCGCCTTCCGCAAGCAGCTGCTGGAGGGCGGCAAGGCGGCCCTGGACGCCTGCCAGGATCCCCTCGTCCGTCTCGCCCGCACGCTGGATCCCTTCAACCGCAGCATGCGCCGCCAGGTGGAGGAGGAGATCACGGGCCTCTTCAACGAGCATGGCAGCCGCATCGCCGAGGCCCGCTTCCGGGTGCTGGGCAAGGAGAGCTATCCCGACGCCACCTTCACATTGCGCCTCAGCTTCGGCCCCGTGGCCACCTACGCCACGGGCAGCGGCACCAAGGCCCAGCCCTTCACCACCTTCCTGGGCCTCTTCGACCGCCACCTGGGCTGGGGCGGCAATGCCGCGGCCGCGGAGGACGGTGCCTGGACCCTGCCCCAGCGCTGGCTGGACCGCAAGGATCGCCTGGATCTCATTGTTCCCTTCAACTTCATCTACAACTGCGACACCGTGGGCGGCAACTCCGGCAGCCCCGTGGTGAACGCCAGGGGCGAATTCGTCGGCATCAACTTCGATAGCGTCTTCGAGGGCCAGGGCGGGTACTACGTCTACGACGCCGACACCAAGCGGGCCGTGGCCGTGGACGCCCGGGCCATCCTGGAGAGCCTCCGCAGGATCATGGACGGCGAACACCTCCTGAAGGAACTGGGAGCAAAGTAGGCTATCCTTCAGGAGTCAGGCGGCATCCGTTCTTGACCCTCTTTGAATCTCCAGGCAGAATGAACATTCGTGCCGTCCACGGCATGGGCCCATAGCTCAGTCGGTAGAGCAGCGGCCTTTTAAGCCGTTGGTCGTGCGTTCAAGTCGCGCTGGGCCCACCAGATCCTCCCCATGGGGCTATCGTCTAGGGGTCAGGACACCGCCCTTTCACGGCGGTAACACGGGTTCAAATCCCGTTAGCCCTACCAGTAAAAGGAGCCTGAGAAATCAGGCTCCTTCTTGTATTTATCCGGCACCAACCATGGCCATCATGCCGGACTTACTGCAAGATTTACTGCAAAGAACTTCAGGAACCTTCATGACCCCTCGGGACTACCCCAGCGTGATCCAGATCAGGGCCGATGAGGGTTCAAGAGCACATTTCCGGATCGCAAGTGAACCTCTGCTCTCGCAAAACCCCACACTGGGACCTGGCTTGGAAAAGGACTAGCTCTCGTTGATCGACACGAGGACATCCGCCCTATCAGGTTTGTCCCCATTGCAGGAATCGAGTCGAAAATCCAGAGCTTCTTCGATGGCAAACCGTCCGGCCAAAGCTCTGCGATCCGTGTAGCCCTTTCCGGCGGGCTTCCACCATGCCTCGTGCTTCTGAGACCAAATGTAGAACTTCATGACGTGAACCCCAGGAATGGCATTGGACTCGGCGTGGGTAGCAAAGGCCCAATGCGATTTGGTTGAACTCCTTGGAAAATCAACTAACACCAACCTCCAATGAGAGGGGGGTGGGAACCTCGTCAGCCATGCCGTGACCAGAACCCCTGATCCCCTTGAAACCCCCTGTCGTTTCCGAATCCCCCGCCCGCCGGAGGATCCAGACACAAGACCCAGCGCGCTTCGTGTCCTGGAGATCCAGTCGCCACCCACCATGAACTGCGCCAATGGTGCGCAACAGGAGGCGACCCAGGCTGCGGCTGGTGAGCCCCTTGGGGTTCATATTCAGTTCCTCGATGGCCTCGTTCAGCGCGCGGTGACGCGGCTCCTGGGACTGGAAGAGGTTCCACACCTGTTCCGTGGTAAACGGCGTGGTACCGAACACACCCCCCAACCCCAGCACCAGGGCACCTTGCGCTGCCCGTGTGGGATCCCCACGAACGCCCAGCGCTTCTCGCGTGTCGCAATCCACGCCCATCACCCAATACACGGCGTTTCTCACCAGATCGCTCCACTCCTCGAAGGATCCCCAATTTTTGAGGCCGAAGGAGGGCCGCCCGGCATGGCAGTAAGCCCGAAGAATCGTCAGCGCGTCCTGGACAAACTCGGAGTGATGCTTGCGTACGTGGCTCACCAGGTTGGGGATTCGGAAACCCGTTCGCTCCTCGGGCCGCTCAACTTGGGGTTCCAGACGAATATGGAGACAGCGACGCACCCCTTCGGCAGAGAGCACCACGTTATTCCCCGTAGTGACCCACACGGCAAGTTGCGGCACCTGGATCGTCGTATTCTGCCCCAGAAGTCGTCCCTCGAACGTCGGATACGCCGTAATCAGTGCGTTCCACTGGCGGGAGCCGAAGGGACTCGGCGCCTCATCCAGCAGCACCATCCGCACGCCATCCCTCAGAGTTGCCAGAGCCATCTTCTGAAGCTCGTCGCCCTCTCGCGGGGCCACACCCACGGGCAGCGCCCGTCCCAGGGCAAGCTGTCCCGTAACTTGGGCCAACAGCCCTTTGCCGGAGCCCTGGCCGTTGGCCTCGAGGAACACGAAGGGAACCGGGCCAGGGATGGCGTAGCGGGCGAAGGGCGTGAGGGCGAACGCCAACCAGGCAGCGGCGTGGGCATCCGGACTCGGGCGTTCCGCGAAGGGAAATTCTGCAACCAGCGCTAGGAGGCGCCCTGCGGCCAGGGTGGCTTCTTCGCGTCCAGGCTCCTCAGGCATGGGCTGGAATGGGTGCAGCGGCGCGTAGAAGACCCCGCTGGCCGGGTCCAGGCCAGGCTCTTCCAGGATGGTGCCGTCCGGCAGGAGCACCGGCACTTCAACGAGGGCCTGGAGTTCGGGAAGCACCTGGAGCTTGCTGCTCGAAAGCACCATGGGCGCCAGCCATTCCGGCACAAGGCAGTCACGGGTAAGCCCCTCGGCATTCTCCTTCACGAACCTCGCACGGCGGCTGAGTTGCTCCCGAACCCAGTGCGGCGTGGCCTCGCAGATCAAGGGGCTTCCCTGGGGGAGCCTCAATCCTGAGCGATCCTTTGCCCCTCGATGCTTCCAAACGAAAACGAACCGCTTACCTCGAAGGTAGTACCCGCCCTTTTGCTCCAACACCTCGACAGCCGCACGCACCACCTCGTGTTCCGGCGGGCAGACCACGATCTCGCGCCGTCCCAGGGGATCGGCTCCGAGCTTTCGCCGGTCCCACTCCTGGAGCCCCTCTTCCACCGCCGTGAGCAGGGCGGCCCAGCGCGCATCCGGGTCGGCCTCTCGATAGTCCTTCGGGCCCTTGCCATCCGTGCCGTTGAGCCCCGGCAACACTACCGCCGGGAAAACCTTGCGCAGCCTGGCCATGGCCTGCACGCCAGGGCGGTCACGATCCAGCACGAGCACCACTGGGATCGAGGGGTAATAGCGCTGGAGGGCCTTGCGGATGGCGTCCGCGCTGGTGTTCGCCGTGACGCCACCGAAAACGAACTCTCCATTTTCATGGTCGAAAGCATCCCAGCGTGCCGTTGTGGCATCCCACACACCCTCGAAGGCCACGATGGCCCTTGGACTGGCGAAGGGGTCCGAGAGATAGAGCCCGCGAGCCCCCATGGTCCGGAGCATCCGCCCCGGCCCGCGAGGTGCGGATTCTCCGGGGCGCAGGGACACAACCGGCGCGAAGTGGCGCACTTCGACCCCGACCAGGCCGGAATCCCCGTACAGGGGTGCCATGAGGATCGGCCATCCCTCGCGCTCGGCCGCATCCAGCACACTAGGTTTCGGCAACAACGGCATCAGGTCCGGGTCGGCGGCTAGGCGATTCGCGATGTTCCTCGTGAGGCCGCGAATTCCGCAGAATTCCTCAAGGAAGGTACCCGCGAACCGACGCCCTTCTTCCTGGATATCCAGAGGCACGCCAGCGTTGTAAATCATCTCCCAGGACCGCTGCCGCACCTGGCGCACCAGTTCCCCTGAGTCAGCAAAGTAGGTCACCGGCTGCGGCCCGAGCCCCACCCGGGCGTGGGCTTCGGCGTGGGGGCACATGGCCGTGGGCCTGCCCTCCACCTGGTACCTCGGATGGCCGGAACAAATGACTTCTTCGGACTGACAGACAGGACAGGGGTGCATGATCACTTCCCCTCGGTCTGAGTGGCCTCATCGGCAATGTCATCTCGCGTAAGCTGCGAACCCACTGACGGGAGGCTTGCCAGGTAGGCCATGGCGGCCTCATGGGAGATCACGGTCCGACGCCCTCGTTTCTGGGCCTTCAGCCGCTTGTCCTTGATTTCCCGCTTGATGGTGCTCACGCTGACATCGGAAATGGCAGCAAGTGCCTTGATTGAGTAGTACTGCCGCTGGGCCTCATAGGTCTCCGGTAGCACCTCCGCCAGGGGAATTGCTTGGACGCCAAAGGCCGTAGCCCGGAGAGGAAGGGGCTTACCCAATGTGATGGCCCCATGGACGGCTACAAGGAACATACGGGGTGCACTGTGGTTCATGAATCACCTCGAACACTGGCGCTAAGGGCCAGGAAGGCGGAGCTTGCCTAGGCCTTCGGCGAGGCCGAAAATGACTATGCCTTGGGCTTCAGAAGCTCCGGGTGGTGCCTGTGGGTTGCTCGCCGCTAATCGAACCAGCCCACGGGCGCGTTAGAGAAACTAGGTCGATAGGCCATCGCCCATCCACCTAATGAAGGGGGGTGGCATCACGTCTTGGAGAAATCACTGGGATTTCTACGGAAATCCAGTTATTCGCCTCACAAGTTCGCGATGATTTTCCTTCCGATCTGTTCCACCTCCTTTCTGCGATCACATGGGTAACGGGGTCCTCATCAGGAACGCGACGGGTCAGACCCTGTTTCTCGGGATCTGAGCCCTTCCGACTCCTACAGGGCCGATCTGAACCGTTCGCCCTGCAATAGAAATATAGACTCTCGTAAACCCTTTGCTATCAGTTTTTGACTGCGCATAGCGCATAGGAAGCAATTTTGTTACTGAAAAGTATATTTTGTTTTATATAAACATTTATGTGCATGTTGCGCGTTGGCATTTTTCTTATTTCGCTATCACCAGAGGAAGCAAATTCGGAGCGACCACTGTTTTTGGCCATGTATAATATACTCTTATCCAACTTTTCGTCGTGATAGCAAAACAGATATTGTGATATTACCTTAGGAAGCAGAACGTCCCCCTGGCAGGAGCCTCTGGATGAGCAACAAGTACTTCAAGGGCGCCAAGATCTCAGAGGGGATCTTCCGCCGGATCGTACGCTGCTTTGCCGAGGATCGAACAGCCACCGAGGCCTCCCAGGAAACAGGGGTTTCCCTGCGATCCGTGAATCCGATCTTTCTTCGAATTCGTGAGCGCATCGCGGAGTTCGGCGATGTCGAACTTCATGCGCCATCCGTTCAAGTCTGCACCTTTCGGTTTGGCCCCAAAGGCATCCGTGGACGACGTGGGCGCGGCGCAGGGCGAAAGACCATCGTGCTTGTTCTGTACGGCAAAGACGACAAGGTCTTTCTTGAGGTCCTTCCCGACGAGACCAAAGCGACGATTCACCCCATCATGCAGAGTCGGCTTACCCTGGAGACCGAGATCCGCACGAACGGAATGTGGACCTTCCACAGCCTGCCCAAGATCGGTTTCGTGAATCACATCCCGACGAAAGGCGCGATCACTCCCTTCCGTGAGCAGCCGCACTGGCAAGGGGCGCCGGAGATTGAGCAGTTCTGGCGGGCCACCGAGAGGACCCTCAAGAAGTTCCTCGGCCTGCCCATGGGCACCCGGAGTCTGCACCTCAAGGAGCGGGCCTTTCGGCACAACATGCGGAATGAGGACCTTTACCAAGTGCTCTTGACGCTGCTTCGTACCCATCCTCTCTGACGGTGGTGCCCCTCCGCGTACGGCTAGGCGAGGGGGGACGCTGGATGGTCGCAAAGTGCCCAAATCCGCCCAAACCGCCTCATTTCAAAGCCTCGTTCCCACTCCTTCTGTTGCAAACTGGGGTAGTTCACCAACCTAGGCGCCCATGACCACTGAACTCGACATTGAACGCGACCTGATCTCGAGGCTCGAGGGGCTTAAGTACGTGCATCGCAGCGATATACGTGACCGTGCCTCTCTGGAAAGGAACTTTCGGGAGAAATTCGAGGCCCTCAACCGCATCAGCCTCACCGACGATGAGTTCCAGCGCCTCCTTGACGAGCTTGTCACCCCCGATGTCTTCACTGCTGCCCGCGTCCTCCGCGAGAAAAACGACTTCACCCGCGACGATGGCACCCCGCTCGCCTACACCCTGGTCAACATCAAGGACTGGTGCAAGAACCATTTCGAGGTCGTCAACCAGCTTCGCATCAACACGGACTACAGCCACCACCGCTACGACGTCATCCTCCTCATCAACGGCGTCCCAGTCGCGCAGATCGAGCTGAAGACCCTTGGCGTCAACCCTCGCCGCGCCATGGAGCAGATCGTCGAGTACAAGAACGATCCAGGCAACGGCTACACCCGCACACTGCTTTGCTTCATCCAGCTCTTCATCGTCAGCAACCGCACCGAGACCATCTATTTCGCCAACAACAACCCCCGCCACTTCGCGTTCAACGCTGACGAGCGCTTCCTCCCCGTCTACCGGCTCGCCGATAAGAACAACCAGCCCATCAACCACATGGATGACTTTGCAGAAGCATTTCTGCAAAAGTGCACACTGGGGCGAATGATCAGCCGTTACATGGTGCTCATCGCCAGTGAGCAGAAGCTCCTCATGATGCGCCCGTACCAGATTTATGCAGTCCAGGCCATCGTGGACTGCATCGAGCAGAATTGCGGCAACGGCTATATCTGGCACACCACCGGTAGCGGCAAGACGCTCACCTCCTTCAAGGCTTCGACCCTTCTCAAGGACAATCCCGCCATCGACAAATGCCTGTTCGTGGTGGACCGCAAGGACCTGGACCGGCAGACCCGCGAAGAGTTCAACCGCTTCCAGGAGCGCTGCGTCGAGGAGAATACCAACACCGAATCCCTCGTCCGTCGCCTGCTGTCCGAAGATAAGTCCGACAAGGTCATCGTAACCACCATCCAGAAGCTCGGCCTCGCCTTGGATCCCGCGAACCGGCGGAACTATGTGCAGCGCCTGGAGCCGCTTCGGTCTAAAAGGCTCGTCTTCATCTTCGACGAGTGCCACCGCTCCCAGTTCGGTGAGAACCACCAAGCCATCAAGGAATTCTTCCCAAATTCCCAGCTCTTCGGCTTCACTGGCACGCCCATCTTCGAGGAGAACGCCTCGCGCACGCAGATCGAAGGCGACCAAGCCTCGATGCGCACCACCAAGGACCTCTTCCAGCGCGAGCTGCACACCTACACGATCACCCACGCCATCGAGGACAGGAATGTCCTGAAGTTCCACGTCGACTACTACCGCCCCGAGGGTGAAAACGCATTGAGGCCAGGCCAGACCCTCGCCAAGCGGGCCATCATCGAGGCAATCCTCGACAAGCACGACACGGCCACCCATATCCGGCGCTTCAACGCCCTGCTGGCTACGGCCTCCATCAACGATGCCATCGAATACCACGGACTTTTCCAGACGATTCAAGCCGAGAAGCATGCCGTCGACCCGGACTTTGTTCCGCTTAGCGTCGCCTGTGTATTTTCACCGCCTGCCAACGGCGACCCCGACGTGAAGCAGATCCAGGAAGACCTACCGCAAGAACGGGAAGACAACCAGCAGGATCCCGAAGGAAAGAAGGCCGCCCTAAAGGCCATCATGGAAGCCTACAACGTCCGCTACCGCACCAATCATTCCATCGGCGACTTTGATCTCTACTACCAGGATGTCCAGAAGCGCATCAAGGACCAGCAGTTCCCCAATGCCGATCTGCCCAGAAAAGGGGCCGAGAAGATCGATATCACCATTGTCGTGGACATGCTCCTCACGGGCTTCGACTCGAAATACCTGAACACCCTCTATGTCGACAAAACCCTCAAGCACCACGGGCTCATCCAGGCCTTCTCCCGCACCAACCGAGTGCTGAACGCCACCAAGCCCCATGGCCACATCCTCGACTTCCGCCAGCAGCGGGAAGCAGTCGATGCCGCCATCACGCTGTTCTCAGGCGTCAATAATGGAACCAAGGCCCGCGAGATCTGGCTGGTGGATCCCGCCCCCAAGGTCGTCGAGCAATTGAAGGCCGCCCTGGGCAAACTCAGCGACTTCATGCACTCCCAGGGACTCGAAGCGAGGCCCGAGGATGTGCCCGCCCTCAGGGGCGACGAGGCCAGAGCTGCCTTCATCAAGAATTTCCGCGAAGTGCAGCGCCTCAAGACCCAGCTCGACCAGTACACCGATCTCGCTCCCGAAACACGGGCCGCCCTCGACCACCTCCTGCCCAAGGACCAACTCAACGCCTTCCGGGGCGTCTACCTGGAAACCGCCCAGCGGCTCAGGGCCGAGCAGACCAAACCCGCCCCCAGCCCCGAGGTCCAGGAGTTGGATTTCGAGTTCGTCCTCTTCGCCTCCGCCGACATCGACTACGACTACATCATGGATCTGCTGGCTCGCTACTCCCAGCAGCCACCAGGCAAAAAGCAGTCGATGACTCGGGAGCAGCTCATCGGCCTCATCCAGGCCGACGCCAAATTCCTGGACGAGCGCGAGACCATCACCGAATACGTCCGCACCCTCGAAGCGGGCCAAGGGCTCAACGATCAGGAAATCCGCGCAGGGTACCAGCGTTTCAAGGCGGAGAAGAATACTAAGGAACTCGCCGAGGTTGCGATAAAGCACTGCCTTGAAACGAACTACCTCCAGGCATTCGTGGACGCCATCCTCCAGCGCATGGTCTTCGACGGCGAGCAATTGACTGGACTCCTGGAACCCCTTGGACTCAACTGGAAGGCCCGGCGCGTGAAGGAACTCTCCCTTATGGATGATCTCGTTCCTCTTCTCAAGAAGCGCGCTGCGGGCCGCGACATATCAGGCCTTAGCGCTTATGAACAGTGAGGAGTGCGCCAGATGACGGGTAAGTCCAACCCCAGGCTCATCCCCAAGCTGCGCTTTCCGGAGTTTCGAGGGGAGCCAGCATGGGAAGCCATCTCACTGTCTGATGTATCCGTGCCTGTCATTGAGCGGGTAGGCAACCGACGCCTCACCCCTGTGAGCATTTCGGCAGGTATTGGTTTTGTGCCTCAATCCGAAAAGTTTGGCCGGGATATTTCTGGAGATCAGTACAAGCTCTACACGCTGGTAAAAGATGGTGATTTTGTCTATAACAAAGGCAACTCATTAAAGTTTCCGCAAGGATGCGTATATCTCCTTAATGGATGGGGAGAAGTTGCTGCTCCAAATGTTTTTATTTGCTTTCGGCTTAAAAACAATTATTCCAATTCTTTTTTTCAGAACAGTTTCGAGAGAAATATACACGGATTACAACTAAAGAAGCATATTACAAGTGGTGCCAGAAGCAATGGATTGCTAAACATCAGCAAAAATCATTTCTTCGGCATCCGAATCCCTGCCCCATCCTATCCAGAGCAACAAAAGCTCGCCGAGTGCCTGGGTATGCTTGATAAACTCATCGTGGCTGAAAACCAGAAGCTTTATGCGCTCAAAACCCATAAAAAGGCGCTCATGCAGCAGCTCTTCCCCCGCGAGAGCGAAACAATGCCCTGCCTCCGCTTCCCTGAATTCAAAAACGCCGGAGAGTGGGAGAAAATACGCTTGGTGCAATTGGGTGAACTTATCTCAGGACTGACGTATAGCCCGAATGATGTGCGTGACATAGGTCTTTTGGTTTTACGCTCATCGAATGTTCAGAATGGAGAAATTGCACTCGACGACTGCGTTTACGTGAATCCCGCAATAAATGGAGCAAATTTATCAAAACCAGACGACATTTTAATTTGTGTCCGAAACGGCTCAAAGGCGCTTATCGGAAAATGCGCCCTAATTCCAGAAGGAATGCCTTTATGTACGCATGGCGCTTTCATGACCATTTTCCGCACGAAGGCGCCCAAATTCGTCTTTCAGCTTTTCCAATCGTCCAGATACCAGAAGCAAGTCGCCGGAGACCTCGGCGCTACCATTAATTCGATCAATGGTAGTCAATTACTGAAATACGAATTTATCGTTCCGAAACCACCCGAACAAAAACGTATCGCTGACTGCCTCACTTCCCTTGACGCCCTCATCACCGCCGTCACCCAAAAGATTGCCTCCCTCAAAACTCACAAAAAAGGCTTGATGCAGCAGATCTTCCCTTCACTCGCTGAGGCTGATGCATGAGCACGACGGCTTCCTACCCAGATCTAAATGCCTTGGCCACCCACCTTCGCCAGGAGTTGCTAACCAAGAAGTTCATTCTTCTCTATGCTTACAACGGTACAGGGAAGACGCGCCTCTCCACAGCCTTCAAGGATCTCGGTAAGCGCGGTGAGGAACGCGACACACTCTACTTCAACGCATTCACCGAGGATCTGTTCTCCTGGGACAACGACCTGGAGCACGACCGCGAGCGGGTCTTGAAGATCAACCAGGATTCCCGGTTCTTCGCAGGCCTGGGTGAGATGGAAATGGATAATCGCATCCGCCCACTCTTGCACCGCTATGCGGACTTTGACTTCCGGATCGATACAACCGAATGGGAAGTGAGCTTCTCCCGCGAGATCCAGAGGGATGAGTCCCTCGAGACGGTCGAGGACATCAAGGTATCCCGAGGCGAGGAGAACATCTTCATCTGGTGCTTTTTCCTTGCCATCGTTCAGCTCACTCTCGACGGCGCGGAAGCCTACCGCTGGGTCAAATACATCTACATCGATGATCCGATTTCGTCCCTGGATGAACACAACGCCATTGCCGTAGCCAGCCACCTTGCGCAACTGCTCAAGCGCCCAGAAAGCCAGCTCAAGACCGTCATTTCCACGCATCATACTTTATTTTTCAACGTGCTAAGCAACGAGCTAAAGAATGAACTTAGGATTAAAAAGGCTGCTCAGTTCTTCCTGAGCAGCGGCCAACAGCACGGAAGCTACCTCGTTCGGAAGCAAGAAAGCGACACCCCGTTCTTTCATCACGTTGCCGTATTAGCCCAACTCTATGAAGCAGACAGGACTGGCAATCTCTATACGCATCATTTCAATATGCTTCGGTCTGTCCTAGAGAAAACCGCGAGCTTTCACGGCTACCGGCATTTTTCCAGGTGCATTGAACAAGATGCAGACGACGAAGACGCCATTCTCCACACGCGTCTTGTCAATATCTTGAGCCACGGCAATTACTCCTTGTATGAACCACAGGAAATGATGGAAGAGAACAAGCGCTATTTCCGGAAGATCCTTCATCGCTTCATCAACCGATACCCCTTCAATCCCACGCTGTTCCCAAGCGAGACCTAGATGACGCCAACGCCATGAACGACAAAGACCAAAAGCAACTGGGCAAGACCCTCTGGAATATCGCCGACCAACTGCGCGGAGCGATGAACGCGGATGATTTCCGCGACTACATGTTGGCCTTCCTTTTCCTGCGCTACCTCTCCGACAACTACGAAGCCGCAGCCCGCCGGGAACTGGGGGCCGACTACCCCAAGGTGTCCGCCGAAGATCCTCGCGTGCCGCTGGCTCTCTGGTATGCCCAGAACCCCGACGAGGTGGGCGAGTTCGAGAAGCAGATGCGGCGAAAGGTCCACTACGTCATCAAGTCCGATCACCTGTGGTCCAGCATCGCCAATCTGGCGCGCACGCAAAGCAGTGATCTACTCAGCACCCTGCGGGATGGATTCAGATACATCGAGAACGAATCCTTCCAAAGCGCCTTCCAGGGCCTTTTCTCTGAGATCAACCTCGGGTCCGAAAAGCTCGGCAAGACCCACACCGACAAGAATGCCAAGCTTTGCGACATCATCAAGGAGATCGCTAAGGGCCTCACCTTCTCCACCGACGCCGACACCCTTGGTGATGCCTACGAATACCTGATCGGCCAGTTCGCCGCTGGATCCGGCAAGAAGGCGGGCGAGTTCTATACCCCGCAGCAAATCTCCACCATCCTCTCGCGCATCGTCACCCTCGACAGCCAGGATCCCAAAACGGGCTTGGTACCGAGCCTGGGCAGTGTGCTCGATTTTGCCTGCGGCTCAGGTTCGCTGCTGCTCAACGTCCGCAGGCACATGGGATCCCACAGCATCGGCAAGATCTACGGGCAGGAAAAGAACATCACCACCTACAACCTGGCCCGCATGAACATGCTGCTGCACGGGGTGAAGGACACGGAATTCGAGATCTACCACGGCGACACGCTAACCAATGACTGGGACTTCCTGCGGGAGACCAACCCCGCCAAGATGCCGAAGTTCGACGCCGTGGTCGCCAATCCCCCCTTCAGCTATCGCTGGGACCCCTCCGAAGACATGAGCCAGGACGTGCGCTTTAAGAGCCACGGCACGGCCCCTAAATCCGCCGCCGATTTCGCCTTCCTGCTACACGGGTTCCACTACCTCAAGGATCAGGGGGTCATGGCCATAATCCTGCCCCATGGTGTGCTGTTTCGGGGCGGCGCCGAAGAGCGCATCCGAACCAAGCTACTCAAGGATGGCCACATCGACACCATCATCGGCCTGCCTGCCAATCTCTTCTACTCCACGGGCATTCCGGTATGCATTCTCGTGCTCAAGAAGTGCAAGAAATTCGAGGACGTGCTCTTCATCAACGCGGCGGAATATTTTGAGAAGAGCAAGCGCCAGAACATCCTGACCGACGAGCATATCGAGAAAATTGTCTCCACGTACCAGGACCGCAAGCCGGAGCCGCGATACTCCAGGCGTGTGTCGATGGAGGAGATCGCCAAGAACGACTTCAATCTGAATATCTCGCGCTACATCAGCACCGCGACAGCCGAAGATGAAATCCTCCTTGAGGACGTGAACGCTGAGTTGGTCTCAATCGATCAGAAGATCAAGGAAGCAACCCAGAAGCACAACAACTACCTCAAAGAATTGAGGTTGCCGTTGTTGCCGTAGCGGTACTCCGGAATTCGATTCCAATTTTTAATCTTCGAGCAATTCCTTGCTGTACCCAGAGACTCGCCATGACGAAGCTCCCCATTGCCAAGCGTACGCCTGTCGAGAACATTCGGTCGGTCTGGCCGAAGGAGCCTGACTTTTCGGATTGGTTGACGACGTCGGAGGGTATCGAACTCATCGCCCAGGATCTTGAGGTTGAGATCGAGAACCCGAGACGGGAAGCGAAGGGGTCGAACTTCTCGTGTGATGTCGTGGCGAATCTCGTGGGCGACGAGAAGCACATCGTGGTCATCGAAAATCAGTTTGGGCGAACGAATCATGACCATCTGGCCAAGCTCCTGACCTATGCCGCCGCCCACAAGGCCATGACCGGGATTTGGATCGCCGAAGAGGTAGCGGACGATCATCGCCAAGTCATCGATTGGCTGAACGAGAACACGCCGGACACCGTGGCCCTCTACCTTGCGGAGTTGAAGGCTTACACCATCGGAGCAAGCGCAGCCGCCCCCATGCTTGATCTGGTCTGCCGACCGAACGTAACCATGAAACCGCTCACCCTAGGCCTTACGGAAGGTGATCGAAAGCGAAGAGAATGGCGCATTGCCTTCTGGCAGGACATTCATCACCGGCTGAAGGCCGAGAAAATACCCTTCCGGCTTCAGAAGCCTGGACCAGGTCATTGGTCCAGCATCGCGATTGGCCGATCTGGGTTCCATGTGGACATGCTCCTGACTCCCAAGAACCAGAGCGTGGTGCTTGAAATGATCGTTCAACCCACAGGGTGGAAGGACTCAGCCTTTGAGCAGTTGCAACTTCAAACCCAGGAGATTGAAACAGAGGTCGGAAAGCCATTGCAGTGGCGCCCAATGCCCGATAAGTCCTGCTCCAAAATCCTGCTGGAAGAGAAGCTCGATCCGGATGTCGAAGGAAACCGAAAGAAGATCTGCGAGTGGTTCGCCGAATGGACCCCCAAGGTCTATCTCGCGTTTCAGGATCGAGTGAAGAATCTCATTGCGCCTGAGGAAGTCTAAGGATTGGCAATTCAACCAGCGACAATATAGGGTGAAGAGCGCCAGGGTATGCAACAAGCTGTAAACCGGATTGTTCTATGAACCGCATGAGGCCCACAATGCGCATCCATGGCTCTGGCCCCCGCATCTTCCCGGTATGCTCATTCATCTATCCACCAAGACAACCCAGCGATTTCTAACATGCAACTCAACCAGAAAATTACTGAACGGCCCTCCCCCAAGACTCCCCAAGGGAAGATAGAGCCGGTCTGGCCAGAACACTTTCCTCCCGGGTGTCCAGGGGACCGCGGTGCTGAAACTAGTGGGATGATTTTTCAGTTTGTGCGAACGAACCCTGCGACCGAGTTGGACATCCGGAGCGCCATGGAAACGGGTAAACACGAATTGAAGTGCGCTTGTCTCAGGTCTTCTCTATCTTGCTATATCAATATCGAACATATTGCAGAGGTTAAAAAGTGTGGAGGATATTGGGCTCAATGTCATATCGCATCCTGTAATGTGAGGCCTGAGATGGGCCGAATAATGCAAACAGGGAGCCGGAATCATCATAGCTTGTGGTTAAAGAAAGAATCACTTTCGATTTACTTGTGCAGATTGGAGGTGCAAGGATGATCGAGTGGGGATGGATTAATCAGTGTAGTCAATGGATGTATGGATTTAAGCTCCGTCTAGAGGAAGTGCTGGTTGAGTATGATGGACCACACCTCGCACTTTTCTCAGAAGAGAATGGCAATCTCTATTTCGGCATTTTCTGTGACTTCAATGACAATTTATATAGGTGGATGCTTGCCCAAATCAGTGGTGCAGAGAGAATAGCCATCATTTCTGGGGCAATACCATTGGTAGACGTTTTCAAAAAACGAATTGTCGTCATTTGCGACTTTGACGAGGCCTTCTCTGCTTCGAAAGTGTGGCACTGTAGCTTTGACCAAATCCCAACAGCCATTCTACCTAGTGTGGGTCAGCCGCTTCCAAGTTTTGCTCAAAGACCAATTAGAGAACTTGTCGAGATTGATAGCACAGAAGGCCTTATTAAGCTGGATGGCCCCAATGTCAAAAAGCACTCGTTGCCATTTCGGGATCTCGGTCGATTTTTAGTCATATTTCAGGACTATTGGGAAAAACTCTCCAAAACAATATTGAATAACTTGTCACCAGAAAGCCCATCTGCCGACTATCGCGATCTTGCCTCGTTGTCATTCTGCGTAGCCACCCAGGGTTCTGTTAATATCCACTTCAAGCCGACAATAGAAACAAGTGATGCACTAAAGGGTGCATCCAACATTATTACCAAAATGAATAGTATTCAAGAATCTGGTGTTCCAACAAAAATGGTATCCGAGCTTGGGAAGAGCGGGCTTAGGGATGCCGGTAAAATGTATTCAATGCTGCACGCATCTGGCATTGACATGCTACTCGTGTCTGAAAATATGACATGGTATGTTGGATCCGAAAAGGCTGGAAAAATTGCCAGAATAATATCTAAAACAACAAAAGCCAAAGAAAACAATCAAATCATGAGAGGGCATTTTTGTGCTGGAAGAAGCAAGAAAAGCACTCACACTTTTGAATTTGTAGACGAATTAACGGGAATATCCTATAAGGGTAAGATTAATCCTATCGTGTGGAAATACACCGCAATATCGATTGGAGAGGCTCAGTACTACGAAGTTGAAATCGAAGTTTTCGAGAGACTAAAAGGCGATCAAACAGTTGAAATGGCATATGTATTAATGAGATCTGACAAACTAGCCAGAGATATACTCTTGTCAGAATCGTAGTGATGTTGATCATAAATTTGGCTCATTACCTGCGGCCATCTGGGTAAGAATCCTATCCAGCACTATTTGGGGCTCAACTTTCAAGGGATCCTCGCACTAACACCTATCCCATCCCTCTGCCGCCCGGAAGCTGTGCCAGCTCTCGCGGCCCAGGACCATGTGGTCCGCCAGGGGCACCCCAAGGCTTTCACCGGCAGAGCGTAAGCGGTTGGTAAGGGCGCAATCCTCGCGGGATGGCGTCGTATCTCCGGAGGGGTGGTTGTGCCAGGCCAGGGCCGTGGTGGCGCCGAAGCGAAGGGCTTCTCGGAAGAACTCCCGAGGGCTGATAAGGCAGGCGGTGGCGGTGCCGTGGGCCAGCACGCGGTCGGCGAGCAGTTCGCCCTTGGCGTTGAGGGCCAGCATCCCGAAGCGTTCCTCGGTCCAGCCCTGGACTTTGGGCAGCAGGTAGCTTCCGGCGGCCCTGGGAGAGGAAATGCGCGGGCGTTCGAAACTGCGGGTGGAGCGGCGCTGCACTTCTTGGAGGACCGCGAATCGGGCCATCTCGCCCTTTGTGAGCCCAAGAGCCTGGAGTTCGGCAGGTCCCAGGGCCACCAGGCGCCCCAGGCTTTCGACCTGCCTGAGGATCTCCTCGGCCCGTCCAGGGCGGACCCGGTTCAGCATGGCCTCGATAATTTGGGCATCCGAGAGGGACTCGGGGCCGTAGAGGGCAACCGTCTCGGCCACAGGGAAGCTCCTCGGCTGGCTGGGAACAGCGGTGATTGGCTGATCGAAGAGGGGGAGGCTAGAAGGGGTCATGGCATTTCTCCGTGCCCACCGGGTCGGGGCACGAAACCGCCGGGGTCCCCCGCTCCCCAGGGCCGGACCGGGAACGAACCGGGAACCGGGTAGAGAGCGGGTAGGCCCGCCGTGGCGCGGGATCAGGACAACCGGCAGTGCCTGACACGGAAAAGGGCACGGAAAGCCGTGGCCTCCCATGCCCTCACCTCAATCCAGGCAACTACCTCGAGAGCCCCAAACGCTGGGTTGCAATCTCCCGTTGCACGCCATCCAGATCCAACACCCCGAGCGCCTCTTCCTCGCTCCTGAAGAAAAATCCCAACACCCCGCGGACCTCCTGGTAATCCGCATCCTCAGGGCCATCCAGGAGCACCGCCTGGACGATTGGTACGAGTTCGGTCTCTTCCGTGAGGGGGAGAACCGCTCGGAGCATGTCCGCGGGCGGAAGCCCGGCTTCCATTAGTGCACTGGCCACATCCCCCCATTCAGCCAGTAACTCATCCCTGAGGCGAGTGATGATCTCGTCGTAAGGGAACCCATGCATCTTCCACTCGCGAGCTTCGGCGGTCCAGGCTTGCTGCTCCCGGAGAACCAGCGTGATTTCATCATCCTCAAGCCCCTCGGCACGAAGATCCACGACGATATCCGCCCAGCCATCGAGGTTGGCAAGGCCATCCTCGACGATACCCCGCCCATAGGACACCCATCCCGGATCGATCACAGCCAGTCCTCCTCGTGCGCAGTGCGGATGACACTCTCAAGGCTCTGAGAGGACTGAGGGTCGATGTCAGGCGTCGTCGATTCTGTAGGCACGTGCAGGCACCATTCCGGCAACTCGACGGCCTTCAGGGCGTCCTGGGCTGCGGCCTTTGCCTCTGCCTCGGAATCGGCCCAGGGATCGCCGCCGGGCAGCACCTCGCCCAGGGGTGTGCGCGGGATGTCGATGTGCACGGGGAACCAGTAGGTGAACCCATGCAGGCGCCCCAGGGCCACCCGCAGCTCGGACCAGCGGCCCCATGCATCCAGGGGCATGAGATCCGCCTCCTTCTCTGTCTCCTTGGCGTTCTTATTGGCAGGCGGGACACGGCGCGTGAACTTGCCCAGGGCCTTGGAGAGCCGCTCGCGCAGCTCGTCCTCCAGGTTCCGGGCCAGCCATATTCGCGTTCCGAAGCCCTCCAAGACCGCCTTCCAGTCCTGGGTATAGACATCCTGGAGCAGGCCCAGGTTCTGGATGGCAGCCACGATGGAAACACCCTTGGAGCGCAACAGTACCAAGGCGCGCTGGATGTTGTTGATCCGCCCGCAATCGCCGAACTCGTCCAGCAGGAGCAGGACCTTCGAGGCGCCCTCGGGCCGGTTGCGCAGGCGCCCGAGTAACATGGCCCAGAAGATATGCACCGGGCCCTTCAGTGCATCGCTGTCCTCACAGTTCAGGACGTATCCGCCGCTGGTGATGAAGTCGTCCAGGGTGACGGTGCTCTTCCCCTCCGTAATGCTGCGCACCCGCACGGTTTCCCAGCGGCTCAGGGTCACCACCAGATCCTGGAGCACAGGCACCTGGCTCTTGGGCTCCTTCATGGTGTCCAGGTAGATGGGGTCCAGCATCGCCAGGAAGGGCTCCAGGCGCGTCTCCCGCAGGGTGCGGGCGATCTGCTGGATGCTCTCCCAGCGTTTCGAACGTAGTACCGCCCCGAAGAGCACGCGAGCCATTTCGCGGACCCATCCGTTTGGATCCTTGGGATTCTCCGGGAAAATGTAGTCCACCAGGAGGTCGAAGTCTTCAGCGGACCGGATCTCCTCCAGGGGATTCCAGATGCCGCTGCGCGTGGCATGCCCGCGCACGTCGAGGCCGAACACCGACCGATCCGGGAATTCATCGCGGAAGGGCAGCTCCGCCTTGCTGTCCTGGTAGACCCAGGGCACCAGGGACGAATGCATGATGGGCGCGAAGAGGCTGGCGGTCTTGCCCGAGCCCTGCGGCCCCACCACGAAGACGTGGCGAGAGAGGATGTCCCAACGGAAGGACAACAGGGTGAGGTTGCACCCCATGTGCTGGCCCTCCGCCGCAATGCGGCAGGCCACACGGGAGGGGCTGCGGTACACCAGCAGCTCGGCGGTGGGGCGTTCGTCGGTGTGGGTCTTTCCACCCTCCACTACGCGCACGCTCCATTCCTCGGCCACGTCGCGCAACCGCGCATCTGCGCGACCCTCGCCCGCCTTTACATACTTGGGCTCACGGTTCCAGGTGCCCCAAAGCGCCAGCGCCAGGAGCACCAGCACCGCGTGGGCTCCCAGGAAGAGCGGGCCGTTCCAGAAGGCGCCCCGCACGAAAACCTCCTGGGCCACGGCCCAGGACATGCCTAGCCCCAGGGCAAGCAGCGCCACACTGAGGGGAAGGGTCCTCGGGGAACGGCGGTGCAGCAGCAGCCAACGGGTGAACCCGTGGAAGCGATCCCGCAGCAGGACCAGGGGATTTTCCCGTTCGACCCAGGTCCAGCGAAGGAAGCACCAGAGCAGGCCTAGGAATCCCAGGAGCGTGCAGCCCATCGCCCCGAACGCCTCCCAGGCACGAAGCAGGTTGAGGATTAGGTTGTTCATCGGTCTACCTCCGGGCCACGACAGGTGGCGTTGTGAATGGCTTGAGCGGTTTCGGTGGTGACTTGGGCGGCCTTGGCGGCGATGCCCACCACGGGCACCCAGCCCGCCACCTGGAAGGCCCACCGGAGGGGCTCCGGCAAGCTGGCGTTCGTCCCTGCGGCGCAGGCGGCGGTCTTACCGAGGTCCAGGGCGCCCCCCGCGAGGGTCTGGCCCAGGGACAGGGGTGAGAGGGTGAGAACGTCTTTGGCAGCTCCGGCAGTGGTGCGGGCCGTCACGCTGGCCGCCCGCCCCGCGAGGCCGAGCCCGCTAGGGATCAGCTGCTGCACCGTTGCCACCGTCGCCCCTGCGGCCCCCTGACCCACGGCAACCCCGGTGCGGAAGACCCCCTGTCCAAGCTCCTTCCCGGCCTGGGCCAGGTCCTGGCCAGCTTCCTTCCCGGCAGCCTTCAGGCTGGCGCCCGCCGTGGGGAGGGCTGCCACCAGGCCCACACCCAGCTTCACCGGAGCCTGGGCGACATGCACGCTGCTGCGGGCAGCGGCCTTCGCGGCCTCCTGAGCCGCCCGAAGCGCTGTCTGCACCGTCTCCTGGGCCAGTACCAGCGTGGCCCCCGTGAGCTTCCGGACGGGCCTGGACACGCCCAGGCTCTTCAATCCCATGTCCACGGCCTGGCGGGCTGCCCGCCCGCCGCTGCGCGTGGTCTTCTGAATCGTTCGCCCTCCAGTGTCCACGGCTTGTCCGAGCCTGGCCTTGGCTACACCGATCTCCCGGGCGGTCTCTCGCTTTTCCAGCCGCCGAATCCCGCCCATGCGGCGATGTTCCACCTGCTCAAGCTCTGCCTGGTGGCGGGGGCTTCCGAGCATGCCTCGTGACTCGTAGCGTGCCCGTAATGCCGCAACCTCGGTGAAGAAGCGCTGTTCGATGAAGAGGCGGGCCTTGCACTCGAAGGGGCGGGCGGCTTCTGTTTTGAGTCCGGGGGCGGCGTGTCTGAGAGCCTCGCGACGCTGATGCTCGTTTTCCTTCTGGCCACGGATGATTTCCCGAAGTCGAATCTTCTCCGCCTGGAAGCGTTGGTGCGCATCCCAATCCTGGATCCGCGGCTCATCCCCGAAAATTTCCCGATCCCAGTGTTTCTGCACCATGCCATGGCGCCCCAGTGCACGCTCTGGCATGGCGCCGCGCACCACGATGTGGAAGTGAAAGCGCCCATCCTGCTCATGAATCGCCAGGAGATATGGCTTTCCATTGGCGTACGCTCTGATGAGGCGCTGCCCTGCATCCATAGCAGCACGCGAAGGACCTGATGGGTTCCGCCCCAGGATCGTCAGGCACTCTGCCTTGGAAGGAGCGACGATCACCTCGTGGTACTGTGCCGACTTTCCACCCATGGCTTCAATGCCTTGGGTTGGACTGATTTCCTGGCCACCCAAGCCAAGGAGGCGCGCCGAATCTCGGCCCTGTTGGGCCGCCAGGTAGTGCGCTCGCCGAGCCATGCTGGGCGGACTGGTGCGACCCCGGAATCCCGGACGGAAGCCCGGTTTGATGATCGCCATGGTTTACTCCTCCCCGCGGAGGGTGCGGAGCTTGGCCTTACCAGCTGTGGCGATCTCTGCCGCTCGTGGGCTGGACTCGACCACACCCAGTAAATAGGCATAGGTGTGCTGACTGAGACTGACCACCACCGACAGCGTTTGGAGGATTTGCGCCTCTCGCTCCGCCTGGCCCTCCTCGACCTTCCGCAAGATGGCTACCAGGGCCTCGATGCGAATGGCGTGCCGGGCCTGGTGCTCGACCACGCCCAAGAGGGTGCGAGCCAGGGACTCCAGCCGAGGGCCGAAGGCTTCCTCGGCCATGCGTTCCTTCGCATCCTCCAGGAGGTTCCGGAGGGCCTGCGTATGGGTCACCCCCTGACGCTTGGCCAGCTCCTCCAGCACCTCCCAGGATTCCGCCCCGACGCGGGCATGCACCATGGTTTTGGCATGCGTAGAACCCAACGCTGGTGGGCCTTTTCGTTCTTTCATGGTGTTCCTCCTGGTGCATCGAGCTGGTGCGGCAACACGAACGCACCATCCCCAACCTGTCGAAAGACAGGGCTTAGCCCACCGGGCGCCACAGTAATGCGCCACGCACAACTTGCCACCCAAAGGGTTCGATCTTTCGATCGCTC
>JAYSNJ010000057.1:0-2396 GCA_043723905.1 Holophagaceae bacterium
GCGGACTTGCGGCGTTCCATGGCCTTGAGGCGCATGGGGATGGCGAAGTCACGGGAATAGAGCATCTGAGCCAGGGTGTCCTGGCGGTTGGTGCGACCCGGATGCCCGGTCACAAACGTGAGATCGCCCGCCTTGAGGCCCCCATCCGTCCATTTCAGAAAGTCCTTGGGCTGATAGGGCTTGCCGTCCTCGTAGACGCGGAAGACGGAGAAATCCAGGTTGTGGCGCGGGTAGGTGAAGTTGTCGAAGTCGCCGCCGAAGAAGGCGATCTGCATCTCGGGCGCAAAGACCAGGCGCACGTCCGTGTGCTTCTTGTAGCTGTAGAGCCAGTGCTCACCGCCCTGGTAGAGGGTCACGTGCTCGCAGGTGAGGCCGCTCTTCAGCTGCAGTTCCTGCTTGATCTTCTCGATCTCGGTTTCGCGGACCTTCTGGGCCTGCTTCTCGGAAGCCCCCGGCGTCTCCAGCTTGGCCAGACGCTCCGTGATGTTCTCCATGGCCATGAGCGTCATGAGCTCCAGACCCGGCACCTTGATTTCCTGCTCGCGGGTGACGGCGGCAAAGCCATTCTTGACGTAATCGGCCTCCTTGCTGCTCACGCGCTGGATCCAGCCGCGGCCCACATGGTGGTTGGTGAGCACCAGACCGTCCTTGCTCACGAAGGAGCCAGAGCCGCCGGGAAAGCGCAGGGCCGAGAGGCGCACGTGATCCAGCCAGGCCTGGTCCGGGGCCCAGCCGTACTGATCAGAGATCTTCTTGGTGGGCAAGTTGTCGAAGGTCCACATGCCCTCTTCAGCCCGCAACGAGGCCGCGGCGAGGGTACAGACCAACAGGGAAAGGGCCAGGGAACGCGGATTCATGGGGGCTCCAGGAGATCAGAAAGACGGACCATCGTATCACTAAGTATCTGGGCCACCCCCTGCCCTGCGCAGCCTTCCCGCCGCAGAATCAAGCTGGCGCGTTCTGATTCGATAGAGGTAAGAGAGCCCCCAGGGCCCGGTGTTCACTGATCCGGTGATGAAGGTCACTTCCGAACCTAGTTGTCTTGAATGGAGCATGCATGAGACTCAATATCATAAATATGAAAACCCTCACCCCCCTCCTCCGACACCTCCTTCCCGCCCTGCTGCTGGTTGCTCCCTTGACGGCCCAGGAGAAGACACCGGAGAAAAAGGAAGGCCCCATCCAGGACAACTCCTTCCTCGTGGAAGAGGCCTACAACCAGGAAGCGGGCGTGGTGCAGCACATCAGCACGTTCACCCGCTATCAGGACTCCAAGGACTGGATCTACACCTTCACCCAGGAATGGCCCGTGGGTGGTCTGAAACACCAGTTCAGCTTCACCCTGCCCTGGCAGAGACTGGGCGCTTCCCTGGATGGCAAGCAGGCCTTCGGGGATGTGGCCCTGAACTACCGCTACCAGCTGCTGGGCGACGGGGACGCCAAAGTCGCCATCTCGCCCCGGTTGTCCGTTCTGCTCCCCACCGGTGACGAGAAGATCGGCTACGGCCGGGGCGCCACGGGCATCCAGGTGATGTTCCCCCTCAGCCTGGTCCTGACGGACACCCTGGTGGCCCACTCCAACCTGGGGGCCACCCGAACGCCCAATGCCAAGAACACGCTCGGCGAGAAGGCCACCACGCAGGATCTGGCCCTGGGCCAGAGCTTCATCTGGCTGGCGCATCCCCGCTTCAACGTGATGCTGGAGTATGTGCACACCCGCAGTCAGGCGGTGCTCGGACCCGACCGCACCCAGGCCCAGACGGCCACCTACCTGAGCCCCGGCATCCGCTGGGCCTACAACTTCCCCAGCGGCCTCCAGATCGTGCCGGGCATCGCGGTGCCCTTCGGCGTGGGCGCCAGCCGGGGCGAGAAGGCCATCTTCCTCTACCTGAGCTTCGAGCACCCCTTCACCAAGGGAAAGTGAGCCCCCGTTCCATCCAGAAAAGGGCCGCCAGAAGGCGGCCCTTTTCTCCTATTCCTGGTTGCCTCAGGCTTGCGCGCGTTTGCCCATCCTGGAATCCAGATACCAGATGTCCCCGCCCTGATCGCCCACGGCATGCAGGTGGTCGACGATCTCGCCCACCCTGGATTCCTCTTCAACCTGCTCGGTCACGTACCACTGCAGCGCAATCTCGCTGGCGTGGTCCTTTTCGTGGCGAGCCTGCGCAAACAGCGCGTTGATGCTGGCCGTGATGGCCTTTTCATGGGCGAGGATCTGCTCGAAGACCTGGATGACCCCGCCGAATTCGGTGGGGGGCGCGTCCAGGGCCTTCAGTTCCAGCCGGCCTCCCCGATCCAGCACGAAATCGATCAGGCGGGCGGCGTGGGCCGTTTCCTCGGCTGCCTGAACCTTCAGCCACTGGGCGAAACCCTTGAAACTCTTCCCCGTGCAGTGC
>JAYSNJ010000058.1:0-4847 GCA_043723905.1 Holophagaceae bacterium
CCCTTCAACTTCTACGACGCCCGGAGCCCCATCTACACTCACTCCCGGTTCCTGCCCGGCAGCATCGTCACGGACAGCAGGCTGACCGAGGTGCTGCTCACCGAAGGCTGCGTCATCGAGAAGGCCGAGATCACGCACTCGATCATCGGCCTGCGCAGTCACATCGGAGTCGGCACCACCGTGCGCGACAGCATCATCATGGGCGCAGACTACTACGACCGCACCCGTGCCCAGGTGCCCCTGGGCAGGCTGTCACATCGAGGGCGCCATCCTCGACAAGAACGTGCGGATCGGGGCCAATGTGACCATCAAGCCCTTTCCCAGGGGCATGGACCGGGACGAAGGCAGCTGGGTCGTCCAGGACGGCATCGTGGTGATCCCCAAGGGCACCGTGCTGCGGGAAGGCACGCGGATCGAGCCGTGATCCTTACAGCTCCTTCACCACCTGATCGCCCCCCAGTTGGCGCATCTGGCTGAGGATCCATTCCTGCCTCCCCCGGACATACTCGCTGGGAGCGTTGGCGTGGTACTTGTGGGGATTGGGCAGGACGGCGGCCAGAAGCGCGGCTTCGCTGGCGCTGAGGCGCTTGGCTGGCTTGCCGAAATAGGTGCGGGAGGCGGCCTCCACGCCGAAGATGCCGTCCCCGAACTCCACGATATTGAGGTAGACCTCCAGGATGCGCTTCTTGGACCAGGCCGTCTCGATGAGCAGCGTGAAGTAGGCCTCGAAGCCCTTGCGCGCCCAGGAGCGGGTTTCCCACAGGAAGAGGTTCTTGGCTGTCTGCATGGAGACCGTGGAGGCGCCCCGCTTCCGGCGGCTCTTCTCGTTGTGTGCCACGGCCTTCTCGATGGCCTTCCAGTCGAACCCGAAGTGATCGGGAAAGTTCTGGTCCTCGCTCGCGATGACGGCTACGCCCATGCAGGGCGCGATGTCCTCCAGGGGAACCCACTGGCGGCGCGAGGCGTAGGGCTTATCAAAGGACCAGGACTGCACCCGGCGCTCGGCCATCAGGGCGGAAAAGGGGATGGGCACGAAGCGGAACACCAGCGCGATGAGCACGGTGCTGCCCAGGAAGGCCAGGGCCACCCAGCCGAGGATGTCCAGCAGGCGCCTCAGGACGCCTTTCTTCTTCGATGCATTCCCTGCCACGGTGCCTGCCCCCCGGTTCATTTCACCGGGCGGTCCCCCACGGCGTCAACGTTTCCCTTGGGATTCGCTGTCACAGCCCAGGGGAAGTCTGCAGAATTTCTCGGTGGCCTCCTCCAGTTCTGGAAGAATGGGAGACCCAGGAAGGGACTCCCTTGGTCGATTACCCCGAGCAGCGCCGCTTCCCGAGGATGAGCGTATCGGGTCTGGACTACAGCGTCCGATTCCAGGTTCAGGGGCGGGCGGTCGACGGTGCGCGGTTGGCCAACCTCAGCGCGTCCGGATGCGGTCTCGAGGTCCAGATGTCCGAGGCCTGGCATCTGGAGAGGGGCTCGGTGCTCGAACCCTTCTATCTGGACCACCCCGATCTCCCCTATGTGCCCCTTCAGGCTTCGGTGATTCGCATCCTGGGCAAGGTGGTCGGCAAGACCCACGGATATGTGCTGGTGGGGGTGGAATTCTCGCGGATCACGAGCTTCGTGCAGGGGCTCATCCAGGAACACGTATCGGCCTGCATGGCGGAGGCCGCACCATGACCTCCACCTCGCTGGACCAGTTCTCCGCCCTCCTGGACCACCTGGACGGCTCGGAGCGAGCCGACCAGCTGACCTTCTTTCGCGCCCTGCATGAGGTGGGGGCGGAGGCGATCCCGGAACTGGGGCCCAGATTCGCTCGGGCCGGCGCCCCCCGCCCCTTCCGGCAACTGGTCTTCGAGGGGTGTTTCTACTACGCCTGGCCGAATTCCGTCCCCATCCTCGCGCGGGCGCTCCGGCGAGAGTCGGACCCCGAACTCTTCGGCCTGGGCGTGGCGACCCTGGGGCGCATCGGCAACCCCGAGGCCCTCGCGGCGCTCAAGGAACTGGCCCAGCTTGCCTCAGGACCTGGGTTCCAGGAGCGGGTGGCGCTGGTCCTGGCCCAGGTGGATCCCGCCCTGGCCTGGGAACATCACCTGGGGCTCCTCCTGGAGGGCAGCGGGAATCCCTCCGCCGCCAACGAGGCAGCTGGGCAGCTGGGCCACCTGGTGGACCCTTCCAAGCTGGACGGTCTCAAGGACCTCCTGAGGCATCCCGATCTGCTGATCTTCCGGCACACAGTGCGCCTCATGGCGGGGATTCTCTCGCGCGAAGCCGCGGCTTTCCTGGTGGGCTTTCTCGCGGAGTGTCATCTTGAAGTGCTGGAAGACAGGGCTTTTAAGGAACTGCTGACGGCCTTTCGGGGGATCGGCTGGGAGGCGGCGCGGGATGCGGCCCTGGGGCACTTCTCGATTCCCTTCGCGGCGCAGGAGGCGGAGACTCTCGAGCTTCTGCGAACGGGCAGCGGCGGCCCCGCCGTGCAAGCCGCAGAGGACCTGCGGAAACGGGCCCCGGGGGCCCAGGATCGATTCCTGGCCGAGCTCCTCCTGGCGGTCCTGGAGAACAAGAGCGCCCGTCTCCCCGTCCTGCTGGCGGAATCCCTGGAGGCGATGAACCTGCGCGCGAGACGGCTGGCCTTCGCCCTGGATGCCGGCGCGGAGGGGTTGGCATCCATGGTGAAGGCGCAGTTCCTGCCCCTGGAGGAGGCCGCGGCGATCCTGGAGGCCTCCCTCAGGCTCCAGACCGGGCGCGAAGGCGTGGCCAGGGCCCTGGCCTCCCTGGCCCCCGCCGCGAGCGCCGAACGAATGGAACTTCTCATTCATCTGCCCGATCGCGCCCTTCGGGCCGCCGCGCTCGAGGTCCTGGGGGAGCGCCGGGAGGAATCCCTGCGCCCCTTCCTCCTGTCGGCCTGTCGGGATCCCATCAGCGACATCGCCCAGCGGGCCATGCTCCATCTCGGACAGCTGCCCGGCGCCGAGCGGGTGGCCGAGGAGCTGCTCCGCGCGGGGCGCCTGGAGGATATCCAGCTGGGCATCCGCTTCATCGGGCTCCACAGGCTCCTGGGCCTCGGCCCGGAGCTGCTGGCGCTCGTGCGCACCTCCACCCGGGAGGAGCTGGCCCTGGAGGCCCTGGAGGCCCTGGGGCGCAGCGCGCCGCTCGAAGTGGCGCCCGAACTGGCCGAACTCCTCCACTCCGGCCAGAGCCTGCGGATGCAGATCGCCTTGGGCCAGGCCTTGCGGGACATGGGCGATCCCGGAGCGGCCGGAATGCTCTGCGCCAAGGCGGCTGAGCTCAAGAATCCCCTCCTCCACGCCCTGGCCCTGGAGGCCCTCATCCTGACCCAGGTGGCCCCGGGGCCAACCCTCCTGGCCCAGGTGCGCGGCGCCTGGGAGGGGCGCAATCCCTGGTCCACCCGGCTGAGGGTGGTCCTGGCCCTTCCTGGGATCGTTTCGGAGGACCGGAGGCTCTGGGCGGAACTGGCCAGCCTCCTGCAGGAGGGGCTGGCCGAGGCGCGAACGGCGGGGGGATGGTCCGCCCAGGAGATCGGGAAGGTCCAGGCCGTGGCGCGGGAACTCTCCACGCGAGCAGCTGGATGAGGACCTCGACAGGCCGCGGCGCCTAGGGCATCCTCGCCCTATGGAGGCACGCATGGCAGAGCGGTTGAACGGCGAGGAACTGGTGGCCCTGGTGAAGCGGGTCTTCCTGCCCCAGGCGGGCGAGAAGGCGCTGGCCATCCTGGTGGACCTGCCGGACGCGCAGGCACCGGACAACGCGGACTGGGCGGCCCGGCGCGAGATCGCCCGGCAGTGGGTGGAAGAACTCTCCGCCCATCGCGCGGAACTCGGCATGGATGTTGGCCTGGTGCTCTATCCCAATGTCCACACCAACAACGGCGACCTGCCGGAGCGTTGCTGGATCCACCCAGGCGGACCTGTGCCCCTGACGGCGGAAGGCCTGGATGCTTCGGCGTCCATTCCCTTCGTCGAGCTCTACGCCGCCCATCCCATCCTCATCGCCCCCACGGAATTCTCGGCCACGGCGCCCCTGAAGATGGCCGCGAGGGAGCATCCCATTCGCGCCGCGACCATGCCGGGTTTCCGCGAGGACATGATCCCGGCCCTGCGCCTGGACTACACGGAAGTGAACCGCCGTGTGGAACTGCTCAAGGGGCTCCTGGACCGCGCCACGGGTGCGGATTTCCTGTTCAGCTATCCCGGAGGCGAGGCCGCGCTGCACCTGGATCTGCGCTTCCGCAGTGCTCACGCCTCCGGCGGTCTGCTGCCCAAGGCTGGCGTGGCGGGCAACCTGCCTTCGGGCGAGGCCTACATCGTCCCCTTCGAGGGCGAGACCGAGCCCAGCCGCAGCGCGGGGATCCTGCCCGTGCAGTTCGGTCCGGAAATCGTGCGCTACCGCATCGCGGGCAACAAGGCCGTGGAAGTGCTCACCCAGGGGCCCGCGTCCCTGGCCGAGGCCCAGCATCTGGCCTCGGAACCCGCCTACGGCAACTTGGCGGAACTGGGCCTGGGCGTGCTGGCGGCCTTCGGCGTGAAGCCCATCGGCGAGATCCTCCTGGACGAGAAGCTGGGCCTCCACATCGCCTTCGGCCGCAGCGAACACTTCGGCGGCCAGGTGGGACCCAAGCAGTTCTCCAGCCCCGGCGCCGTCATCCACATCGACCGCGTCTACGTCCCCGAGACCCAGCCCGACGTGCAGGTGAAGCGCATGGATCTCGTGATGGAAGATGGGAAACCCCTGCCGCTCATGCGGGACGGGGAATACGTGGTGGCGTTCGAATAGGGCCGCACTCGTTTGCTGGAATTCATGCGTCGAGGCCCCGCGATCGCGGG
>JAYSNJ010000059.1:0-2746 GCA_043723905.1 Holophagaceae bacterium
AAGAAGCTCACCCGCACCATGCCCAGGGGTTCAAAGGCGGCCACCCACTTGGCGGTGGGCTTCTTCACGCCCCTGGCCACGCCGGACATCCGCTCCCCATGCTCGGAGAGGAAGGACACCACGGCCCCGCCCTCAGCGTAGGGCACGGCTTTCAGAACGATGGCGGCGTGGGTCCGGATCACGCTTCCAGTCTGCCCGCATTCAAGCCAAGCGCCGGAGCCGGGTCTCAGGGAAGAAGCCCTTGCGCGGCCACACCCCACTCTGAAAACAGACCCTAGACTGGGGGAATGCGTGCCTCCCCCTTTCTCCTACTGTTCCTATCGGGCCTAGCCCTGCTCGGGCAGGCAGGTTCCGTGCGGACCTTCCGCCAATGGGTGGGCGGGCAGGAAGTAGGCGGCTCCAGCGTGGAACTCCGGAAGGATGGCACCCACCTCGAAGTCCGTTCCCGGGAATGGATGGTCCTCTCCCGCCAGGGCCAGGAGATCCGGCAGGAGGTCAGCCAGACCGCGCGGAAGGCCATGGACGGCAACCTCGCCTTCACCTGGCGCCTGCAACTCTCGGCCGAGCCCTTCGAAGGCCGGGCCGAGTGGTCCCCCAAAACGCCAGGGGTGCTGTTCATCCAACCCGATCACGGTCCCTCGGTTCAGAAGGAGGTTCCCCCCGAAGCTCTGCTCTGGCCTGAGGACCTGGAAGCCCGGCTGAAGGAGGCCGCCCGCACAAAGCGTTCGGTTCGAGCCACCACCTACGCCTTTCCAGTGCTGCAATGGAGCACCCTCCAGCTGGAACCTCAGGGTGCGGCCCCCTTGCCTGGATACCCCGATGCGGTCCGGTTCACGGGACAAGAACGCCAAGGCCAGGCCACGGCCCCTGTGGAGGTGTGGATCTCCCCCACGGCCGGCGAATTGAAGCACCAGACCGAACTGGGCGGCCTCCAGCTGCTCACCCAGCGAACCGACCTGCCCGCGCCGAAAGTGACGAAGGAGCCTTCCGGAGGCTTCTTCGAAAGGACCCTCCAGAAGCTCCCTCCCCATCCCTTCCCATCCTGGATTCCAGAGCTCACCTTGCGGGCGGAGGGTCCCCCACCCGATCTATCCGAAGATGCCCAGCAGACCCGCCTTCCCCACGGGCGCTGGCGCCTCCGTCGGGCGAGCTCCCCTACCGCACTCGAAGCGGCCCAGTCCCCGGTCACAGGCGCGCCGGAGCCCGAGGACGCCCGCTACCTCGCCCCAAGCCCCCTGGTGCCCTTCCAGGATCCGGCTTTCGAAGGCCTGCTGCGCCGCCTGGCCCTGCCCGCAGGCTTGTCGCGCTGGGACCTCGCCCGCAGGGTGAACAGCTTCGTGTTCGATTGGATCACCGACAAGGACTACACCGTAGGCTTCGCCTCGGCCCTGGAAGTCTGCCACCAACCGCGCGGGGACTGCACCGAACACGGTGTGTTGGCCGTGGCCCTGTTGCGGCGTCTGGGAGTGCCTGCTCGGGGTGTCACGGGCTGGGTGGGGCTGGGCGATCTGCTCGGACTCCACTTCTGGGTGGAGGTCCGACTACGAGATCGGTGGGTGCCCATCGATCCCACCTTTGATCAGGCTCCCGCTTCGGCCCTGCGGATCAAACTGGGCGATACCGATCTGGCGGATCTGGGCAGCGTGGGCTGGGAGGGGGCGGCCCTCGCCTTCTCCGGCGTCCGCTGGATTCCGGAACAGGAGGGCACCCACCCCTGGGGCGAGGCCTTGACCCTCCAGGGCGACCTACTGTCAGGCCCTGGCGGCATCCAGTTGCGCCTGCCCGGTGCCCGATGGAACCTCCGGAAGGGGGTGCTGCTGCTCCGCACGGCCAGGGGCGGTCCCTGGCGAGTCCAGGCTGCCGTCCGGCCCGGTGAGGCCCAGCTCAAAGGCGCCAGGCGCCTGGCCGGGGCCCGTTCCCAACGGCAAGGGTGGTGGAGTCCAATCACCCAGGAACTCTGGACGGAGGTGGGCGAAGGACGGTGGCTCCAGGTGGAGGGCTTGTCCGAAAGCGACGCCTTCGACTTACTGGATCAGCTGCTGGCGCCGACCAGTTCTTCTTGAGCGCCCTCCTGCTGGACGCAATGTTCTCTCAGCGCTTCCAGGCTGTTCGCCATGGCCAGGCATTCTGCTTCGCTGCAGCAGCTGGTCAGGCGCGTCGCCATCAGCTGCACCGGTTCGTCCAGGCGCTCCATGAGCCGCCGCCCCTTGGGCGTGACGACCACCCGGCTGACACGACGATCCTTGGGGTCCGCCACCCGCTTGAGCAGCCCCTGCAGTTCGAGGCGATCCACCAGCCGGGTCACGTTGGCAAAGCGGTAGATCATGCGCCGCTCGATTTCATAGATCGGGTGGCCCTTGGTGGGCCCGCCCCGCACGATGCGCAGCACGTTGTACTGCTGGATGGTCAGCCCGTGGGCTTCAAAGAGCCGCTCCTGGACGTGCACGACGGCTTCCCGCGTCAGCATCAGCTGGAGCATCAGCTGCACACCGGGCGCCGGCAGCTTGGACATCTGGAGTTCTTCCTGTAGGGACATGGGGACCTCGAATTTTCTTTGGGGGCAAGGATCTCCCCATCCATGGGATTCTGAAAGGTCGTAGGAGCCTTTCTTGCCATCTATCGCCCTGAGTTTGATCAATGTCACGAAACGATATGGCGCGACAGCCATTCTAGACGGACTGAGCCTCGGTCTCTTCCAAGGTGAGAAGGTGGGTCTCATCGGCCGCAATGGCGCGGGGAAAAGCAC
>JAYSNJ010000060.1:0-1921 GCA_043723905.1 Holophagaceae bacterium
CTGGTGGAAGCCGGGTGCCCCGTCCCCTTGGGGGCCCTTCCCGGCGGCAGCGGCAACGGTCTGGTGCGGGGGCTGCGCACGCCGCTCGAACCCGCGGGCGCCCTGCAGCGGCTGCTGGAGGGCCGGGAACTGCGGATGGACCTGCCGAGGCTGGATGGCGTCCCCTTCCTCAACCTCTGCGGCACCGGCTTCGAGGCCGCCGTGGCCCATCGCTTCGACACCATGGCCTCTCGCGGATTCAGCACGTACGCCAAGGTCTGCTTCCAATTGTGGCGGGCCTGGAAGTCCACGGGGATCCGCTGGGATGCCCTGCGGCTCGAGGCCCCGGAGCTCGAGTCCGCCGCCGCGCGGTTGAAGGCCGCCTGGACCGGCGAGGAAGCCCCTCTGCCCGACCGGGCCTGGAGCCTCTGTTTCGCCAACCTGCCTCAGTACGGCTCGGGCATGTGGATCGCCCCAGGCGCGGATCCTACCAACGGCGCGCTGCAGTGGGCCACCCTGGGTCGCCCCTCCTGGTTCGACCTCATCGCCGAGACGCCGGCCCTCTTCCGTGAGGGTGGCCACACCCATCTGAGGCACGAGGGCCGCATCCTCCGGGCCACCGTCCACCTCGAGCGCCCCCTGCCGTGGCACATGGATGGTGAGCCCGCCCCCGAGCGGGACCGGGCGGAACTCACCGTGGCGTGCCGGGCCTTCCGGATGCAGGTGTCAGACGCCTGTCCCTGGATCTAGGCCTCTCTGGGCAGAAGAAGGAGACCCCCGCCGGATAAAATCAGCGGGGGAAGACCGCGGGACCACTCAGTCTGGGCCTCCGGAATTCGGCGCTGACGCTGGGGGAGGCTCCCCAAAGGCCTTCCACCATCTTCACCTGGCTGAGATCGACCTTGGCGGCGTCCCAGTCCCGGCGGACCTGAAGGGTATAGGGGTCTTCCTTGTCGGACCACCAGGCGGGGTCGTCCACGATGACGTAGATGGCCGTAGCTTCGGCGTTCGGGTTCTTGTAGGTCAGCATGACGGGCTGGTGCGCCACGAGCTGCTGAAGCATCCCCGGTCCCGGCCTGCCCCACTTGTCCACCATCATGAGCCGAAACCACCCGATCTTCGGGTGCTGGACCTCCACCTGCACGGTGCCCCCGACAGGCACCGCGATGCCGTAGGCCCGCCACCCCGCTGGATACAAGCTGTAATCAGAGATGGATTCGACACCGGCGCCCAGGGGCGTCACGGGAATGGAACCGGCCCGGGACAGCCACTGGATCTCGGCCTGGAGGTCGCGGCGCTCCCAGTAGAACCGGTCGGGGAAGACGGTGCACCGCCTCCAGGCCGGAGGAATGATGACCCGAGTACCCGGGTAGAGGTTCACCCGGCTGACACGACCCGTGGATGGGAGGGACCTCGAGTCGATGGAGGCCCGGTTCTGGGGTCCCCGGACATCCCTCGTGCCGGGAGCATCCTGGGTGGCCGAAGGGGTGGAAGGGCTCGAAGGAGCCGAGGACGGCCTTGAGGAGCCTGCGTCCCGCGGCGACTGGGGCTGGGGACGTGGCGATCTGCCTTCCTGTGGTGAAGCGCCACAGAGGCTGAGGGCGGCGAGGAGGCTCGCGAAAGTGGCCAAGCGATTCGTCTGCTGACTTTGGGATCGCATCGAACACCTCCGGGTACAGGATAGGGTCAATGAGCAGCGAGAGCCATGCCAGTCCAGGGAGCCTGTCCGAGTATTCGAGCGCCCAGCGCGTACGGCGCCGCGCGAGCCAGGCAAGGAAGGCGAGGTGAGCGTAGCGGGTACTACGCGATCCGAGCCTGACGCAGCATGGTGACGCGCGCCACCGCACGCCCTCCGGGATGGTCCCAGGCGGGCGCCCCGCGGCGTCAGAGCCCTTGAACGATGCCACCACATCGCCCTGCGGGCCCTTCCTTGCAGAGCATC
>JAYSNJ010000061.1:0-87994 GCA_043723905.1 Holophagaceae bacterium
CTGACGGCGCCTTCCTCCGCGTATTTCTTGCCCCGGGGAAGGCGGTTCTCGTAATCGTCGCCCAGCTTCTCGAGGCCGCTGATCCAGAGGCGACCCCACCAGGTGGTACCGAAGCGATCACTGGAGTGGATCATCCGATCACTCCTTTCTTCGGGGGCCGTCCCCGCCGCCTGGGCGGGGCCTTGGGCGGGGAGGCGATCAGGACTCTCGCAGGGACCGGCGCAGGAGCGCAGAGTTCGGTCTGGTTTTCCTCGGCCACTTCACGGACTTCTTTTTCTTTCACCTTCTTCTCTGCCTTGGGTGCCTTGGGCACCCCGGGGGAATGAAGCCGCTCAGGGGGCGGAAGGCGCTCGGGGAGAGGCGCCGAGACGATGCCATTGCCCTCCTCCTCCGTCATCAGATCCACGTCCGTATCCAGGGCCACCAGGCGGCGCAGAGCCTCGTCGTCCAGCTCCGTGAGCCAGCCTTCTCCGGTGCCCACCACGCGGTCCGCCAGATCGCGCTTGCTCTCGAGCATGGCGTCGATCTTCTCTTCCAGGGTGCCCATGGTGATCAGCTTGTGGACCTGCACATTGCGGGTCTGGCCGATGCGATAGGTGCGGTCCGTGGCCTGGTCCTCCACGGCCGGGTTCCACCAGCGATCGAAGTGGAACACGTGGGTGGCCGCCGTGAGATTGAGGCCCACGCCCCCGGCCTTGAGGCTGAGGATAAGGACGGGCGAGCCGTCGGCGTCCTCCTGGAAGGAGCGCACCATCTCGTCGCGCTGATCGCGGGTCGTGCCGCCGTGCAGGAAGGGGGGCTCGAAGCCCAGCACATCGTTCAGGTGGATCTGGAGGCGATCCCCCATTTCCTTGAACTGGGTGAAGATGAGGGCCTTGTCGCCGCTCTCCAGCACCTCCTCCAGCATGTCCGTGAGGCGCTCGAGCTTGCCGCTCCGGGCCTTGTAGGGCCCCTGCTCCTTGAGGAACTGGCTGGGGTGGTTGCAGATCTGCTTGAGGTGGGTGAGCAGGGCCAGGATGCGGCCCCGGCGCTCGATGCCGGTGGCGGCGTCCAGGTCCTTCTCCATCTGGTCCACCCGGGCCTGGTAGAGCCCGGCCTGCTCCTTGGTGAGCTGGGTGTAGACCTTCATCTCGTTCTTCTCGGGCAGATCCTGGATGATGGCCCGGTCCGTCTTCAGGCGGCGGAGGATGAAGGGGCCCACCCGCTGGCGCAGTTCCAGTGCGGCATCGGGGTCGCGGTACTTCTCGATGGGATTGGCGAAGCGCTCCTTGAAGGAGCCTTCGCTGCCCAGGTAGCCCGTGAGGGCGAAGGCGAGGATGGACCAGAGCTCCACCAGCCGGTTCTCGATGGGCGTGCCCGTGAGGGCCAGCTTGAAGGGCGCCCGCAGGCGTCGCACGGCCTTGGCCTGGGCGCTGCCGGCGTTCTTGATGCCCTGGGCCTCGTCCACCACCACGCCGCCCCAGGAGCGATTCCCGAAGATCTCCTCCTCCCGGCGGATCACGCCGTAGGTGGTGAGCACGATGGTGTGGGGCCTGAAGGCCGTCGGCAGGGTCTCGCGGTTGTTGCCGTGATGGACGAAAAAGGGGATGCTGGGCGCGAACTTGGTGATCTCGCGCTCCCAGTTGCCCAGCAGGGACGTGGGGCAGATGAGCAGGAGCGGCGGCCCGAAGGTGGGACTCTGCTCCTGCCGGTGCAGCATCAGAGCCAGCACCTGGATGGTCTTGCCCAGGCCCATATCGTCGGCCAGGATGCCGCCCAGCCCCAGCCGTGTCAGGCCCTCCAGCCAGGCCAGCCCCCGCAGCTGGTAGGGGCGCAGCTGGCCCTTGAAGGATTTGGGTTGGGTGATGGGCTTGTCCGGGAGATTCTTCAGCTCGGCGAGAGCGGCGCCGAAATCGCCAGCCACCTCCACCTCGATGGCCTCGCTCACACCGGGAATGCGCGTGGTACCCGTGAGGGCGGCGGCCAGGGCCTCGCCCCGGCTCATGCTCTCGAAGCCCGCGCCCCGGCTGGCCTGGATGACGGCGCTGATCTGCTTGAGGGTCTCGGGATCCAGGGCCACCCACTTGCCCTTCCAGGCCACCAGCGGGTGCTTCAGGCTGGCCATCTGGGCGAAGTCCTCGATCTCCAGCTGGTCGTCGCCAAGCATGAGGGACCACTCGGCCGAGACCGATCCCTCCAGGCCCTCCTGGCGGGCCTTGAGACTCGGAGCCTCCTCCATCTGGCGGGCGCCCAGGCGCACCTTGGCCCGCAGGCGGCGAGCGCCTCCGAATTCCGCCATGCCCTCGGGAATGTGGACCAGGAATCCGGCCTCCTTGAGCTGGTCGGCCCCCCGGGTCAGGAAGATCCAGGCCTCCGTGGGGAGAAGGATCATGTCCTCGGGTTTCTGGCCGGCCAGGGCGCCCTGCAGGGCGGGAAAGAAGGGCACGGCCCGGGCCAGGCCGCGCAGCAGCACCTTGCGGGCCTCCAGCACGGCGGCATCGGTGGAGGACTCCCAGAGCCGGGCCACGGGGATGAATTCGTTGTCCTGGTTCTCCAGCCCCACTTTCAGGATCCAGCCCTCCTCGCTGAGGCGATCAGCCTCCTGGATGGCGTCCCGGTCCCCGGGCACGGGCGGGGCTTCCAGCCGGAGGCTGGGGCGGGTCCACTGGGCCCGGGCGCCCTCGCTCCACTGCTCCAACTGTTCGCCCAGGGTGCGCTCCGTCACACCGATGGTGGGGAACTCGTTCATGGGATGGGAGAGGGCCACCATCAGGCGCTCGTCCCAGGGCAGGCGATCCCGCTTGTGGCCCCGGAGGCGGTGGATGAGCCCCAGCCGGGGATCCTCGCCCTGCCTCAGGCCGCCCGCCACCAGGCGCACCAGGAAATCGGCGCCGTCCTCCAGGAAGGCCCGGAGCAGGCCCTCCGGCGAAGGCGGCATGGCGAGATCGTCATCGACCTCCTCAACATCGAGGGTGCCCAGGGCCAGCCCCTTGGTGAAGACCCAGATATCGTCCTCGGGGAAGGCCAGCACTGAAGGCGGCATGGCCGCCACCAGCAGTTCCAGAGCCTCGCGATCCGCGGGGCTCGTGAGGCTGATGCCCCAGACCGCCCGCCAGGGATTGGTCTCGGTGTTGAGCTGGGGCAGCAGAGCCCCCCGGATCACCAGGGACTGCAGGAGCCGCAGGGCCGCCGACCAGAAGGCCAAGCTGCCGCCGAGGCGTTCCGAATCCGCCGGCAGGCTGGCAAGCCAGGGCAGGGCCCGCTGCCAGCGCAGGGGCACCGTATGGGCCTCGATGAGCGTGCCGTCGGGCAGGAAGAGCTGGGCCCGGGCCGGCGTGAGGCGATCCCGCCCGTGCAGGTTCCCCGGCAGGCTGCGGAGGACGCGCTGCCAGGCGGAAGGATCGGCGGGACCGGGAAGGGCGATGACGAAACCCCGGTCGAGCGGGCGATACTGGAGGATGGGACGGATCATTCCGTTACGTTTCCCATGGAGAGTTGAGCATGCGAATTGGTTTTGCGAGCGATCATGCGGGCTACGACCTGAAGGAATCCCTGAAGAGATGGGCAGTGGCCCAGGGACACGAAGCTGTGGACTTTGGTACCGAGGGTCCAGCCTCTGTGGACTATCCGGATTTCGCGCACCGGGCGGCGGCAGGCAGAGACAAATGGGACAGACTGGTGCTGGTGTGCGGTTCCGGCATCGGAATCAGCATGGCGGCCAATCGCCATGCCGGGATCCGCTGCGCCCTGGTGACCTCCCTGGAGCACGCCGAACTGGCTCGTCAGCACAATGACGCAAACGCCATCGCTTTCGGCCAGCGGCTGACGGATCCGCTGCAGGCTGAATCTTACCTCAAAACCTTCCTGGAAACCCCTTTTGAAGGGGGACGGCACCAGGGACGGGTGGAAAAGATCGAAATCACCTAGATTCTTCGGGGTCGCTGACCCCGGAAATTTAAAGATTATTCAGGCCAATTCCAAGATCCAACGTCAGGATGAAAGGCTTCCATGCGCCAGATCCACGAAATCCGCCCCCTGGTCCTCGAGACCGGTGTCCAGGTCCACGCCGACGGCTCCTGCCTCGTCCGCCTGGGGAACACTCATGTCATCTGTTCGGCGAGTCTGGAAGAGAAGGTGCCGGGCTGGCTCAAGGGCGGGGGCAAGGGCTGGATCACCGCCGAGTACGGGATGCTGCCCCGCAGCACGAACACCCGCACGGACCGCGAGGCGGCCAAGGGCAAGCAGCAGGGTCGCACGGTGGAAATCCAGCGCCTCATCGGCAGATCCCTGCGCCAGGCGGTCGACCTGACCGCCCTGGGCGAGCGTATGCTGACCCTCGACTGCGATGTGCTCAACGCCGATGGCGGCACCCGCTGCGCAGCCATCACCGGCGCCTGGGTGGCCCTCGCCCTGGCCCTGCGCAAGGCCGGCCTCGATGCGGCCCTGATCCGCCAAGTGGCGGCCGTCAGCGCGGGCGTTCTCGAACCCGGTCCGGAGGAGGCCTGGGAGGGCCGCCAGGGCCTCATCCTCGATCTCGAGTACGAGGAGGATCATCGCGCCGCCGTGGACACCAACCTGGTGGCCGCTCGCGCCCGGGCCGGAGAGCCGCTGGAGATCGTGGAGTTCCAGAGCACCGGGGAAGGCCGGAGCTTCCTGCGGGCGGAGGCCGTGGCCCTCATGGATCTGGGCCTCCAGGGCTGTCAGGCCCTCATGGAGGCCCAGCTCGGAGCCCTGGCGTGACCCCTCGATCCGGTCTCCTGAGCCTGTCCCTGAGCGCAGCCCTCCTGGGTCAGGCAGCCCCTGCCCCCGCGCCCGTGGAACTGGCCGTCCGGATCATCCCTCCCGATTTCATCTTCCACTTCACGCCTCGGGTGGAAGTGCCGGGCCGCCCCAGCTTCGGGCTGGCCCTCAGCGGCGGCGGGGCCCGGGGTGTGGCCCACATCGGCGTTCTGCAGTGCCTGGACGAGGGGGGCTATCCCATCGATTCCATCACGGGCACCAGTTCGGGGGCCCTCACGGGAACTCTCTACGCCTGCGGGTTCTCCGGCAGGGAGATCGAGGCACTCTTCCAGCGCATGGATTTCGGCCGGGCCTTCCTGGATCCCCTCATGCGGACGCCTGGGAAGACGCTGGAGGAGCAGGAGGCGGAAAACGGCACACTGATGGGCATCCAGGTGCAGCGGGGCCTTCCCAGTTTCGCCCTGGGCCTCAAGTCCGGGCGGGAAGTCCAACGCACACTGGAGGGTCTGCTGGCCCGGGGCGCCTATTTCAGCGGGGGCGATTTCGATCGCCTCAAGGTGCCGCTGAGGGTCCTGGCCACGAACCTGGAGACGGGCCAGGGGCGGCTCTTCCGCCAGGGAGACCTGGTGGAGGTCCTGCGGGCCGCCATGGCCGTCCCAGGGGCCTTCAAGCCCGTGGTCATCGAGAACCAGCAGTACGTCGATGGTGCCCTGGTGGAGAACATCCCGGTCTTCCAGTCCCGGGAGGCCTTCCACCCCCAGGTGCTGCTGGCGGTGGATGTGAGCAATGCCCTGGCGAAGGGCTACGTGAGCAACTTCCTCAGCGTGGCCTCCCGCAGCCTGGACCTGGTCATCGAGCAGCGCCAGCGCGAGAGTGTGGCGGCGGCGAGCCTGGTGCTGCGGCCGCAGATGAAGGAGGTGGGCTTCGCGGACTATGCGGGCCGCCTGCCCGCGCTGGTGAAGGCCGGAGCGGACGCCTTCCAGGCCCAGCAGCCGGAACTCCGCCGCCTGCTCCTGGGCCAGTTCACCCAGGACGGTGATCTGCATGTCCGCCAGCTGGAAATCCGCAATCCCGTGCCCGTGGACCCGGGACTCACCCGGCTCATCCGGACCCTCCTGCCCGAGGGCCAACCCTTTCGCCGCTGGAACGTGCTGGCGGTGATGCAGCAGGCCATCGTCCACGGATGGCTCCGGGACCTGAAGGCGGAAGTCGTGGCGGACGGGGGCCCGGAGCCCTGGCTCCGGCTCGAATTCGTGCCCTTCGGGCCCATCCAGAGCCTGGAGGTGGAGGCCCCAGCGGGGCTGCAGGAGCGCCTCCTGCGCGAACTGCGCGCGGAGTTTCCCGTAGGGGAACGGTACAACCCCCAGCGCTTCGGCGCCTTCCTGAGTCGCTGGGTCCATGCCTTCATCCTGGACGGCATGCCCCTGGTGGACGTGCGGGGTTCGGGGTTCGAGGAAGCCTCGGGGCGACTGCGGGTAACCCTCCAGGATCCTGCCCTGGGTTCCCTGGCGATCCGGGGTGCCTCCCCTGCGGAGTTCCGCTACCTGCAGGGCATCATGGAGTCCCTCCTGGGCCATCCTCTGCGCAGCACCCAGCTTCGCCAACGGCTGGACCTGGCCGAGGAGCGGCTGCGACTGGCCGAACTGCGCTACCAGCTGAGACCGGGGCCGGAGGACGCCGCGGAACTGGTGCTCACGCCCGTGCACGACAAGCCCCATTCCCTGGATCTGGGGCTGGGCTGGGAGAGCACACTCGGGGGTCAAGTGAGCCTGCGGTACCGCACGCTCAACCTGGGCGTACCCGGCTGGGAACTGGTGATGGAGGGCGCCAAGAACCGCCTCCAGAAGGGGGCTGCCCTGGCCCTGACGGGCCCCTTCCAGAACCTGCCGGGCGCGGGCCTGGAACTCAAGGCCACGATGGTCGAACAGCGCATGGACGCCCCCCTCTTCTTCGGGGCTCCGGAGGCCTCCATGGGCAGCCTGGATCTGCGAATCCGAAGCACGGATGCCAGCTTCGGTACCTTCGCCCGCTTCGGCAATCTGGGCCAGGGAAGGCTGAGCCTCACGGGTTCCTATCGGAGGGCCGAGTTCATCCAGAGCGCAGGCCAGGGCGAGCACCGGGAGCGCACCGTGGAGTTCACCACGGAATGGGACAACTTCGATCGCCACACCTTTCCCCGGGACGGCCTCCTGCTGAGGGGCTTCTATCGAGCGGGGGAGACCCTGCCCGGTCTAGAGCCCCAGGGGAGCTGGCGGATGGCCTACCTGCGGGCCCGCGGACTCGTTCCCCTGGTCCCGGCTCACGCCGAGCGGCGACTGGGGATGGACCTGGACCTGGAGGGGGGCCTCGGCCAGAACCTCCCCCTGGATCGCTGGTGGACCCTGGGCGGACCCTCCTTCCTGGTGGGTTCCAAGTCCCTGGGCTTCCTGTCCCCCAATTTCCTGGTGGGCCGCTTCGGACTCCCCTTCCGCGTGAACGGACCCTACGGCCTCTCGCTCCAGATCATCCCCCGCTTCGATTACGCCGTGATCGGAAGGGAATCGAGGGATCTCTTCCGGAGCTTCCGGGGGCAGGGCACGGGCCTGGTCCTGCGGACCATGGCAGCCAAGTTCTACGTGGAGCTGTCCTACGGATTCCTTAAAATACACGACCCCTCGACGGGCTGGAAGCCAGCCTCGGGCAGCTTCAACGCCCTCATCGGCACCCAGCCCTTCGATATCTGGAAGAGGCGGTGAAGGGAAGGTGCACTACCGGTAGCCGCCGGCGCGAGGGATGATGCGGGGCGCGAATGGTGCGTTTCGAACAGGCAGGATGCAGCCTGCGACGCAGCCCTCTTTCGGGAAGGCCGGAATGCCTGGGTTCCGTGGCCTCAACCTTCGGCACGGCTCCTGCGTATGCCCTGGGTCGCTCATCTTCCACGAGCCCATTTCCAGGAGCCTCCATGCCCCTCGCACGATCTCTGTACTTCCTTCCCCTGGCCCTCGCCTGCGCCTCCCTCGCAGCCCAGGAGCCCGCGCCCAAACCCACCGGGAAACCTGTGGAATCCAAGGTCGAGGTTCCCGCCACTCCCAAAACCGAAGAGAGCAAATCCGAGACCTGCTGCGAGGAGGGAGGGGCAAAATCCCATCATCCCTACTACCACCGCCACATCCGGTTCGGCCACCACTCCACATTCGGGGCGTACGCCCAGGGCGTCATGCCTCTGCGCGACCTCAAGGAAACCCTCGACCAGCGCACGGGCTTCGGTCTGGGCGTCCAGTGGACCCATGACCACGGGGACTGGAACGCCAGCCGCACGCGCTTGGAGTGGAACACCTTCCCGGAGAGCGGTCCCGTGGCAGCCTCGGGCGCCGCAGCCTATACCAAGACCTACGCCAAGAACTACACACTGAGCTTCGACCACCTCTTCAAACTCAACCAGGGCACCCTGCAGGCCTACCTGGTGGGGGGTCTGGGCGGAGCCCGGTGGTGCGTGGAGCAGACCACCATGACCTCCTGGAACTCCCGCTGGACGACGAAGCTCGCCATCACCGGCGGCATCGGCGTGCAGCTCACCGAGCGGATGAACCTCGAGGCCCGCTACGTGGTCAGCAGCGTGGGCAGGACCTTCGATGCCAACACCCTCCAGGCTTCGCTGGGATGGCGGTTCTGATCGACTCCTGAAAAAGAAAAGAACCGCAGAGGGCACAGAGGAAAGACTACACAGATAGAAAAGGAAAACGATCTTGTTTCCTGCTTTTCTCCGTGTCCTCTCTTTTCTTCCTCCGTGCCCTCTGTGGTTCAGCTTTTTTCCCCTAAAGCCAAACAGCGGGAATCAGAGTCCGTATTCGTTCCACCGGGCCGTGATCCGCTCCAGGATGGCCTCGGGAAAGACCAGATCCCGGGGCCATTCGCGAGTGAAGCCGTCGAAGGCCTTGTTCTTGCGTGTGGCATCGATGCCCACCTTGCTGCCGAAGGCGAAGCGATCGGAGCTGTGGTCCAGGACATCCAGCGGCCCTTCGGTGAAGAGCATGTCCCGGCGGGGATCGACATTGGAGGTCAGGCGGAAAAGCACCTCCTGGAGATCGTGGGGATCGATGTCCTCGTCCACGATGACGACGCCCTTGGTGAACATGATCTGGCCCGTGCCCCAGATGGCGTTCATCACCTTCTGGGGGTGTCCGGGATACTCCTTCTTCAGGGAGAGGATCACCAGATTGTGGAAGGCGCCCGCGGCGGGCAGATGCATATCCCGGATCTCGGGCAGCACCAGGCGCAGCAGGGGCAGGAAGATCCGCTCCGTGGCCAGCCCCAGGTAGGCGTCCTCCTGGGGCGGACGGCCCACGATGGTGGCGGGGAAGACCGGGTTCTTCCGGGAGGTGATCGCCTCCACGTGCAGCACGGGGTAGTCGTCGGCCAGAGAGTAGTAGCCCGTGTGGTCGCCGAAGGGCCCCTCCCGGCGGAGTTCCGCAGGATCCACCCAGCCTTCGATGACGAGCTCGGAATCGGCGGGCACCTCGAGATCGCTGGTCACGCAGCGCACCATCTCGACCCCTTCGCCCCGCAGGAAGCCCGTGAACATGACCTCGGAGAGGAAGGGGGGCAGGGGCGCCGTGGCGGCGTAGAGCAGGGCGGGATCGCCCCCGAAGGCCACGGCTACGGGCATGCGCTCCCCGCTTCCGTAGCCGTGGCGGGCCCGGGCGCCATCGTGATGGAGCTGGGTGTGGAAGCCGAGAGTATGGTCATCGAAGACCTGCAGGCGGTAGAGGCCCATGTTCCGGCGCCCGTCCTTGTATCGCACATGGCTCATGCCCATGGTGATGAAGGGGCCGCCATCTTCGGGCCAGGTGGTGAGCACGGGCAGTTGCGAGAGCTTCACGTCCGAGCCCTGATGGACGAGTTCCTGGCAGATGCCCTTGCGCACGGTCTTGGGCATCCAGGCCGAGACTTCGGCCAGCATGGGCAGCTTGGCCAGCTTGTCCAGGAAGCTGCTGCCGGGTTTGGGAAGAGCCTCGGCGATGAGCTTCTCGATGCGCTCCCCGATGGCGTCCAGGCCCCTAGGCTCCCGGTCCACACCCAGGGCCATCTCCAGGCGCCTGCGGCTGCCGAAGATGTTCATGGCCACGGGCAGGGCGTAGCCCTTCGCCTGCTCGAAGAGCAGCCCCGTCCCCCCGCCCGGCCCCTTGGAGACCCGGTCCGCGATGGCCCCCATCTCCAGGAAGGGATCCACCTCCGCGGACACGCGCTTCAGCTCGCCTGCGGCCTCGAGCTGCTTCAGGAAGGTCTGGAAATCGCGGCCCATGGTGCTCCCCCGGAACCCTGATCCTACCCGCTTGGTGCGGGAACGATGGGCCCGTCCAGGGACCGGCCGGACCCTGGAGAATCCTTGGGCGGGCTCCTCCGCCCGGGTGAGGTAGGCTTGTCCCATGGCTCCGCGCCCCCCCCGCTCCTTCGCCTGGGATGTCCTGTTCAGGACCCTGCGCTTCTTCTACCTGCTCTGGGGCGGGATGCTCATGGTGTCCATGGCCGCCACCAACCGCGTCCGCCTCCCGGCCTTCGTCTGGGAATGGCCCCGGGTGGCCCGGTTCCTCACCACCCCCTGGGGCCGGGGGCTGCTCTTCGGCATCGCCGTGGTGATGGCCCTGGCTGCCCTGCTGGAGATCTGGGAACTGGTGGACCGCCTCCTCGTGCGCTTCCTCCATGAGCACGAACGGGAGCACTGAGGTTAGGGACCGTTGCGGGATGAAACCATCCCGTTAAGGCCCCTTATGCCGTTCTCGTCATTTTCCAGAAGGGGAGTTAAGCCTCGACGGCTTACTCTGGAGAGATGAAAGCCTTCGAAGCCTTCGTCGCCGAGCGGTACCTGAAGACCCGAAAGAAGGGGGCCTTCGTGCGCACGCTCACGCGCTACGCCCGCTGGGGCATCGGCCTGGGCGTCTTCGTGCTGGTGGTGGTCCAGGCCCTCATGAACGGCTTCCGGGAGGAGATCCAGGCCAATCTCTTCACGGCCACAGGCCATTTCACCGTGAACTTCTTCACCGGGGATCTGCCCGACACCCCCAAGGCCCTCGGCCTCATTCGCGCCACACCGGGCGTGGTGGCGGCCAGCCCGATGCGCCTGGAGCGGGGCCTCCTGAAATCGTCCAACGGCGCCGCCCCGGTGGAGGGCGTGGCCGTGAAGGGGATCGATCCCGCCACGGCCCACGGCACCTCCAGCATCTTCGACAGTCTCCAGCCCAAACCCGTGGACCAGATGCAGGAGGGGGAGCTCCTGGTGGGCCGGGAGCTGGCCAGGAACCTGGGCCTGCGCCTGGGCGACGATATCAGCATCGCCTTCATGCGCCCGGACCTGGGCCTCTCGGGGATCCAGCCCCGGATGATGGGCTTCAAGGTGGCGGGCATCTTCGACAGCCACATCAGCGAGTACGACCAGCGCTGGGTCTTCATCCACCTGGAGGACGCCAAGCGGCTGGCCCGGACGGACCAATCGGAATTCATCGAGGTGCGGGCCTCCAGCGTGGACGCCATCGAGACGGTCAAGCCCGCGGCCCTCAGCGCCCTCAACGGCGAGGCCAAGCGGCTCTATATGGCCACGGATCTGCGGGATGCCAACCGTTCGCTCTTTTCCGCCCTCAAGTTCCAGAAGCTCCTCTTCGCCATCATCCTGGCCTTCATCGTCGTGCTGGCGGCCTTCAACATCGTGGCCATTCTCGTGCTCTTCATCGCCGAGAAGCGCCGGGATCTGGGGGTACTGCTGGCCCTGGGCGCCACCCCCCGCCAGATCCAGCGCATCTTCGAACTCCAGGGCGTGCGCATCTGCGCCGTGGGCACCGCCTGGGGCATGGGCCTCGCCGTGCCCGCCTGCTGGATCGCCGATCGCTGGAAGCTCGTGAAGCTCCCCCCCGCCCTCTACGATTTCATCACCTACGTCCCCTTCAAGCTCTCGGTCTTCGATCTCGCCATGGTGGCCATCTTCCCCCTGCTGGTAGCCTGGGCGGCCTCCCGCTATCCCGCCCGCCGGGCCGCCGAAGTCAATCCCGTGGACGCCCTGAGGGCGGAATGAACCGCGCCGGGATGGAAACACGGAACCACAGAGGGCACGGAGGGAAAAGAGAGAGCGCGCAGAGAATTGAAGAGAGGAAGATCGTTTCCGATTTCTCCTCTGTGCCCTCTCTTTCTTTCTCTGCGTTCTCTGTGGTTCGTCGTTTTTCGCTCTTTGGATTAGATGAAGGGAACCCTCATGGCTCTGCCCGCTGAACCCCTGAAGCACCCCTACCTCTTCGTGGACACGGAGACGGGGGGCCTCGATCCTGGCCGCCACAGCCTGCTCTCCATCGGCCTCGTCCTGGGCGACGGGGGCGAGGTGCGCCACAGCCTGGAGCTCTTCCTCAGGCACGACACCTACGTGGTGGATGGCGGCGGCATGAAGGTGAACCGCATCGATCTGGCGAAGCACCACGGTGAGGCCATGGACGGGGGCACACTGATGGCCGTGCTGGATGTCTTCCTGGACCAGTTCTTCCCCTGCAAGAAGGAGCCCATCTTCCTCGTGGGTCACAACGTCGCCTTCGACCGGGACTTCCTCCAGGCCTTCTGGAAGCAGATGGGCCGCGACTTCGAGCCCCGCTTCAGCCACCGCCTCATCGACACCCACAGCCTCGCCGCGGGACTGCGGGACGCGGGCAGGCTGCCCGTGGAGAGCCTCAGCTCCACGGCCCTCTTCGCCCATTTCGGGATCGAAGTTGCAGAAGAAAAGCGCCACACGGCCCTGGGCGATGCCCTGGCCACCTTCGAGCTGTACTGGAAACTGGTGGAGCTGGCGCGATGATCGGACAGCCCCTGGCCATTTCCGATCTCCACAAGACCTATCCCGGCGCCGAGCACCCCGTCTTTCACGGCTACGATCTGGACGTGGAGGCCGGCGGGCTCTGCGCGGTGGTGGGCGTCTCGGGCGTGGGCAAGACCACCCTGCTCAACTGCATCGCGGGCCTCGATACCTGGGAGGAAGGCCAGATCCGGGTGAACGGCGAAGCCGTGCCCAAGGGAAACCTGGAAGCCCTGGCGCTCTTCCGCCGGAGGCACGTGGGGCTGGCCTTCCAGCAGCCCCATCTCCTGCCGGAATTCACGGTGCTGGAGAACCTGCTGATGCCCCTGCGCATCGACGGGACACTGGCCCCAGCTCATGAGGCCTGGGCCCTGGAGCTCCTGGCCCACGTGGGTCTGGTGGACCTGGCGGGAAGACTCCCCGGCACACTCAGCGGCGGCCAGGCGGCCCGGACGGGCCTGGTGCGGGCCCTGGTGCGCAAGCCCAGCCTCTGGCTGCTAGATGAGCCCACGGGCAACCTCGACCCGGAGACCGCCATGGAAGTCTTCGAGGTGCTGTTGCGGCTCCACGGGGAACTCCAGCCCACGACCCTGATGGTCACGCACAACCTGGATCTGGCCGAGCGTTGCGGGCGCATCGTGCGGCTCGGCGCCCCCCACCCCGCGCACGGCTAGGGCTCAGGAGCGACCCCCTATACTGAACCCTCCAGGACACCCCATGCCCCCTCCGGAGCCAACCCCACTCCTTCTTCTGCCCGGCCGGATCTTTTCCGCGGGCTTTTCGCCTTCGGGGAGGGAGCGGTTGCTCCGCGCCCTGCCGGGGATGGGGGCTGCGATCGATGTATCGAATGCAGGGGAAGCCTACTTCGGTGCCCTGAGACCCGGTCCCCAAGATGTCTTCATCCTCGACGGAGGTTCCTTCCGGGAGGAGAGCACCTCCTGGCTTCAGGGGCGCCTCGCCCAGGTCTCGGCGCTGCCAACCCTCGTGCGGGTTGCCCGGAAGAGGGATACGGACCTTCACCGGTTCCTTTCCATGGGCTTCGACGAGGCCTTCTGGGTCTTCGGGGAGCTGCCCCTGGCGGTGGCGCGCGCCGCCGCCAGGAGGGAGGCCGCCCAGGCCGAGGGCGGCCTCCACCGTGCATCCGCCGGTGGCAGTGTGGCGGGCAAGTTCGAAGGACTGTTCCCCAACCTCTACGACTGGATCTACGTGATCAGTGTGTCGGAGGATGGGGCCTTCACCTTCGAGACGGTCAACCCTCCTCTGGGAGCTGGCTCAGGCTTCCTCAATCCCGATTTCTGCGGGAAACGACCGGAGGATTGCCTGCCGAAGGTGAGCGGCCCCCTCCTCTGTTCCCATTTCGCGGCGACCCTTTCGGAGGGACGTCCCCTGCAGTTCGAGGAGGAACATGCGGTCGAGGGCCGACCCCGGAGTTTCCGCACCATCCTCACGCCGATCCGCAACAAGTGGGGGCGGATTCACCGCATCGCGGCCATCTCCCGGGATATCACCGCCCTGAAGGAGGCCCAGGCGGCCCTTCGCGCCAGCGAGGAGCGCTTGAACCTGGCCCTGGACGGCACCCAGCAGAGCCTTTGGGACTGGGATCTGGGCAGCGGCGGAGTCTTCCGCAGCCCCCGGTGGCACTCCATGCTGCAGCGTGCGCCCGGAGAGGTGGGACCCACGCTGCAGGCGGGCCTGGAACAGATCCATCCCGAGGACCGGGCCCAGGCCGAAGGCGCCATGAACGCCCACCTGGAGGGGCGCCTGGCCAGGTTCCAGGCCGAGTACCGGCTCCAGACCCGCACCGGCGAATGGATCTGGGTCTTCGATGCAGGCAAGGTGGTGGCCTGGGATTCCGAGGGGCACCCGGCCCGGGTGGCCGGGATGTGCACGGACATCACCGAACGCCGAAGAGCCGAGGAATCCCTCCGCGCCCTGGTCGGCGGGGTGGTCCATGAGATCCGCAACCCGGTCTACGGCATCTCCATCAACCTGGATGCCCTGGAGGCGACCTTTGGCGAGGAGCCCCGCTACCGCCCCTTCGTCTTCGCCCTCCGGGAAAGTGCCGAGCGCATCGCCAGCCTCATGAATGACCTCAAGGATTACGGCGAACCCAGGACCCTGAATCCTGAGCCCTGCCAGGTGCTGCCCCTTCTCGAGGACTCGGCCCGCGCTTGCGAGGGCCTTGCCGCAGAACGCCAATCCGCCCTGCGCCTCGACATCGAAGAGCCGCAGATGATCCTGCCCCTGAACGCCCGGCGCATGCACCAGGTGTTCCGGAACCTCTTCGAGAATGCTCTTCAGCATTCTCCCATCGGCACCGCTGTCCAGGTCCGGGGGCGCCGCCAGCAGCTCGAAGGCCACGAATGGGGGGTCTTCACCGTGGAGGATCAGGGCCCGGGGTTCGCCCCGGAGGCCATGTCCCGTGCCTTTGAACCGTTCTTCACCCGGCGCAAGGGAGGCACGGGCCTGGGGCTCTCCATCGTGAAGCGGGTCGTGGAGGAGCATGGGGGGACCGTGGAGCTCGCGAACCGCGCAACGGGGGGTGCCATCATCACGGTGAAACTCCCCGCGCCCCGTCACTGGGGAGCTCTCATGAAGGAGGCGCAGGATGGCTAGGCCCAAGATCCTCCTCATCGAGGATGATCCCTCCGTGCGCCACGGCATGGCCGCCTTCCTGAGGGCCAACGAACTGGACGTGGAGGAAGCCGAGAACTGCAGGCAGGCACTGGAACTCTTCCGGGCCGGCAACCACGATGTGGTGGTGGCCGACTACAGCCTGCCGGACGGCACCTCCCTGGACATCCTTCCCCAGGTGAAAAAGCTCAGCGAGGACACCCCCTTCATCATCCTCACGGCCCACGGCTCCATCGACCTGGCCGTGAGGGCCATCAAGGAGGGCGCAGAGCAGTTCCTGACCAAGCCCGTGGAATCCAAGGCGCTCCTGGTGCTCGTGCAGCGTCTCCTGCAGCAGCAGCGCCTGCGAAAGCGGCAGATGGTGGTGGCCCGGGAACAGCCCGCCGCCATGAATCCCTTCCTGGGGGCCAGTGTCGGCATCCGGGATCTCGAAGAGCAGGCCCGCCGCATGCTCGAGTGGGACAGCCCCATCCTCATCCTGGGCGAGACCGGGGCCGGGAAGGGCGTGCTCGCGAGGTGGATCCACGCCAACGGCCCCCGACGGGAGGAGGCCTTCGTCAACCTCAACTGCGCGGGACTCAGCCGGGAGCTCCTGGAAACGGAGCTCTTCGGCCACGAGCGGGGGGCCTTCACTGGCGCGGTCAACGCCAAGCAGGGGCTCCTGGAGGTGGGGCACCGGGGCGTCGTGTTCCTGGACGAGATCGGGGACATGGATCCCGCCATCCAGCCCAAGCTCCTGAAGGCCCTCGAGGAGAAGACCTTCCGGCGCCTGGGAGATGTGCGCGATCGCCACGTCGACGTGCGCCTCATCGCCAGCACGAACCTGGATCTCGAGGAGGCCGTGCGCACCAAGAAGTTCCGGGACGACCTCTACTACCGGGTCAGCACCCTCACCCTCCGCATCCCGCCCCTGCGGGAGCGCCCCGAGGACATCCCGATCCTGGCCCGGGCCATCCTCACGAAGGTGTGCCTGCGCATGGGGAAAGCGAAGGTGGAACTGCGCTCCGAGGCCGAAGCCCTCCTCCTGAAATACGCCTGGCCCGGCAACATCCGGGAGCTGGCCAATGTCCTGGAGCGGGCCATGATCCTCCAGCGGGGCGAGCGCCTCGAGGCGAGTGACCTGGGCCTCCAGCCCCGCCGAAGTGCCGCCCCGGAGGTAGGGGGGGAGCTCCTGCCCCTGCGGGAGATGGAACGGCTGCACGTGGAGCGGGTCCTCCAGCGCACGGGCGGGAATGTCACCGAGGCGGCCCATATCCTGGGCATGGCCCGCCGCACCCTCTACGACCGGATGAAGGCCCTGGGGGTCGCCTCCGCGAAGGACTGAGCGGACCCCCGCACGATCAATGCGGATTTCCGCACTGAACCGCGGGCGGAGGATTTCCAGGGCATCGTTAAGCCGATGTATCCATGGTGGTTAATCATGACCCAGAGGCTGGCTCGCCCCTTGCACGAGCGGCACTGCCCCGGGCCCGAGCCCGGGACGGAACCCTTTCCCCACATCTGCCCGTTTGATTTCGAGTGCCCCAGCGGCAGCCGGACAACTCAACCCCATAGGAGGCAGGAACATGATCAGGAATGTCCTAAGCGGCCTGCTGGTCGCGGGAATCGTGGCCTCACCCGGAGGCGTGTCCCTTGCGCAGGAACAACCGGGGACGCTGTTCGCGAAGACCATCGCGAAGTACCCGTCTCCCCAGTTGGCGGAGGTGGGAGGGCGGGAATACAAATGCCTCTTCAACATCGAGAAGTTCTCGGACGACCCCGATGTGGCCTTCAAGGAGCTGTGGAACAAGCTCAAGGCCGCCTCGGCCAATGCCGGCTTCACCCTGGAGCAGAAGGAGAAGAAGCATCTCAAGGTGGAGAGAGCCACCAAGGAATACTTCGATACGCCCGAGCAGGATCTGTGGAAGAAGGGCTACATTGTGCGGCTCAGCACCAAGTTCAAGGACGGAGAGGAGACCCTGACCGTCACGGTGAAGGCCGTCGATGAGAACGCGGTCCGGGCCATGGCGACGCCCCTGACCGTAGTGGGCGCCACGGGCAAGACCGAGGCCGAAGGGAATGTGGGCCTGGGCCCCCAGGGCCTCCTGCGGGAGTATGTCGAGAAGGGTGCTACCTTCCCGGTGACCCTGGACCAGCTGGGGACACTGACGCTGGGGGATTTCGGCAAGTTCATGCCGGAACTGCTCAAGCTCGGACTGCCCGCGGGCACGCAACTCGTGGGCAAGAAGGCCTACACCTATCGCGTGAAACCCGGCTTCGTCGTGCTGCCGGGCACGGAGCCCTGCGGCGTCTCCATGGAGGCCTGGGCCCACAAGGACGGCGGCAAGCCCTTCCTCATGGATTTCTCCTTCGGATACGGGGATCTCGACTTCTACGAGTCCAAGGAGGTCCATGTGGCGGGCGAGGCCTACATGCTCAAGGTCATCAACGGGGAGCTGAAGGATCTGCTCATGCCCAACTCCGGCAACTTCGGGGGCTCCAAGGTCCGTGTGCTGATGAACAGGCCCATCTCGAACTAGACCCGGATGCGGCCTGCCCGCGTCCATTTCGGAACATTCCCGAGGAATCTGCTGATGCGAAACCTTTGCAAGACCCTACTCGGCGGCCTGCTGCTGGCCTCCCTGCCCGCCTGCGCGGAAGATCCGGCCAAGCTGGACGAGATGTTCGGCATGCTCTCCCAGCCGGCCTACATCAAGCACTACGAGGCCACCCTCCAGGGGAAGGTGATCCTGAACCCTTACCTCCAGGCGGCCTCCAAGGATTTCCCCGCCATTCTGGACGTCAAGATGGCGCCCTACAACTGGGTCATTGATGCGGAAGGCCGCGTGGCCGTCGCCCCCGAGGCAGCCCATCCCCTGGGACGGACCTACGAGAAGGGGTTCTTCCGGCCCGAGGACAAGTCCCAGCGCAAGCCCGGGACCCGGGAGAACTTCGGTCATGTGTCGATGCTGGGGGGCGCCCCGGGGCGCATCAGCGGGGAGATCCTCCTCGACAAGGCCTCCAATACCTGGACCGTGAACAACAAGTCCGGCCGCTACACGAAGCACAACACGGACCGCACCCCCGAACAGCTGGTCCATGCGGCCAACCTGATCCGCGAGGTCGTGGACCCCGGTACCGCCTCCTGGGGCCCCGTGTATTTCCTGCTCGAGTACTCCCACGAGACCGTCCGCGAAGAGCTCATGAAGAATCCCAAGCTCGCCTATGACGACCCCGCCAAGAAGAGCCGCCCGCACGTCATCGTGATGAACGCCGCCCCCAAGGTCGAGAAGGCGGCTGAACCCGCCAAGGTCGCCGAACCCGTCAAGGCCGAAAAGCCTGCGGAGCCCAAGGTCGAGAAGGCCGGCGAACCCGCCAAGGCTGAAAAGCCCGCCAAGGCCAAGAAGCCCAAGGCCGCTCACAACGATGATCCGTCGTGAATCCAGCCTGATCCCTCCGTCATGAATCTAGGAGCCATCCAGATATGAAACATCGACTGATCACTTCCCTCGGGTTCGCGCTCGCCCTTTCCGCCATGCTCCCCCTCGCCGGACAGGGGCTCAGCCCCGTGGTGTCCGTCCTCAAGGGCGAGAAGAGCTTCAAGACCGGCTATGACCCCGTCAATCTCGACGGCACCGTCAACGCCATCATCGAGATCCCTGCAGGCACCACCGCCAAGTTCGAGACCCTGGACAACGGGACCATGGAGCTGGAGCAGAAGGACGGCGCCCCCCGCTTCGTCAAGTACCTCGGCTACCCCGCCAACTACGGCCTGGTGCCCCGCAGCATCCTGCTCAAGTCCAAGGGGGGCGACGGCGATCCCCTGGATGCCATTGTCCTGGGCGCCGCCCTGCCGCAGGGCAGCGTGGTCAAGTGCCGGATCGTCGGCGTCATGACCCTTCTCGATAACGGCGAGTCCGACGACAAGATGATCCTCGCCCCGGTAAACTCGCCGTTTGGTTCCATCAGGAGCATCGAGGAACTGGACAGGAAGTTCCCCGGCGTCACCACCATCCTGCAGACCTGGTTCACGTCCTACAAGGGCTATGGCAAGGATGGCAAGCTGCAGCTCAGCTTCAAGGGCTTCAAGGGCCGGGTCGCCGCCATCAAGCTCATCGGCGACGCGATCCTGGACTACGAGAAATCCGTCGTGACCGAAGCCGACCGGCGCCCTCTGGACGAGCAGGGCAACCCCAGGCTCTACCGGTGGCCCCTCGCGAAGAACCTGGGCGAATAGGGAGTTCACCCTGATCCCGAACGGGAGACGGGAATCGGTGCGCCGGGGAGCCGGGGGCGATCCTCCCTCTCCCCGGCGCCTTCGTTGGGCTGCCACCCTAAGGGGACTCCATGCTCCATAGAATCCTGCTGGGCCTGTTTTTCTCGCTTGGACTCCTGGCGCAGGAAAGCACCTTCGTGCTGCTGCGCCACGGGGAGAAGACCTCCAGGCTGGATTGCGCAGGGCTTTCCACGAAGGGGCAGCGCCGGGCCGTCGCTCTGGCCGAGGAACTGCATGCCATGGGGCCCGCAGCCCTCTTCTCCACGGAATTCACGCGCACCCAGCAGACCCTCGAACCCCTCGCACGGCGTCTCTCCCTCCCGGTCCAGGTGAGGATTCGAGGCGAAGAACAGGCCCTGGCCGAGGAGCTCCTGCGGGAATACCGGGGCCGGATCGTGGTCGTGTGCAGCCACTCCGACCGCCTGGCCCGCCTCCTCGAGGCCCTGGGGCATCCGACGGACCTGGTCGAGGTGCGGGAGTTCGACCGCCTCTGGATTCTGCGCGTGGGACCGGACGGGTCCATCCGGCTCGAGGAGCGCCGGCAGAAGCCCCTTGCCCCCTGAACGGCCTTTCCTTCCCCTGGAAGTTCAGGTCTGATCTTGGCTGGAATGAATCGAAGGGTGGGACACCGCAATGGATCGTGCGCTTGTGCTGATGTTGATCCTCTCCCTCCCATTGGCGGGCTGGGGGCCCAAGGGTCATCGCCTGGTGGCGGAGGGCTCCCTTCGCACACTGCCCCCGGCGTTGCGGGCCTGGTATGCGGGGCAGGAGGGAACCTTCCAGGAAGCGGCCCTGGAGCCCGATGGATGGAAGGAGGACGATCCCAAGGAATCTGCCCGCCACCACATTCGGGTCGAGGCCTACGGGGGTCCGGAGCGGATCCCCTTTGCCGCCGAGGAGGCCATCCGCAGCGCCGGAGCTTCGGTTTTCGCCACGGCCGGAGCCCTCCCCTGGGTCATTGGTGACCGCTACCGCAGCCTCGTCGGGGCCTTTCGCGCCCAGAACCCGGCGGCAGTGGTGAAGGAGAGTGCCTGGCTCTGCCACTACGTGGCCGATGCCCAGGTGCCCCTGCACGCCACCCGGAACCATGACGGCAAGAAGACCGGCCAGAAGGGGGTCCACGCCCGGTGGGAGAAGGGACTCGTGGAAAGGGTCCAGACCCTGCCCCCACTCCGCCCCGCGCGACCTCCAGGAGAACCGGCCAGGGTGGCCTGGAGCTGGGTGAGCGAGGCCTTCGCCCAGGTACCGGGACTCCTGGAAGCGGACCGGAATGCTCTTCGCAGCGGCGATCCGGCGGCCCCGGAATCTCCGGAAAACGCGTACTGGACTTCCTTCTGGTCTCACCAGGAGAAGTCCGTCCGAGGGCAATTGCTTCGCTCGGCGGAGCGCAGCGGGGACCTCCTGCTGGCCGCCTGGCTGGAGGCCGGGAAGCCCCTTCCCCCTGCGTGCTCCCCCTGAGGGTGCCTCACTCCCTGGAAACCCCCTGCGCGGGGCTCCGCACGGGCCGTGCGGAAATCCGCGCGATACCTCCTGCCGGGCTCCTCCCGCCATCTCCGGCATTGGCTTACGGGTCAAGGAGAAACGGGGATTGATCGGCTTGGCACGGCATCTGCCATGACTCCGCCAGAGGGAGATCGCTTCCTCCACCCTCCTCATCCCATCCCGCCCAGTCGCGGCGCCCCGATCCCCAGGAGAATTCATGAAGACCATCCTTCTCAGCTCCCTCGCCCTTGTGCTGGCCCTGCCCGTCTGCGCCCAGGAGACCAGGGACACCGAAAAGCGCATCGCCGATCTCGAGAAGAAGATCGAGAAGCTCAGCGCCAAGAAGGAAGAAGCCAAGGAGAGCGGGCTCAGCGTGAAGTTCGGGGGCCGCTTCCATCTGGACTCCACCTATTTCAACGGCAACGAGAATCGCCTGGCCAACGGCACCTTCATGCGCCGGGCGCGCATCAGCTTCAAGGTGGGCATGGGCAAGGACTGGGTGGGCGAAGGCGATGTGGATTTCGCCGAAGCCATCGTCAACATCAAGGACATGTGGGTGGGCTACCAGGGCTTCAAGAACAGCCTCATCCAGGTCGGCCAGTTCAAGGCGCCCTTCGGCATGGACACCCTGGGTTCCTCCAACGCCACCTGGCTCATGGAACGCTCCTACAGTGACATGTGGACCCCCGATCGCCATCTGGGCGTGGGCTACTCCGTCTGGGGCGAGCGCTGGCAGGCGAAGGCGAATTTCTTCGGCCAAGCCATCAACGACACGGCCGATGCCCAGGCTGCCGCCGACGCGGGAGGCTACAAGCTCGTGGAGGACCACGGCTGGGGCGCCGCCGCCCGCGTCACCTTCGCACCCCTCCTGATCTCCGACACCAAGGCCATCCACCTGGGCGTGGCCGCCGTGCAGCGCACGCCCAATGCGGGCGCCTTCGGAGCCTATGAAGTGGATTATTCCGGCCGCCCCGAACACAACAAGGTCAGCAAGGAGAAGTTCCTGAACCTGTCGATGAAGAACGTGGACAAGACGGTGCAGATCGGCGCCGAGTTCGCGGGTGTGTGGAAGGCCTTCTCCTGGCAGAGCGAGTACCAGAGGACCAACATCAACCGCAGGGAGGCCGTCGGCGCGACGCCGGTCCTCCAGGCCGCCAGCGTCGTCGACCACAAGTTTTCCACCTACTATGGCCAGGTGTCCTGGATCTTTGGCGGCCAGCGCACCTACGAGGTCAGCGACGGCCTCTTCGGCAAGGTCTCCCCCTCCTCCAAGCTGGGCGCCCTGGAGCTGGTCTTCCGCTACAGCAAGATGGACCAGAACGACCTGACCCCCATCGACCCCGTCACGGGCGGCGTCGCCTCCAACATGGCCGTGGGCCTGACCTGGTACACCAACAAGAACCTCCGCTGGATGCTGAACTACACCAAGGTGGACAACGGCCTGAACGCCATGTGCAACAAGGCCTTCAGCCCCACCGGGGTGAAGCTCGCCGACGACGACTTCGGCTTCACCTCCATGCGCGTCCAGGTGAACTTCTAGGCCCAGCACCGGTTCCGGAAGGGCCCTCTTCCCTGGAGGGTCCTTCCGGGAATCGCCCCATTCCCGGAAGCCGCACATCGACCGCCCTCCCGGTCCTTCATCTCTGGGGCTTGATCATGAATTCTGCTGCGCCGGTGATCATCCCCCGCTGGGAATGGCGCACCTTCTCCCCCTCCCTGGAGGACCTGAGGGCCAGGCTCCGGGACATCGCCTTCGATGCCCCTCGGAAGGTCTGCGAGACCTATCTGCTGTGCCGGAAGAGTTCCCACAACGCCAAGATCCGCGGGAACCGCCTCCAGCTCAAATGGCGCAAGCAGGTGGATGAGGAGGGTCTGGAGCTCTGGGATCCCATCCTTCACTCCGCGTTCCCTCTCGAGGGCGCTTTCGTGCTGCGCCTCCTGGAGGTGTGGGGGATCCCGGGGCCGATCGCCGGAGATGGACGCTTCGGAGTGGACGCCTTCCTCTCGGAGATCGTGGAAAGGAGTTCCGACCTGCAGGCCGTGGCGGTCCAGAAGCGCCACGAGGGGTTCGAGGTGCAGGGGGCGAGAGGGAAGTTCACCACCATTTCCGGGCTTGCAGAGCCCTACCAGAGCTTCTGCGTCGAGCACGAGGATCCCGAGATCGTGATGCAGGTGATCCGGGAACTGGGCCTCGAGCCCCGCGACAACATCAACTACCCCAAGGGGCTGAAGCATGCCCTGGGGATTCTTCCGACACCCTAGGACAGGAGCCGACATGGCCAAGGAAATCGAACGCAAGTACCTCGTGAAGCTGGACACCTGGAAGCCCCAGGGGGCAGGCATCCACTTCAAGCAGGGCTACCTGAACTCCCAGAAGGAGCGGGTGGTTCGCGTCCGCATCGAGGGCACGAAGGCCAAGCTCACGATCAAGGGCCTCACCACGGGCGTCACCCGGTCCGAATTCGAGTACAGCATCCCCGTCGACGACGCCGCCCTGCTGCTGGACAACCTCTGCGAGCAGCCCCTCATCGACAAGCACCGGCACAAGGAAGAGCACCACGGCAAGACCTGGGAGATCGATGTCTTCCACGGCCTCAACGAGGGTCTGGTGGTGGCCGAAATCGAACTGGTCAGCGAGGACGAGAAGATCGTTCTGCCTGACTGGGTGGCCGAGGAGGTCTCCAGCGATCCCCGGTATTTCAACTCCAACCTGCTGAAGCACCCCTTCCAGAGTTGGGCCAAGGCATAATCTGCGCAACACGGGCCGTCCAACCGGGCGGCCCGCTTCATTGGGTTCCCCATGGCAGTCAGCGACAACCCACAGCCCAAGGCTCCGACCCTCCACGAACTCCTGGACATGGAGAAGATGGTCCTGTCCTCCAGGACCCGGGAAGCGCAGAGCGCCTCCGAGCGCTGGATGCGCTACCTCGGTTTCCCCGGAGGGATTGCGCTCTTCCTGCTCGTGTACTACCTGCCGGCAGGGGCGGGGCTGAGCGCCGCAGCCCAGGCCGGCGCAGCCTGTTTCGCTCTGGCCCTGGTGTGGTGGGTCACGGAGCCTTTCCCGACGTACGTCACGTCCCTGGTTCTCATGTTCCTGCTCCTCGTCACCCGCACCTCCGGCGCCAAGGCCATCATGGACGTCCTGGGCATGGAGGTGATCTGGCTGAACCTGCTAGCCTTCATCCTCAGCTCCATGCTGGTGAAGACCCGACTCGCCAAGCGGATGGCCCTGTGGCTGGTGGTGCGTTTCGGCCACAAGGCCAACTGGGCCCTCCTGGCCTTCGTGATTCTCCAGCTGGCCCTGGCGCCGCTGATTCCGGCCACGGCGGCGCGCTGCGTGATGACCCTGCCCCTCATGATCGTGGTGGCGGCCATCTATGGATCCACCCAGGAGGCCCCGAACAATTTCGGCAAGAACCTGATGCTCCTGAACCTCGCCTGCATCTCGGTGCTCTCTTCCGTCACCATGACGGGAAGTTCCGCCAATCTCATCGCCGTGGGCCTCATCCAGAACATGGGGGGGCACCGGGTCTACTACATGGACTGGATGCGGGTGGGCGCGCCCATCGCCATCCTCACGATGGTTTCCATGTGGATGATCGGCCAGAAGTTCCTCTTCAAGATCAAGCCCGAGGACCAGATCCTCCGCATCGAAGGCGGCCTCGATCTCATCCGGGAGCAGTACGCCAAGATGGGCCCCCTCAGCTTCGCGGAGAAGAAGGCCCTGGCCATCTTTGGAATCGTGCTCTTCCTCTGGATGACGGACGTGTTCCACATGCGCTGGTTCGGCGTGGAGATCAGCGCGCCTTTCGCGGCGCTGCTGGGGGCCGTCATCGTCCTCTTCCCCCGGTGGGGGGTTCTCCAGTGGTCGGAGGCCGACATCCCGTGGCACCTGCTCATCTTCAGCGCCGGCGCGTACGCGGGCGGCCTGGCCCTGGATGATACGGGCGCCGCGGAATGGGGTGTGCGGATCCTCTTCGGCGGGATGAACCTTCGGGCTGTGCCCTTCGGGATCGCCTTCACCGTGGTCATCGCCGTGATGATGTACAGCCACCTGCTCACCACCTCGAAGACGGTGCGCACCCTCATTCTGCTTCCCATCATCATCACCCTGGCCAAGACCCTGGGCTGGGACCCCTTGGCCTTCGCCCTTCCGGCGGCTCTGTGCATCGACTGGGTCGTCGGCCTGCCCATCAGCGGAAAGCCCAATGTGATCCTGTTCTCCACCAACCAGTACTCGGTGATGGACAACTTCAAATACGGCATGGTGACCTGCACCCTCGGGGTGGTCTTCCTAGTCGCCTCGGCCGCCACCTGGTTCCACTGGCTCGGGATCACTCCCGCGTTCTGGGCGATGCCGCAATGAAGATCCTGCGCCTGTTTTCCTGCCTGCTTCTGGCCTCGGTCCTGGGCGGAGCCACGGAGATCACGTCCTACCATCTGCGCTTCGACCTGGCCCTGGACGGCACAGGCAAAGGCATGGCCACGGTCCTGGCCACCGCATGCGTGCCGGGTCAGATGAACATCCCGCTGGGTTTCACGGGCATCGAGAACCTCCAGTTGGAGGAGGCCCCGAAGGGGGTGCGTCTCGAACCGGGTCCGTCCAATGGCCAGATCCTGCTTCACGCCTTCCTCCCGGAGGGCGTCCCCCCCGAGGCGACCCTTCGCTTTTCCTTCAGGGTGCGCCGGGCCTTCCTGGAACCGGAGGGGGGGCCCGGCGAAAAGCCGACCCTGCCATCCGGCAGTCGCCTCTTCCGGCATGCCTTCGTCAACACCCAGGAGGGCACAATCGGCAGCTACCGTCTGGAGCTGCTCTTTCCCGGCGGGATGATGGCCCAGGCCATCCGGGAGCAGCTCCCCAGGCCCAAGAGGAGCGACGTTAACCCGAGAGTGAAGCTCTCCAAGCTGGAGGGCCGCCAGGTGGCCATCCTCCAGCTCGCAGCGATGAAGCAGGGCGATGACACCTCGATGCTCCTGGAGCTGGTGCCCGGCCGGAAATCCCTGGGCTGGATGCTGGCAGGGCTCCTCCTGGGGGGAATGTACCTCTTCCACTTCCGGGATCTCGTCAAACGCAAGGAATCCTGACCGCCAAATGACCGCAACCCCAGCCGCGACAGCGGCTGTGTCGGAGTCCCGAGTGCTTCCACCCCAAGCCGTGCCCTTCCTGCTCACCCTCGCGATCAGCATCCTGATCGGGATCGGGCTCAGGGAGTACTACGAACAGGAGGGAAAGCACGACACCTTCGGCACCGTGCGCACCTTCGTCTTCATCGGACTCCTGGGACTGATGCTCTACCGGATCCCCACCCTGGGACCCTACGCCTTCCTGCTCGGAATGGCGATCCTCTCCCCCTTCCTGCTGGTCTACTACAGGAACAGGGTCAGCCAGCAGAAGAGCCCCGGACTCATCGGCGTCCTGATCGCACTCCTCACCTATGCGGTGGGACCCGTGGCCATCCACGAACCCCACTGGTACCTGGTGGGCTTTGCCGTTTCCATTCTCTTCATCCTGCACTCCAAGGGGCGTCTCCGGCAGTTCACCGACCGTCTGGAAACCGGTGAGGTCGTCACGGCCTGCAAATTCCTGGCGATCGCCGGTGTGATCCTCCCGCTCATCCCAGCGACCCTGCCTTCGACCGGTGTCCTGGGGCGGATCTTCGCGGTCGTGCCCGTGACGCCCCACCAGATCTGGATGGCGGTGGTGCTGACCACGGCCATCTCATACCTGGGCTACGTGCTTCAGACCTATCTCTACCCGAAGAAGGGACTCCTGCTCACGGGCGTCCTCGGTGGGCTCTACTCCAGCACCATGACCACGGTGGTCCTCTCCAAGCAGACGCGAGACGACGAACCGAGGGCCCTCGAAGCGGCCGCTGCGATCCTGCTGACCACTCCGACGATGTATCTCCGGATACTTCTCCTGGTGGCCGCCTTCATGCCCCTGACCGCTCTGCACCTGCTGCCCCCGTTCCTGGTTCTCTCGGCCCTCACGGCGGGATGGGCCTTCTGGGGATGCCGGAACAGGGTGCCCGAATCCCAGGAAACCGAAGCCAGTGTCGTGATGAAGGAGCGCAACCCCCTGGAGCTGAACGCGGCCTTTCTGTTCGCGGTGATGTTCATCGCCGTGGCGCTGGTCACGAAGTATGTCCTCCTCTACTTCCATGACATGGGCCTTCGGATGCTCTCCTTCCTGGTGGGTGCCTCCGACATCGTGCCCTTCATCGTCTCCATTCTCCAGGGCAACCTGGGGATCTCCGAAACCCAGATCCTCCAGTCCGTGCTCATCGCGACGGCCAGCAACAATGTGATGAAGGCCGTCTACGTCCTCGTGTTCGGGCACAGGAGGACCGCGCGCCTCTGCGCCATCGGCCTGGGCGGCACGGCCGTCCTCTCCTTTGCCTATGTCGCCCTGTTCCGATAGCCCTCCGCTCACCAGGAACCCATCTCCACCTGGCCCCGAACCCCTGTTCACGGCCCTCTCGCCACCCTCAATCCCCAAGGAGCCTTCCCATGGCTGATCCCTTTTCCAAGAACACGGCCACTTCCGTCGAAGACGCCGCCAAGATCATTCCTCGCGCCGAGTTCCGGGTCTTTGGACAGGGCGTCATCGACCTCGTGAAGGAGAAGATGTGGAACGGGAAGACGGTTCTCTTCCAGGCCCGGAAGATGCCAGCGGAAACCTACTTCCTGAGCACCAAGACCAACGAAGCCAACGTGAAGGTTCGGGACGGCCTGCTCGACATAAAGACCAAGGTCGGCGAGACCCCCGAAGGCTATGAGATCTTCCAGCCCCGGGGCAAGTTCCAGTTCCCGGTCAAGAAGGAGGACCTGGCCACGATCCTGTCCCACCTCCAGGCCGAGATGGAGCTCGGCCAGGAGAGCTACACCATCGATGAATTCATCACCATGGCGCGCAGGCATCCGGACCTCGCCCCGGTCACCGTCGAGAAGATGCGTTACGGCTTCACCATCGAGGGCATCATCTGCGAGTACGCCCAGGTCTGGCTGAACGGCGCCCTGGTGGAAACCGCCTGTGCCGAAAGTGAGAACTACGCCGGGATGAGGCAGGTGGTCGAAGGCCTCGGTCTCGCAGCCATGCCCAACACCAACTACCTCCGCGCCGCCAAGCGCGTCGTCGGCATGGAATAGAAGAACCTTCCCCAGGCGAATGGGAACGCGGCCCTCCCCGCGTTCCCATTCGCCTGGACCGTGCAGTTCCAACATCTCGAGCGGTTCCGGAGTTCTCCGTGCTTCCACCCCAAGTCACGCCCTTCCTCCTCACCCTGGCCATCGGCGCCCTGATCGGCATCGGCCTGCGGGACTACTACGAGGGCGAAGGCAAGTTCGACACCTTCGGATCCGTGCGCACCTTCGTGTTCATCGCCCTGCTGGGTTTCATGCTCTACCAGATCCCCGGCATCGGGACCATGGCCTTCCTGATGGGCATGGCGGCGGTGGTGGCCTTCCTCCTGATCTACTACAACAACAAGGTGCGCCAGAAGAAGAGCCCCGGACTCATCGGCGTGCTCATCGCGCTCCTGACCTACGCCACCGGCCCCGTGGCCATCCATGAGCCGCACTGGTTCCTGGTCCTGTTCGCCGTCTCCATCCTGTTCGTGCTCCATTCCAAGGGGCGGATCCGGCAGTTCACGGACGGCCTGGAGACCGGCGAGGTGGTCACGGCCTGCAAGTTCCTTGCGATCGCAGGCGTGATCCTGCCCCTGATCCCTGCGATTCCGCCTTCCGTGGGAATGGCGGGCCAGATCTTCGACGTTCTTCCTGTGACGCCGAGGCAGATCTGGATGGCCGTGGTCATCACCACCACCATCTCCTACCTGGGCTACCTGCTCCAGACCTACCTCTTTCCCCGCAAGGGGATGCTGCTCACGGGCCTCATCGGCGGCGTCTACTCGAGCACCGTGGCCGTGCTCGTGCTGGCCAAGAAATCCAAGCGCCATCCCGGCCACGACCAGGAGGCCGCCGCTGGCATCCTCCTGGCGGTGGCCATGATGTACCTTCGCCTGCTCGCGCTGGTCGCCATCTTCCGCTTCCGCTCTGCGCTGCATGTGGGCCCCGCCCTGCTGATGCTGGCGGCCCTGGCCGCCGGGTACGCCCTCTGGGTGCGCCGCGACCGCAAGGCCCCAGGGGTCGACCTCATCCTGGAGCCGGAAATCCCGGTCCCCGTCCGCCCGGAGGGCTCGGCGCCAGCGACGCCCGGAGAGGCCGCAGAGCCCTCGCTGCGGAAGAATCCCCTCGAGATCAACTCGGCCCTCTTCTTCGCCTTCATGTTCGTGGCGGTTTCCCTCGCCACCAAATATGTGCTGATCTTCTACAAGGACATGGGCCTGCGCATGCTCTCCTTCGTGGTGGGATGCTCGGACATCACCCCCTTCGTCGTGTCCATCCTGCAGGGCAACCTGGGGATCAGCACCCCCCAGATCCTGCAGGCCATCATCATCGCCAGCGCCAGCAACAACATGCTCAAGGTGGCCTACACCTACATGTTCGGCACCCGTCGCACCGCGAACCTGGCGGCCCTGGGGATGGTGTCCCTGGCGGCCCTTTCGATTCTGTATGCCGTGCTCGCACTCTAGCCCGGCTGGCCTCGCGCCTTCGCCACCAGATCGAGCGCTTCCAGACGGGGAAGTGACGCGCCCGGGCATAATCAGACTTTTCAAAGGCCCTGGATGATCTCAGCCATGCCCTTCCGCGCGCTGTCCCGGGCCCTGTGGCTCCTGCTCTGGATTCTCGGATCCGCTGCGGCGGCCCAGCCACCGCCTCCGGTTCCAGGCACTGCCCCATGCGAGATCGAAGACGGTCCGCACGTGCTCTGGAAGGGGTCCAAGGCCCGCATCTTCACCGTTCACAAGGGGCGACTGGAGGTGGAGGAAGCCGCGGGGCGCGTGATGCTGCCCCTGACCGGGCTTGCCGCCGGTCCCCTCACCCTGAAACCTGGCCCTTCCCTTCCCCCCCGGGCGGTCTTCCCGCCCCCCCTGAAGATCCTGGCGGTGAGCGATGTCCACGGCCGCTTCGACACGCTTCTGAGCCTGCTCAAGGCCCACGGGGTCGTGGATGAGCGGCTCCGATGGACCTTCGGCCGAGGCCATCTGGTGATCCTCGGCGATGTCATGGACCGGGGCCCCAGCGTCACCGAGGCCCTATGGTTCCTGAGGGCCCTAGAGGGGGCCGCCCGGCAGAAGGGGGGATGGGTCCATGTCCTGCCCGGCAATCACGAAGCCATGGTGGCCTCCGGGGATCTCCGGTACCTCCATCCGAAGTACGCCAGGGGCCTCGAGGGCCTGCCCTCCCAACCCGAACTCATGGGTCCCGATTCCGAACTGGGGCGCTGGGTGCGCAGCCGCCCCGCCCTCCTCAGGCTGGGCGAGTTTCTCTTCGTCCACGGGGGGATCTCCCCTGAACTCGTGGCCCGTCGCTGGAACCTGGAGCAGATCAATACGCGGTTCCGGGAGGTCCTGGGCCTCCGAGGGCGCACGGCGGAAGGCGAGGCAGCGCTGCTGCTCCGCTCCAGCGGCCCGGTCTGGTACCGGGGCCTGCTTCCCCCCGGCGGCAGCCCCACCTCCACGGAAGAGGAGATCGACCAGGCGCTGGAGCATTTCCAGGTCAAGGCCATCGTGGTGGGGCACACGACACTGGATCACGTAATGGTCTTCCACGGCGGGAAGGTGTTCGGCATCGATGCCGGCATCCAGGAGGGTCGCCCCGGCGAGGCCTGGATCTGGGAGGGCGGGCGGACCTGGCGGGGGAATGCCCAGGGCGGACGCGAAGGCCTCTGGTCATCCGCACCCCCCTCTGGAGTCTCGAAAAACTAGGCGCAGCCAACCCGAAGAAGCCCTCCCCGGAATGCCTCGGGGGCTGGCCCAAGGTGCTAGAGTCGGGGCTAAACAATCGGGCGAGCCCCTGTGCCTCACGACCCTCCCCTCGCCTGAGCCTGGACCACGGGGGAGTTGCCGCATGAGTGAGACGCTGAGGGTTATTTCCGAGAACTGGCGGGAGTTCCTGGGATTCTCCGGCTTCGATTTCCTCTGCGAAGTGGACCGGGAAGTGCATTACCTGGCGGTCAGCCCCAACTATGCCGAACTGCTCGGCCTCGACACGGAGGGGCTCCTGGGCCGGACTCCCTTCGAGCTCCGACTGTTCCATCCCGAAGACCTAGCGGCCGTGCAGGGCGCGGTTCAGCCCCTTTTCCAGGACAACCAGCAGGTGCGTTTCGAGTACCGGGTCCCGGCTGCCTCAGGAGCGTGGCGCTGGATGGAATCCACGGGAACCGCATTCCTGACCCCCTCCGGGGACTGGCGGGCCCTCTTCATCTCCCGGGACATCACCGACAGGAAATCCACCGAGGCTCATCTTGCTGCCAAGGAGGAACGCTACCGTCTGGTCTTCGAACATGCGCCCCTGGGGCTCTTCCATTTCAATGCCCAAGGCCTCCTCCAGGTCGCCAACGCCACCTACGCAGCCCAGATGGGTTCCTCCCGGGAAGTCTTGGCCGGTCTGGACATGTTCGCCACCCTCCGAAACCCGGCCGTAGTGCAGGCAGTCCAGGAGGCTCTCCAGGGCCGCCAGGGCTTCTTCGAAGGGGAATACGTCTCGGTGACCGGTGGCCGGTCGGCCTTTCTGAGGCTGCACACGTACAGCATCACGGCGGCCGATGGCCAGCTCCTGGGAGGTATCGGCATCGTCGAGGATATCTCCGAGCGCCATGCCATGGAGGAGGCGCTCCGGAAGGAGTCGTCCATGCTGCGGGACATCATCGAGCACAACCCCATGTCCATCCAGGTCCTGGACAAGGAGGGTTTCACCCTCTCGGTCAACACCGCCCATACGCGCCTCTTCCGTGCCGTGCCTCCTCCCGACTACAGCCTCTTCCGGGATCCCCTGCTCCTTGAACAGGGGCTCGGCGAACTGCTGGAGCGGACGCGGGAGGGGCAGGTAGTCCTCTTCCCGGAGTTCTACTACAACCCCCATGAGATCTATCCCCAGTTCCCGGACTGCCCGGTCTGGATCCGCATGGTGGCCTTCCCCATCCTGGGCAAGGATGGCTCGCCCGAGCGGTTCGTCCTCATGCACGAGGACATCACCGAGCGCCGCATGGCCGAGCACTCGCTGCGCCAGAGCGAAGCCAAGTTCCGGGAATTCGTGGAGGGGACCGATGACATCGTGACCCAGGTGGATGGCGAGGGGCGTCTCCTCTATGTGAACCGGGCCGCGGGCCTGGTGTTCGGCCTGGAGCCGGAGGCCTGTGTGGGGCGACCGGCCTTCGCTTTCGTCCACCCCGACGACAGGGTCCGCACCCAAGTGGCCTTCCAGGAGTGGATTCTCCAGCGGCTCCCCTCCACCACCCTGGAGAACCGGTGCTTCAGCACCACGGGGGAGGTGCACCATCTGCTCTGGACCATCAATCTGCACTTCGATGCCAGCGGGGTCACCCAGATCAACGCCATCGCCCGGGACATCACCCAGGTCAAACTCACCGAGGAGATGCTCCGCCAGGCGCAGAAACTGGAAAGCCTGGGCGTCCTCGCCGGCGGCATCGCCCACGATTTCAACAATCTGCTCACGGCCATCCTGGGCAACCTGAATCTGGCCCAGCTGAAGATGGCCCCGGAATCCCCGGCCCAGGGCCATCTGGAAGCGGCAGAGCGCACGGTCCTCAAGGCTTCGGAACTCACGCGGCAGATGCTCGCCTACTCAGGCAAGGGGCGCTTCGTCGTGCGGAGCCACGACCTCAATGCGGTCGTCCAGGAGATGGTCCACCTGCTCCATGTGAGCATCTCCAAGAAGATCGCCCTGCGGCTGAAGCTCCAGCCGGACCTGCCCACCATCGAAGCCGACGGGGCCCAGATCCAGCAGGTGATCATGAACCTGGTCACCAATGCCTCCGACGCCATCGGGGAGCAGGAGGGGATCATTTCCCTCGTCACCAGCCTCCAGGAGCTGGACGCCCCCTACATCGCCCAGGCCTTCTCCACGCAGAACCTGGCCCCCGGACGGTACCTCACCCTGGAAGTGAGCGATACGGGCTGCGGGATCTGCCCGGAGATCCTCGAGAAGATCTTCGATCCCTTCTTCACCACCAAGACCTCCGGACGGGGGCTGGGCCTTTCGGCCATGCTCGGCATCCTGCGGGGCCACGGTGGAGGTTTCAAGATCTACTCCGAGCTCGGGCGGGGCACGACCTTCAAGATCTTCCTGCCGGCGGGGACCTCGGCGCCCGCAGCGCCCGAACTCCTGGCCTCCCAACACACCGGGGGGATCCAGGGCACCGTCCTGCTGGTGGACGATGAGCCCGCGATCCGCGAATCCCTGGAAGCCGCCCTGGAGAACTTCGGAATGCGCGTCCTCTCGGCCATCGATGGCCGGGACGCCCTGGAGTGCTTCCGGCAACATGCCGACACCATCGACCTGGTACTCATGGACCTGACCATGCCCCACATGGACGGCCGGGAGGCATTCCTGGAGATGCGCCGGCTTCGGCCGGGGGTAAAGGTGATCCTCTCCAGCGGGTACAACGAACAGGAATCCATCCAGTCCTTCCTGGGGAAGGGCCTGGCGGGCTTCATCCAGAAGCCCTACCAGCTGAGCGAACTGAGGAAGCTGGTGGCCAATACCCTGGAGCGGAAATGATGCGGGTGCCTGGGCTGCGGCATCCAAGGGCATTAGGAGACTCCATGCGCTTCCTGACCCCTCTGCTCCTCTCGATCGCACTCCACGGGGCGCCCCCGGAGGTGGTGCCGCAGGTGGATCTGGCCCGGTACATGGGCACCTGGCATGAGATCGCGAAATTCCCCAACCGCTTCCAGCGGGGCTGCGGATGCACCTCGGCGACCTATGCCCTGCGGTCGGACGGGAAAGTGTCCGTGCTGAACCGCTGCCGCACGGAGGGAGGGAAGCCCAGGTCCGTGAAGGGGTGGGCGAAGGTGGTGGACCTCAAGGTCCCCGCGAAACTTAAGGTCACCTTCTTCTGGCCCTTCTTCGGCGACTACTGGATCCTCGCCCTGGACCCGCAGTACCGCCATGTGCTGGTGGGCACGCCCAACCGGAAATACCTCTGGATCCTGGCCCGCCAGCCCCGGATGGACCCGGGCGCCTACGCCGCTCTCGTCGCGAAGGCGGCGGAACAGGGCTTCGATATCGGCAGGCTGGTCCGGACGGAGCCCTGCGAGGAGTCTTGATGTATAGGCTCAGAGTTCCAGTCGGTCGGCGGGGATCCGCCGGTTCCGCCGCTCGTCCAGCCATTCCTGCAGCAGCACGGCCGCCGCGGCGGCGTCCAGTTTGGCCTTGCGGTCCTTGGCCTTCACGCCCCGCTGGGCCAGGAGCCGCTCGGCCTCCATGCTCGTGAGGTGCTCGTCCAGGAAGCGCAGGGGCAGCCCGGTGCGGGCGGCCAGCTCCTCGCCGAAATGCCGGGCGAGAGGCGCCGTGCCCGATTCCGTGCCGTCCTTGTGCCGGGGCAGCCCCACCAGCAGGCCCTGGACGCCTTCGCTCCTGGCGAGCTTCACCAGCTTCGCCAGCGTCGCCTCGTCCTCCATGGGCCAGACCTGGAAGGGCGAAGCCAGGAGCTCCAACTCGTCACTGAAGGCGAGGCCGAGCTTCTTGGTTCCGTGGTCGATGGAGAGCCAGCGCATCCTGCCATCCTAGCGGCATGAGCGAGTGGACCGCCTTCGAAACCGAACTGGGCTGGATCAGCCTCGCCTGGAGCGCCCGGGGATTGCGCCTGCTGCGCTTCACGGGACCGGAGCGCCCGGAGCTCGAGGAAGCCCCGGCGCCCCAGTGGGTGCGCGCCGTCGCGGAGGCCCTGACCCGCCACCTGGCCGGTATGCCCGGGGATCTCCAGGAAACTCCTCTCGATCTCGAGGGCCTCCCGCCCTTCACCCGCCGCGTGCTGGAGGCGCTGCGGGCCACCCGTCCCGGCGAGGTCCTCACCTACGGCCAGTTGGCCCGGCTGGCGGGTTCGCCCGGGGCATCCAGAGCCGTGGGACAGGTGATGGCGAGAAACCCCCTGCCCATCCTGATCCCCTGCCACCGGGTGGTGGCAGCGGACGGACCCGGCGGCTTCAGCCTCTTCGGCAGCCTCGAGACCAAGGAGCGCCTGATGGCGCTGGAATCCCCGGGCCGGTGAGATACTCGAAGGCCATGCCGCGCCCGCTCCCCGATGCACTCCTGCGACTCCCCCACCGGCGGGACGTGCCCTTCGCGCGCCTCACAACCTTGGGTGTGGGCGGGTTCTGCCGCTGGCTCTTCGAGCCCACCACGGAAGCCGAAGCGCAGCTCTTCGTCCGCACCTGCCATTCCGAGAGCCTGCCCTACCGCGTGCTGGGCGGGGGTTCCAACCTCGTGGTGCTGGGCGATCTCACCCAGCCCGTGCTGCGCCTGCGCCTGGGATCCAGGGCCGAACGGTGCGGCCTGGAGCTGACGGCCCCCGCCAGCCACGGCCACATCGCCCTGGCCCAGGCCGCGGCGGCAGAGGGACTCTCCGGCCTGGAATGGGCCAGCGGCATCCCCGGGAGCCTGGGCGGCGCCATCCGCATGAACGCCGGCGCCCATGGGGGCGAATGGGTGCAGGTGCTGGCCCGCTACCGCTTCCTTACACCCGAAGGCGAGCTGGTGGAGAAGAGGCCGGAACCCGGCGAATTCCGCTACCGGGGCAGTTGGTTCACTGCAGGCCATGTGGTGCTCTCCGCCACGGCGCGGCTGGCGGAAGGCGATCCCGCCAACATCCGCGCCCTGATGGCTTCCTACCGCGAAAGGCGCGGCACCAGCCAGCCCCTCTCGAAGCGCAATGCGGGCTGCATCTTCCAGAACCCGCCCGGCCAAAGCGCTGGCAAACTCATCGATACGGCGGGCCTCAAGGGGCTGCGCATCGGCGACGCCGAAGTCAGCGCCGAGCATGGCAACTTCCTGGTGAACCACGGCCACGCCACCGCCGCGGACTTCGCCGAACTCATGGCCCGGGTCCGCGAACGAGTCCGGGAGATCCATGGCGAGGAGCTGGAATACGAAGTGGAGATCTGGAACCCTACCGATTGAAGGCGCTGCGCCGGACCGCTGGTGCCGGACGCTTGCTCCCCTTGGTCCAGTAGCTGCCCTCCTTCACGAAGCAGACATTCTCCAGGTCGGCGGCGCGCTCCTGGAAATAGGCCTGGGCATCGGCGATGGCCTGGTTGTAGATGGGGGGACCGAGCTCCTCGAGGCAGAAGCGCAGGAAGAGATTGGCCTTCAGTTCGCCCACATCCCCCTCGAAGTTCTCGGTCAGGTAGCGCTGCAGCGAGGCGGCCAGGCGCTGCTCCACGTCCTTCGTCAGCTTGATCTCCATGCCGTCCTCCCGGGGATATCCGCATGCAGGATGATCCTCAGTCCGCGGCCCGGATGGGAGTCTTGAATGCGCCGGGGACCTGTGCGCACAGTCGCTAGAAAACCCGGGGGTCAGGCCTTCAGTCCCCGCCAGACCTCGCCCAGGGAGCGCAGCAGGTGAGCGAAGTCCTCCTCGGGGTGGGGGACCATGAGACAGACCTGGATCCAGTTCCGCTCGCGCAGATAGCCGCTCTGCCAGCCCAGCTGGATGTGCCGGGCCGCCATGCCTTCGCCGAAGGCAGATGCCGCAATCCCCGGAGGGAGGGCCAGCGTGATCGCGCAGGGATGGGCCCCTTCGGCTGGGGCCAGCACGGGCAGGCCCAGTTCCTGGCAGGTCTGGCGCAGGCGGAGGCTCTGGGCGGCGAGGGCGGCAAAGGGGCCTTCGCCCCTGAAGCGCTTCAGGGCCTCGTTCAGGGCACCCACCAGGTTGGAGCTGTGGGTGAAGGGCGTGCCATCGGCGCTATTCCAGGTGCCCAGATCCAGGTACCGAGGAAGGCGCTCCGAGGGCTCCAGGGGGCGGTCGTGGAAGGCGATGGCCAGGCCGGGGAAGCCCGCGAGGGCCTTGCCGCTGGTGGCCGCGGCGAAGCGCACACCCTCCAGGTCCAGGGGCACCGCGCCCAGTGTGCTCACGCAGTCCAGGGCCAGGTCGGCACCATGCGTGCGGCAAAGGGTCTTGAGGGCCTCCAGGGGGTTCAGGATGCCGGTGCTCGTCTCGCCGTGAACGGCCCAGATCCAGCGGGCCCGGGGTTCCTCCTCCAGGGCCCGAGTCACCATGCCCATGTCCAGGGACTTCCCCCAATCGGACCGGACGGCCCGGAAATCCAGGCGCCAGCGCCGGGCCTGCTCCAGGAGGCGGTCCCCGAATTCACCATTGCTGAGCACGAGGCCGGGTCCCGCCAGGAGGGAGAGCTGGGCGGCCACGGTCTCGTTGGCCAGGGTGCCCGTGCCCAGGAGGATCTGGACGAAGGGGGCCCCCGCCAGGGCCTTGAGCCCTGTCCGGGTCTCGTCGAAGAGGGCCCGGAAGGAAGGTCCCCGGTGATAGAGGGGGGGACGGGCCAGGGCCTTGCGCACCCGGGGAGGGATGGGCACGGGCCCGGGCAGGAAGTTGATGGGTTCCAGGACTCCGGCGAACCGTTCACCGAAGACCTCCGCCCTCAGGAACATGGGCTGATAGGGAGCCTCCTGCGTGCCCACCACGGGGCCGAAATCCTCGAAGCCCATGTGATGGTAGAGCTTGGCCTGGCGCAGCGCCCCTGAGATCACCGCCAGATCGTGGCCCCGGCGGCCGCACTCCCGCACCAGGCTCTCCAGGAGTCCCCGGAAGACGCCCGGGGCCCGGTGTTCGCGCTTGATCGCCAGCAGGCGGACCTCGCAGAGGGAGCGGTGGGGGGGGAGGTGCCGGTCCAGGTCCGGCAGCTTGGCATCCAGGCTGAAGGGCCGCGCCGCCCGCAGGGCCACCATCCCCACGACCTCGGCGCCCTTGAGGGCGACGATGTAGTGGTTCTCCTCGTGGAAGCGATCCCTCAGGCGGCCATCGGACTGGGCGGCGTGCTGGGGAATCTCCGCCGTGAAGGTGTCATGGTTCAACCGCTCCAGGGCCTGGAGTTCCCAGGCTTCGGTGGCGGTCTTGAATTTATATGTTTCCACAGGGACACCCAGGTGTTTCATGAAGGTAATACCAATCTACCCTTCTTCGGCGACGGGTGAAGCCCCGGATTTCAGGGTCTTTACATGGGTCGCCACCAGCAGCAGGGCCAGGAGTGTGAAACCCAGGCAATCCTGCCCGTTCATTCTCAGGGGTTGTCGGAAAAACCAGGCCAGGAAGGGGCCCACGAGAACGGCCAGCATTCCTCCCCGCTTGAAGCTGCGGGTCAGAGCCCAGCCCAGGAGCAGGGGCAGGGCCAGGAGGGCCGCCAGCAGGGGGGACGTGGCCAGCAGGCCCCCTACGGCCGGGGAGATGCCTCGCCCCCCCTGGAAGCCCAGCTGGGCGGGCCAGACATGCCCCATCACCACCAGGAGCCAGGCCAGGGGAGGCGCCCAGGGACCCGGCACGAAGTGGCGCGCGATCAGGACGGCGGCGATCCCCTTGAGCACATCCAGGGCGAAGGTGAAGGCGAAGGCCCCCTTCCCCAGCAGGCGTCCGGCGTTTCGCGCCCCCGTGCTCCCACTGCCCGCCGCTCTCAGATCCAGGCCCTTCCAGCGGGCGAGGTAGTAGCCGGCTGAGAGACAGCCGAGGCCATAGGCGAGGAGCAGGACAGGAATGAGCAGTGGCATGGCGGAAATGCTGGCGTGGCCCTGCGGCGCCGTCAAGACAAAGACTCCCCGCTCCAGGGTCCACCGGGGAGGTCCGCGGTCCCTGGCCTCCCGGGTGAACATTCCGGGGTTCCGCCCCGGCCTCTCCAGCAGGTACTGCTGTACGCTGGCCCCATGGCCCTCTCCTCCCGGACCCGCCCTCCCCGGCCCTGGCTCCCCTGGGTCCGGGTCCTCATCGTTGCCGTCCTGGTGGCCGGGGCAGGCTGGGGGGTGCTGGAACTGGGCCAGCGCTACCTGGGCCTCCAGCGCCTGACCATCGAGCAGGTGGCCATCACGGGCTGCCGCGGCGAGCGCCTGGCCGAGGTGCAGCGGGTGGCCGAGGGCCTCTGCCTGGGCAAGCCCCTCTTCTGGTTCGATGCGGAGAAGCTGAGACGGAGCCTGGAGGAACGGCGGTGGGTGAAGGGCCTGATCATCCGCCGGGATCCTCCGGATCGCTTGAGCCTCGTCCTGGAGGAACGCCAACCCCTCCTCTGGCTGGCCCGGCCCACGGGCGTCTTCCTGCTGGCCGACGACGGGATCGTGCTGGACAAGGTCAACCAGAGCAACTTATTGCCCATTCCCGTCGTGGCCGATCCCAGGAGCCAGACGGACGAATCCATCGTCACCCTGATCCGCACGGCGGCGGTGCTGCGGGATCGACAGAAGGATTTCTTCGAGCGGATCTCGGAGCTCCGCTGGAGCGCCCGGGGCCCGGTGGCCTTCTTGGAGGGCCTCCAGGCGCCGATCTACCTGTCGAAGCACGATCCTGCAAAAAATATCCCGGATTTCCAGGCCATCTATCTCGAACGCTATGCCAAGACTCCGGAACTCGCCCGGGTGCGCTACTTCGATCTCCGCTGGGACGGGGACGTGGTGGCCGGGGACCTGGAGACGGTTCTCCCGCCGAAGGCCGTGGGCGATAAACAGTAGAGCCCGGATTGTCCAGTCTCGAATTCCTGCGCTCCCTGCGGCTATCATCAAGAAAAGGAACTAGGAACCCACATGGTGCAACCCGCTGTCCTCCTCGGTCTGGATCTCGGAGCAAGCAAGGTCGTCGCGGTTGTCGCTGTCCAGGGTGAGGGGGGCGGGCTCAACGTCACGGGAGCCAGCATCGCCAGTTCCGAGGGCGGCATCCGCCAGGGCGAGATCACGGATATCAATCTGACCGTGGCGGCGGTGAACCGGGTGGTCGAGGAGGCCATGCGCACGGCGGGCCAGACGGCCCTCAGCGGCATCCGCGTCTCCGTGGACGGCATCCAGTTCAAGGGCGAGAACCTCCGGGATTCCATCACCATCTCCAACCCCGATCGGGTCATCACCGTGGCGGACCGGGACCGGGTCATGGAGCAGGCCGCCAACGCCTGCAAGCTGATCAAGGAGGAGACCGTCCTCCACCGCATTCCCCAGATGTTCCACATCAAGGGCCAGCGCGAGATCAAGAACCCCGTGAACATGGTGGGGGACACGCTGGAGGCGGAGATCCGCATCATCGTGGCGCCAGGCTCCGTGCTGGAGAACATCCATCGGGCCATGCACCTCTCCTCCCTCCAGGGCGCCACGCTCATCTACTCGCCCCTGGCCAGCGCCGAGGCCGTGCTCTCCCGGGAGGATGCGGAGAACGGGGCCGTGGTGGTGGATATCGGCGACCAGCTCACCCACCTGGGAGTCTTCATCCGGGGCTCCCTCTGCCACTCGGCGGTGATCCCCATCGGCGGCCAGCACTTCACCAAGGATCTGGAGATCACCAAGCACCTGGGCGGCATCAGCGTGGCCGAGCGCATCAAGCGGATCTACGGCACGGCCCTGCCCACCCAGGTGGACGCCTCCGAGCAGATCGAGCTGGAGGACGAGGGCCGCATGGTCTCCCGCCGGGAGCTGGCGGAGGTGCTCCACGCCCGGGCCATCGAACTGCTGAACATGGTGCTCGCCGAAATCGGCCGCAGCGGCCTCGTGCACGAGATCCACGGCGGCGTGCACCTGGTGGGCGGCGGCGCGCTGCTGCCCCATCTCCCCATCCTGGCGCAGAACATCCTGGGCCGTCCCCGCGTCGTGCTGGGCAAGGTCGTCGGGATCCAGGGCCTTCCCCAGGTCATGGGCAATCCCCTTTACACCAACGCCCTGGGCGCCGTGAAGTCCCTCCACCGGGACATGAACGACGCCTCCGGACGCGCCACCCGCAGTCCGGGCGGCTTTTTCGACAAGTTCAAGAAATGGTTGTGAACATGCATTCCGACGGAGTCTCCATGCCCGAGGTCCCCTTCCTCCCCAGTCCCGTGCACCTGCCCGGCGCCAACATCAAGGTGGTGGGCGTGGGAGGCGCGGGCTGCAACGCCCTCGATCGCATGATCCTGAGCGGCGTTTCCGGGGTCCAGCTCATCGCCATGAACACGGACCAGCAGAGCCTGGCCAGCAGCAAGGCCCACGTGAAGATCCCCCTGGGGCCCATGAGCATGAGGGGCCTGGGCGCCGGCGGCAACGCCGAGCGCGGCAACCTGGCGGCCGAGGAGAGCCGGGACGAGATCCTGGCCAGCCTTCAGGGCGCGGACATGGTCTTCATCACCGCGGGCATGGGCGGCGGCACGGGCACCGGCGCTGCGCCCATCGTGGCCAGCTGCGCCCGGGAGATGGGCGCCCTCACCGTGGCCATCGTGCTCACCCCGTTCGGCTGGGAAGGGCCCGGCAAGGCCCTCAAGGCGGGCGTGGGCCTCGACAACCTGCGGGAGACCGCCGACACCGTCATCGTCGTCTCCAACGAGAAGCTGCTGGTCCTCTGCGATCGCAACGTGAAGGTCACGGAGGCCTTCCGGGTGGCGGACGGCGTGCTCATCCAGGGCGTGCGCGGCATCACGGATCTCATCCTCCGCCCCGGCAAGCTCAACGGCGACTTCGCCGATGTGGAAGCCGTGCTTCGCAACGGCCGCGAGGCCCTCATCGGAACGGGCCAGGGCCGGGGCGAAGAGGCCATCCTGGACGCCGTCCAGAAGGCCCTGGACTGCCCGCTCCTGGAACGGGCCGCCTCGGGCATCGCCTCCCAGGTCATCGTCTCCATCACCGCCGACTGGGATCGGGTGGAACTTTCCGCCGTCCAGACCGCCATGCGCTACCTGCAGGAGCACTACCAGGGTCTGGCCGACATCAAGCTCTGCCAGGTGGAGGCCCCGGAACTGGAGGACAAGGCCCTGGTGACGGTGCTGGCCTCAGGCTTCGAGCTGCCCTCGGAACCCATGTTCACGCCCCCCCCCCGGGAGGAACCTCCGGCCTCCCAGCTCCGGGTGAACAGTGGGCATGTCTACGGGGAGATGCCCCCCCACGTCGGCTCCTCTGAACTGCCCGTCCCCTCCACGCCCACCCGGCTCCTGCCCCAGGGCCCCACCCCCAGCGGCGAGGTGCTAGGCATGGCCGAAGATCTCCATGTGCCCGCCATCATCCGCATGACCCAGGGGCGGTTGGGGATCGAGTAGCCGCGAAACGCAGCCCCATGCGGGGCCTCGGCTCCCATTTCCGGTTTCCCCTTGAACCCGGAAATGGGTTCAGAGGCTTGGCTTGTACAAATCCTGGCCCCGTTTTGCGGATTCTGCCGAACCCTGCCGATATCTAATGGGCCGAACAAGTTTGTGCCTACTATTGTAAATTAAATTTTCATCGATTCGCCTCCGTCGTGGCACGACAGGCTCGGCAGCTGCATTCGCCAGCGGCTGCGGGAGGATCGAGGAATTTCTGGTTGAGTCGAGCGTTGGAGAGACAAGATGGGCGATACGAACAAGCACCCCGGCAGCGCCGCCGAACTCCGGAGGCAGGCCGAAGAAACGGCCCTGGGCAACGCGGCCCAGCTGATGGAAGACCTGGAAGCCCTGCCCCCCAGCGAGATGCGGCGCATGCTCTTCGAACTGCGGGTGCACAAGATCGAACTGGAGATGCAGAACGAGGAGCTGCGCCGCGCCCAGCTCGCGCTGGAGGCCTCCCAGTCCCGCTACTTCGATCTCTATGACCTGGCGCCGGTGGGCTATGTCACCGTCAGCGAGGAGGGGCTGATCCTGGAGGCCAACCTCACCACGGCCACCCTGCTGGGCGTGTCCCACGCCGAGCTGGTCCAGCAGCCGCTCACCCGGTTCATCCTCAGGGAGGACCAGGACAAGTTCTACCTCCATCGCAAACAGATCACAGAGCTCGGCTCGCCCCAGAGCCGGGAGTTGCGGATGGTGAGGCCGGATGGAACGGCCTTCTGGGCGCACCTGGACACGGCGGCGGCTCAGGCGGCCGACGGATCGCCCCTGTTCCACATCGTGGTGAGCGATATCGCCGAACGCAAGCAGGTCGAGGAGGCGCTGAGGAAAAGCGAGCACCAGTACGAGGTCCTCGCTTCCAAGATCCGTGTGGGGGTCTACATCCTCCGCTCGGAACCCGGCGGCACCTATACCTTCGACTATGCCAGCCACAGGATGGCGGAGATCTTCGAGACCAGCGTGGGGAGCCTCCTGAGCGATGCCGAGGCGGTGCCCCGAGCGATCCACCCCGATGATCTGGATTCCCTTTCGTCCACGTTCCGGGAGGGGATCCTGGGGCAGCGTCCCTTCGACTGGAATGGCCGCGCCCTGGTGGGGGGGGCGGTCAAGTGGCTGCACTTCGAGTCATCCCCCGAACCCCTGGCCAGCGGAGATATCCAGTGGCACGGCTTCGTCGTGGACATCACTGAGCGCAAGCAGCTGGACGCGGAGAAGGAGGAGCTGGTGGCCCAGAACCACCAGCTCCAGAAGGCCGAAAGCCTGGCCCGCATGGCCGGGGCAATCGCCCACCACTTCAACAACAAGCTGCAATCCATCATGGCCAATCTGGAACTGCTGGGAGGACCCCCCATCGGAGTGGATCCGGCCAGGTGCCTGACCATGGCCATGCGGGCCACCGAGAAGGCCGCCGAGGTGAGTCGGCTGATGCTGCTCTATCTGGGTCAGACCACCAGCCGGCGGGAACCGCGCTTCCTTTCCGAGCTCTGCAGCCACTGCCTGCCCCTGGTTCAGGAGACCTTGCCCGATACCGCGACCCTGGAGACGGACTGGCCTGCGCCCGGCCCGGTCATCAACGCCAACGAAAACGAGATCCTGCAGGTCCTCGCCAACCTGGTCAGCAATGCCTGGGAGGCCCTGGACGATGGCAGGGGCCGCATCCGCATCAGCGTCAAGTCGGCCAAGGGGGAAGAGATCCCCGCCACCCACCGCTTCCCGGCAGGCTGGCAGGCCGTGGAATCCGACTATGCCTGCCTGGAGGTGAGGGACAGCGGTTGCGGCATCGCGGATGCCGACATCGAGAAGCTCTTCGACCCCTTCTACTCCACCAAGTTCATCAGCCGCGGCCTGGGCCTGTCCGTGGTGCTGGGCATCGTCCACGCCCACGACGGGGTTGTCACGGTGGAGAGCCAGCAGGGCCAGTACTGTGCCTTCAGGCTCTATTTCCCGGTCTCCGAAGACGCCCCCCGCCTGCCGGAGATCGGGGCCCAGGCCCCAGCACCCGAGGGGGGCGGCACGGTCCTCCTGGTCGACGATGACGAACTGCTGCTCATGTCCACCGGGGCCCTGATCGAGATGCTGGGCTTCACTCTGCTCACCGCCAGGGACGGCGTCGAGGCCCTGGAGGTGTTCAGGGGATACGGAGGCAAGATCCGCTGCGTCATCACCGATCTCACCATGCCCCGCATGGATGGCTGGGAGACCCTGAAGGCCCTGCGCCAGCTGGATCCCGGCCTCCCCGTGATCCTGGCCAGCGGCTACGACAAGGGCCAGGTCCTGTCCGGCGCCCATACCGACCTGCCCCAGGCCTTCCTGGGCAAGCCCTTCGGCCTCCAGCAGCTGAAGGATGCCCTGGGCCAGGCCCTGGAGGTCAAGGGGCACCTTGCGATCTAGAACCACATGAACCCCCGGCACTGCCGGGGATTCTGGAGCGAACGCCAATTGAAATCAGAGGCGGACCAGCCTCACGAAGCCGCCCTCCAGCAGCTGCAGCAGGAGGCGGGCCGTGCGCTCCTCGGCGGGTTCGACCCTTTCGCCGAAGGCCAGGCGGAGGATCTCCACCAGGGCGTAGCCGTCCCGGGTCCCGTCCATCTGGGCCCACAGGCAGCTCCCCACCGCGTCCAGTTTCACCCTGAAGTGGGGCCGCTTGAGGAGGCGCTGGAGCCACTGCAGACGCGGGCTCACGAACTTGGGGCGCAGGAGGGTGAAGAGACCGTCCTCGCGCACGAGATGGCCCACCGCGGGCGCGGGCACGGCGGCCAGCATCTCGTTTTGGGTCTTGGGTGTGTTCATTGTCTTCTCGCCTTTCATCCATAAAGAGCAAGGGCCCCGTGCGGGGCCCTTGCTCTTTATCAATTAGGCCTTCGGCGGCGCGGGAGCGTCGGCGGGGCCGGGATCGCGCAGGGGCACCAGGATCAGGATCAGGGCGATGATGGCCAGGATGATCAGGCTAATGAAGAACATCCCCGGGCTCTTGATGATGGAGTAGTTGATGTTCTTGGCGGCGAGCCCCGCGAAGATCAGGCCCACCAGGGCCTCGCCCGCGATGAGCCCCGCGGCCACCAGCACGCCGCTGTTCTCCACGCGGATCCGCTGGGCCTCGTTGAGGCCCCTCTTCTTGCCGAGGAGTTCCACGATGCCCTTGATGCAGCCGCCCAGGAAGATGGCGAAGGTGGTCTCCAGGGGGAGATACATGCCCACGGAGACGAGCATGGGGCTCTTCACCTGCATGAGCACGAAACCGATGCCCATGAGCATGCCCACGATGATGAGGGCCCAGGGCATGCGGCCTCCCACGATGCCCTTGCTCAGCATGGCCATGAGGCCCGCCTGGGGGGCGGCGAGGCGCGAACTGCCGAAGCCGGCGTCCTGCAGGTTGAGGACTTCCTTCTTGGTCTCGGGGTCGAGCGCCTTCACCTGCTCCAGGGTGTATTCCTTCTGGAGATCGGTGCGTGTGCCCGAGTAGGTCACCATCTGCACATGGGCGGCCTGGCGGGTGTCGATCTCCTTGGCGGCGGCGATGTTGATGTCGCCCATGTGGAGGTAGGCGAGGGGAATGAAGAGCAGGCTGGCTGCGAGGATCACGCCGAAGATATCGCCCACCTGCATGCGCCAGGGGGTGCCCCCCAGGATGTGGCCGGCCTTGAGATCCTGCAGCATCTCGCCCGCCACGCCGCTGCTGACGCAGACGATGGCGGCCACACCCAGGACGGCGGCGACGCCTTCATTGCCCTTGACGCCCAGCATCACCATCACGAGAGCGGTGATGACCAGGGCGGTCAGGGTCAGGCCCGACATGGGGTTGTTGGAGGAACCGATGATGCCCACCAGGTAGCCCGACACGGCGGCGAAGAAGAACCCCAGGATCACGGCCAGGAGGGCGGCCACCACGGCCACCAGGAGGCTGGTGCCGAAGATGTACTTGGCGATCAGGAGCGTGCAGAGGGCGGAAAAGGCGACGCCCACGAGAATCCAGTTGAAGGAGATGTCCTGGTTGACCCGGTCCACCGTGTGCTCGCCGGAGGCGGCCTTCTTCACGTCTCCGATGGAACGCTTGAGGCCCGTGATGAGGCTCTTGCGCATGCGGAACAGCGTGGTGCAGGCGCCGACCAGCATGCCGCCGATGGCGATGGGCTTGACGATGTTCTGCCAGACGCTGCCGGAGAGGGCGATCCAGTCAGCCATGGAGGCGTCCGCGGGCATGGCGCCCGGGGCCAGGAAGTAGGTGATCATGGGCACGAGGAGGCCCCAGGCGATCACGCCACCGGCGAAGTTGAGGGCGCCGAGCTGGGGCCCGATGATGTAGCCCACGCCCATGTAGGCGGGACTGATGCCGGGGGAGCTGAGCAGGATGCCGCCCTGGGCGATGGCCGCCTTGCCCTTCTCGATGAGGCTGAAGGTGGCGTCCTTGAAGGGGATGAACTTCCTCCAGGAGGTGCTGTAGAGGCTCAACTGGTTGAGGATCTGGATGAAGCCGCCGAAGGCCATGGCCCCGAAGAGGAGGGCCGTCCCGCCGCCCGTGCCCTGGCCGGCCTTGTGGATCTCGGCTGCCGCCACGCTCTCGGGGTAGGGCAGTTCCGCATCCTCGACCATGACGCGGCGCAGGAGGGCCACGAACATGATGCCCAGGAGACCGCCGCTGAACATGATGAAGGCCGAGGTCATGTAGTGCTTGGCCGTGAAGAACTGGGGCCAGAGCCCGCTGATGACGAAGGCGGGAATGGTGAAGACGGCGCCCGCAGCGACGCTCTCACCGATGCTGCCCACGGTCCGGGCCATGTTCTCCTCGAGGATGGTGCCCTTGAGGAGCTTGATGAGGGCCATGCCGATGACCGCCGCCGGGTAGGTGGCGGCGATGGTCATGCCGGCCTTGAGACCCAGATAGGCGTTGGCGGCCCCCAGGACGATGCAGAGCACCAGCCCGATGATGACCGCCCGGAAGGAGAACTCTTTCAAGTTCTGGTCGCTGGAAACGAATGGCTGCATGCAGGTCCCCCGATAATTGTGAATGACACTTGGATATCCGGCGAAAGGCCGGGATGATTCCGGGCAGACCTCCATTCTTGCCCCATCGCCTGGACTTTCAAAACCCTTTCACCCGCGTAATCTGGACCCATGCACACGCCGCTCCTCCTCACCAGCCGGGCGAACCCGCGCTTCAAGGCCCTCCGGGCCCAGTGTTCCCCTGGAGGCGCCCGACGCACCCACACGCTGCTCCTGGGCGAGAAGCTCATCGAGGCCTGGGCCCAGGCCCGGCTGCGTCCCGCGGGAGCGCGGCTGCGCCCCGTTCTCTGGCTGCGCCTGGAGGGGGCCAGGCCCCATCCCCTGGAACAGGAGCTGGGGACCGAGCTCCTCCTGCTGGGGGAATCCCTCATGCGGGACCTGGGGGAGGCCGGCAGTCCCCCCACCCACGCCCTTCTCGTTGAGTTGGGACCGGAGCCGATAGGCCCGTTGGCGGAACGGGTCATCGTGCCCTGGGCCATCCAGGATCCCGGCAATCTCGGCGCCGTGCTGCGCAGCGCGGCCGCCTTCGGCTTCCAGGAGGTGCTGCTGGGACCCGGCTGCACGGATCCCTTCAGTCCCAAGGCGCTGCGGGGCTCCATGGGCGCGGCCTTCCTGCTGCCCCTGCGCCGCTGCGCCCAGTTGCCCCTGGATGGGGGCCGCTGGTACGCCCTCCATGGCGGACCCGAGGCCGGGCCCCTGGCCGAGGCCGACCTCCGCGCCCCCCTGCGGATCCTCGTGGGCAACGAGGGCCACGGCTGGCGGGAGACCGAGCTCCCCCCGGCCGTGAAGTTCCTGGCCATTCCCACCCAGGGCGTGGAAAGCCTCAATGCGGCTGTGGCCGCAGGGATCGCCTGCTTCGAAGCCGCCCGGAGAACCGAGCCGTGAACCCCCTGCCGCTCCTCGCACTCACGGGTGCCCTCGGGGCTCAGGAGCTCCCGAGGGCGGCGCGCATCCTCCTCTTCGAGGTCCACCCCCCCTTGGTGAAGGCGGGGGAACCGGTGGAGCTGCGGTGGGTCACGGCCGGGGCGGAGAAGGTCTGGCTGGACCCTCCCGGCGAAGACCTCCCTCCCCATGGACGCATGATTCACCGGCCGGTGGGGCCCACCGTCTACTGGCTCTTCGCCGGCAACGGGAGGGGAGGCCAGAGCGTGCCCGCGGTGGTGGAACTCCTGGGCCAGACCGCAGAATCCCCGCAGGGAATCTGGATCCAGTTCGCGGCCCTGGCCGATGGGGACCGCGCCCGGCGGCTCCAGGAAGATCTGAGCCGCAGCCTGGGCGATCCCGTGCGACTCTTTCCGGTGGCCGCCCCGAATAGGTCCGGCCAGTCGCTCCAGCGGATTCGCGTGGGGCCCTTCCCGTCCCGCGCAGCGGCCCAGCGGCGTCTCCGGGAGATCCGCCCGAAAGCCCAGGCTCTTCATTTGAAACCCATGGTGATGGCCGAGTGAATTCCCCCTTCATCCCTTTTGGGAGCTTCGGCCCATGATTGCCCTCCGCCGCCTCCTGGAGGCCCTCATCCTGGGGGCCCTCTTCGCCCTCGCCTTCCGCTTCCCGGCCGCTTCGGGCTGGGGCTTCGGAGAGGCCGCCCTTAGCTTCCTCTTCCCGGCCCTGATCTGCGATGCCCTGTTCAAGGGGCGCCACCCCGGCTGGCTGTACCTCTCCCTGATGGCCGGGTTCGCCCTGCTCTTCCACTGGGTCCCCGGGACCCTGGAGATCCAGGGCCCCATGCCCTACCCCGCGGCCCTGGGGGCCTCCCTCCTGCTGGGGGCCTGGGAGGCCCTGGGCTATCTGGGCGTGCTGCTCCTGGCTCGCTTCGCCTTCCGCCGTTCGGGCCCCTGGGCCGCTGCGACCGTCGCCGCCCTGGGGATCGCCGCCTGGGAGCTCCTCGGCTTCCACGTCTATCCCTGGAACTGGGGCGCGGCCCTCGGGGGCCTCCCCTGGACGGCCCGCAGCGCCGCCTTCCTGGGCGCCTACGGGCTCTCCGCCTGGTGCTGGGGCGGCGGAGCCCTCTTCGGCGCCCTCCTGGCCTCCGGCGCCACCGGGCGGGCCTTCCGGGTGCCCCTGGCCTGGCTGGCCCTCCCCGTCGCCCTATCGGCCGCCTGGTTCCTGCTGCCCCGGGGATCGGAACGGCGCCTGGATGTGGTCATGATCCAGCCCAATTTCGAGCCAGGCCTGCGCAGGGCGGGGATGGAGACCGAGATGTGGGGCCGCACGGACGCCGTGCTCGCGAGGGAACAGCTGCCCCATCCAGGGGTGCCCACCCTGGTGCTATGGCCGGAGAGTTCCGTCATGGGCCGGGATGACCGGTACCCCAGCCTGCGCATGCAGGACGAGGCCCAGCGCCGGGGCATCGCCTGGCTCTTCGGGACCGAGGGGGGGCTCTTCAACCTGGTGCGCGGCGAGGTGGCCGGGCGACCGCCCTTCCTCCAGGCCAAGACGGAACCCATGCCCTTCGGCGAGCGCATGCCGGGACCGGGGCCCCTTCGGCGGGCCCTGGACCGCATGCTGGACCGCGCCTCCCAGGAACCCGGGGAACTGAGTGCGCATAGCAGTTTCTCCCTGCCCACCCCTGGGGGTGAACTGAGGGTCCATCCCCTGCTCTGCAGCGAGGCGCTCATTCCGCTGCGGGTGGCGAGGGGGATGGAGCTGGCGGGGGCCGATCTGCTCAGCAACCACACCAACGATGGCTGGTTCGGTAGGAGCATCGCCACCGACCTCCACGGGGCGCAGATCCGCCTGCGGGCCGTGGAAGCCGGAGTCCCCCTGCTGCGGGCCACGCTCACCGGGAAGTCCGGACTCTTCCGAGAGGATGGTTCCTGGGCCCTGTGGGGGGAGCCCCGCCGCGAAGGGGCCTATGCTTTCTCTCTGGCATGGCGGCCTCGCAGGACACCGGCCCGCCACCCCTGGGCGATCTGGGGACTGCTGGGGGTCCTGGGATCCGCCGCCCTGCTGACAATGAGAAAGAAGGATTCGACCCCATGAGCCCCGAAGACCACACCCTCTACCTGCCCCCCCCCATTCTGGCCTCGGCCTCCCCCCGGCGGCGCCAGTGGATGGAGGCCCTGCAGATCCCCTTCGAAGTGTGGGCTCCGGAGGTGGACGAATCGCCCCTGCCGGACGAGGAGCCCGCCGTCATGGTGGAGCGACTGTCCCGGGCCAAGGCCGAGATCGTTTCGGTGGTGAATCCCGGCCGCTGGGTCATCGCGGCCGATACCACCGTGGCCGTGGATCACCATGTGCTGGGCAAGCCCGTGGACGAGGTGGACGCCGCGCGGATGCTGGGACTCCTCCAGGGTCGCCGCCACGAAGTGCACACGGGCCTGTGCCTGCGGAAGGACGACGAGATCCACAGTTTCGTGGACACGGCCGAAGTCTACATCCGCCCCGTGAGCGAGGCGCAGAGGCGCTGGTACGCGAACACCGGCGAACCCATGGACAAGGCCGGAGCCTACGCCGCCCAGGGCATCGCCGCCCTCTTCATCGAGCGCATCGAGGGCAGTTTCCCCACGGTGATGGGATTTCCCGTGGAGCGCTTCTCCGAACTGGTGGCGAGGCTGGGGCTGCTGCAGAGCTGGCTGGGAATGCCGTAGGAAAAGGATCAAAATCGGTTGCCAACTGACATTGCATATGGCTCAAGCACCACCAATTTGAGAGTTTGGAGCCCCCAAAGCCATGAATGAAGCCGAACTCCTCCTCCGCTTGAAGGCCCACTTCACGCGGGAGAACGAGGCCTGCGAATGGAAGGAGTTCAAGCACCTGAAGCACTCTGTTTCAGGGAAGGCTGGAGAGGATGTCGTTTCCTATGTATCGGCTCTGGCCAACATGGAAGGAGGTGCCCTGGTTATCGGCATCACGGATGATTTTCATGTAGTGGGCATCCAGGATTTCCACGATTACGATCCGGCCAACTTGCGAGTTCGCATTTTGGGCAAGTGCCCTAATCTCGATTCCGAATACCTGACGGTGGAACCCTATAACACCCTAGATACTGGGAAGACCGTCTGGGTGGTACATGTTCCCAGGCACCGCCCCAGGTTGCCGGTGTATGCCCACGACAAGGCCTGGCAGCGCCTGGAAGATCGCATCGTAGAACTGCGTAGCGAGCGTCTGGAGGTAATCCTTGGCGAACCAACGGAGCTGACCGATTGGTCTTCTGAAATCGTAGACGGCGCGCGACTGGAGCACCTGCACCTCGACGCTCTTAGGATCGCTCGGGAAAAATTCAAAGACAGGAACCGCTCTGCGGTATTCATCTCTGACATCAACGGATGGGACAATCGTACATTCCTGGATAAGGCGAAGCTAACCATCGAGGGAAAGCTCACGCGAACGTCTCTCCTTCTGTTGGGAAAGCCGGAGTGCGTTCACCTTCTTCCCGTTCCGGCCCAGATCACATGGAAACTGGTGGGAGAGGAGAACGCTTACGAGCATTTCGGACCGCCCTTTCTGCTGAACACCACTGCTGTGCTTCAACGAATCCGGAACATCACTTTCAAATTATTCTCCCAGAACCAACTCCTCGCCATGGAGGTAGATAAGTACGACACGCGGGTAATCCTGGAAGCTCTTCACAATTGCATTGCACACCAAGATTACACGCGACAATCCCGCATTGTGGTGACAGAGAAGGTGGATCGTCTCATCTTCGAAAACGCGGGCGACTTCTTCGACGGGAAACCAGAGGATTACTTCGCTGGCGAGTGCACGCCCAAACGTTACCGGAATCCGTGGTTAGCCCATGCCATGGTGAATCTGGCCATGATCGACACGGTGGGGCATGGAATCCATGCCATGATCCTATCCCAACGGAAACGCTACTTCCCCCTTCCGGATTTCAGCAAATCTCAGCCAGGAGCAGTCGTCCTTGAAATTTTCGGCCAGACCATCGACGAAAATTACACTCGCCTGTTGTTGGAGCGCAAGGAACTACCGTTGGGAACCGTCATTCTGTTGGACCGAGTTCAGAAACGCCAACCAATCACTGACGATGCCGCGGGTCTGTTACGGAAGGCAGGACTCATCGAAGGTCGAAAGCCCAGCTACTTTGTAGCGGCGCAAATTGCCAAGGCCACAGGTGGCCGCATGGAGTACATCCGGAACCGTGCTTTCGACGATGCCCACTACAAGGACATGATCTTGGCCCTCTTGGACAAGTTCGGATCCGCCACTCGTCAGGAAATCGAGAGCCTAATTCTGGACAAGTTCTCTGATGCACTGGACGACGCTCAGCGCCGGAATAAGGTCCGCAACATCCTATTCGCGATGTCTCAACGGGACAAGACCATCGAAAAAATTGGTGGGAAACAGAAAGGCCGATGGGCCCGGAAGCACCACTGAAGATCAGTTTGCAGCCCAGAGCAATCCCTAGACATCCAGAGTGGTCCTTAGACATCCAGTAGCAAAGCTAACCAAATCAAATCACCAAAAACAGCGGTCGTTCCCCTTCTGATTTAGTCATCCCTTAGTCATCCTTTCCCGAAATTGCACCCTATCGGCACCCCATCGCGTCCAGGATCACGGCGCCCATCACCAGCAGCGAGAAGATGTTGATCTGCAGGAAGGCGCGGCGAATATCCGCCGGGCTCCGGCCCGGGCGCAGGAGATCCCTGAACTTGAGCAGCAGCCACAGAGAGCCTGCACCCAGGATCCCAAGGGCAACGATGCCATGGGTGGCTCCGAAGAGTGGCAGCAGGCCACAGGCCGCCAGTGTGCCGCAGGTCCAGGTGAAGGTGAGGCGCAGGATCTGGGCCGGCTGGAAATGCTGGGCGAGGGTGGGGAAACCCGCCTGGGCGTAACCCTCCTGGTGGAGCATGGCCAGCAGCCAGAAGTGGGGGACCTGCCAGACGAAGAAGACGAAACAGAGGGCGAGAAGGGCGGGATCGCCGATGGGTCCCCCCGCCGCGACCCAGCCGATGGCCGGGGGCAGCGCCCCGATGACGGAACCGGGCACGACGGCGAAGGCGCTGATGCGCTTGAGGGGAGTGTAGAACCCGTTGTACCAGCCCATGGCCAGGAGGCCCAACAGGGCCGGTGTCCATCCATGGAAGAAGAGAAGCAGGAGGAACCCGCCGACTGCCAGCAGGCTCGCGATGAGGGTCGCGCCCAGAGCGCTCAGGGCCCCGCTGGGGATGGGGCGGTGCCGGGTGCGCTCCATCAGGGCGTCCAGCCTCCGCTCCTGCACCTCGTTGAGGGCCGAGGAGGCCATGGCCAACAGCAGTGTGCCCACCAGGGCCGTGAGAAGGCCCAGGTCCCATCCCCGCCGGAAGGCGATGTAGCCGGTGGCGGCGGTGAAGGTGGAGGCCGCCGAGATCTTGAACTTGGTGAGCTCCAGGAAGAGGGCAAAGCCGTCGGGTCGGGTCGCAGGGATCGCGGAAGCGGTCATGGCATTCCTACTTCAGCGTCTGGATGTAGGCGACCACGGTCTCAAGCTCCTGGGCATCCAGGGGCGAAGCGGGCATGGCCGGGGGATAACCCTTCACGATCTCGCGCATGGGATCCTGGATGGAGGCGCGCAGGCGGGCCTCGTCCACCGTGACGGTCCGGAGCTCTCCGTTCACCAAGACCTCCTCCCGCTGCCCGAAGAGGGCCTTCAGCGTGGGCCCCACCATGGGCCGACCGTCCACGGAGTGGCAGGCCAGGCAGCCCTTGGCACGCAGCAGGGCGAGCCCTGGAGCCTCTGCGGCAATCGCCGGAGGAGGAGCTGCAACGGGAAGATTCTTCCCGGGCTCGGGGGCGTTCTCCCCTCCGAAGTACCAGGCCTTGAAGTCGTCCTCGGGCACCACCACGACCTTGCTCAGCATCAGGCTGTGATCCACGCCGCAGATCACGGTGCACTCGATGTCGAAGGCGCCCAGCTTGGTGGCCTCGAACCAGGTGGTGTTCGCCCGGCTGGGCACGGCGTCGATCTTCAGGCGGAAGGAGGGCACGAAGAACCCGTGCACCATGTCGGCGCTCCGCACCTCCAGCTTCATGGGCCTGCCGATGGGCGCGAAGAGCAGTTTGCTCTGCTTGCCGTTGGGGTATTCGAAGGACCAGCTCCACTGCCGGGCCGTCACCTTCACCACCATGGAATCCCGGGGGGCCAGGCGCATGTACTCGTAGTTCGTCCAGCCGTAGTAGAAGATCGCCAGGAAGAGCACCAGGGGGATGGTGGTCCAGAGGATTTCGAGCCCCGTGTGACCCTCGATCTGGGCGGCCTTGGGGTGGCGCTTCTGGCTGTACCGGATGACGAAATAGATCATCAGGACCGTGATGAAGACCAGGAAGAGGAGCGAGAGTCCGAAGACGAAGAAGAAGACCGCGTCGGATTTTTCGGCTGAGGTGGAGGCTTGTGTCATCCAGTCCATGACCCGTCCTTACCTGAAAGCGACATCGGAAAAGAGAAGGGCGAAGAAGATCAGCAGGGTCAGCAGGGTGACCAGGACCACGGCCTTGAGCAGCAGTCCTTCGTACTTCAGGTGCATGAAGAAGTAGAAGACGAGCCCGGCCTTCAGGGGCGTGAGGGTCAACAGCCCCCAGACCGCGGCGGTCTGCCCCAGGTGGCTGAGGCTCACCAGGGCGCTCGTGAGGCAAAGCAGCGCTACCCATACCTTGATGAAGGTGCCGTAACCCGGATGGGCAACGTGGGATTCGAGATTGAGGGAAGATTCAGTCATGGGGAGTTCCTCGGACCGAGCATCCAGCTTGGCTGAATGCGAGGTGGGGGTTCCGGGGGGACATCGCGAACGAAGTGAGCAAGCGGTCCCCCTGGAAAAGCATTAGGCGGCGAGGTAGAACAACGGCAACAGGAAGATCCAGACCACATCCACCAGGTGCCAGTAGAGACCGCCGTTCTCCAGATGGATGTAGCGGTCGGCCCGCACCCGGCCCCGGGCCATCATCCAGAGCACCCAGGAGAGGACGCCCATGCCCGCGATGATGTGGAGGCCGTGCAGGCCCGTCATGGAGAAATAGAGGCCGAAGAAGACCTGCTCGCCGGGGGGCAGGGTGGCCAGGTGCGGGGAATTGGGATAGAGGCCGTGGTGGAATTTCGCGGCCCACTCGAAGGCCTTGATGACGAGGAACACCGCCCCCAGGCCGATGGTGGTGGCCAGGAAGGCCATGGCTCGCTTCATCTCGCTGCGCTGGGTGGCCACGATGGAGAGCACCATCGTGAGGCTGCTGGTGAGGAGGACCACCGTGTTGATGACACCGAGGGTGGCGTTCAGCTCGGCACCGGCCTGGTGGAACTCCCCGGGATAGCGGTGCCGCATAGCCGAATAGGCCAGGAAGAGCCCGCCGAAGAGCACCATCTCGGTGACGAGGAAGAGCCACATGCCCAGCTTGGAGCCGAAGTCATCCCTGTGTCCCGACCCCTGGGTGACGGAGCAGGCTCCTGCGGAGTCGGGCCCCAGCGAGGAGGGAATCACGGAGGGATCGGGCAGAACGCTCATGCCTCCTCCTGGGGGAAGTGGTAGGGCCCGGTGGTGATGACCGGAATCTCCTCGAAGTTCTCCAGGGGGGGCGGGCTGGGGATGGTCCATTCCAGGCTCACACCTCCCCAGGGATTGTCTTCGGCCTGCTCGCCCTTGAAGATCGCGTAGAGCAGAGTTCCGAAAAAGCCCAGGAGCCCCAGCACCAGAAACCAGCTGCCCACCGTGGCGAACACGTGCATCCAGTGGAACTGGGGCAGGTGGACGTAGTAGCGCCGTGGCATGCCCATCATCCCCAGGATCATCATGCCGAAGTAGAGCATGTTGAAGCCGATGAACATGGGGAACCAGGACGCGTAGATGGCCCGTCGGCTGTACATCTTCCCGAACATCTTGGGGAACCAGTAGAGCAGGGCGGCGAAGAAGGCGAAGCCCGTGCCGCCGAACATCACGTAGTGGAAGTGGCCCACGATGAAGTAGGTGTCATGGATGTGGATGTTGATGGCCAGGGCGCCCTGCATGACGCCCGTGAGCCCGCCGATGCAGAAGAGGAAGATGAAGGTGAGGGCGAAGAGGAGGGGCGGCTGGAAATTGATGGAACCCTTGTACAGCGTGCTCACCCAGTTGAAGACCTTGATGGCGCTGGGCACGGCCACGATCATCGTGAGGAGGGAGAAGACCATCTGCGCCACATTGCTCATGCCACTGGTGAACATGTGGTGGGCCCACACCAGACTGCCCACCGCCGCAATGGCCATGCTGGAGTAGGCGATGGCCTTGTAGCCGAAGATCGTGCGACGAGCGAACGTGGGGATGATTTCGGTGATCGCCCCCATGGCCGGCAGGATCATGATGTAGACCGCCGGGTGGGAGTAGATCCAGAAAAGGTGCTGGTAGAGCAGGGGATCACCCCCCTTGGCAGGATCGAAGATGCCGATGCCGAAGAAGCGCTCCAGGATCACCAGCACCAGGGTGATGGCCAGGATGGGGGTGGCCAGGAGCTGGATCCAGGAGGTGGAGTAGAGGGCCCAGCTCATGAGCGGCATGCGGAACCAGGTCATGCCCGGGGCCCTCATGCGGTGGATGGTGGTGATGAAGTTGATCCCCGTGAGCATGGAGGAGAAGCCCAGGATGAAGGCCCCGAAGACCGCCAGGCTGATGTTGGTGCCGGTCTTGATGCTGAAGGGCGCGTAGAAGGTCCACCCCGTGTCCGGCGCTCCCCCGCCCGTGAAGAGCGAGAGGATGGCCAGGGTGGCGCCGATGATGAAGAAGTACCAGGAGGCCAGGTTCAGGCGGGGGAAGGCCACGTCCTTGGCGCCGATGAGTATGGGCAGGAAGAAGTTCCCAAATACGGCCGGCAGGCCCGGCACCACGAAGAGGAAGATCATGATCACGCCGTGCAGCGTGAACAGGGCGTTGTAGGTCTGGGCCGTGATCAAATGCTGGAAGGTGGTGAGCTGCACGAGGCGCATGACGACGCCGATGGCGGCGCCCACGAAGAAGAAGCTCACCATGGAGAAGAGGTAGAGGAGGCCCACGCGTTTGTGGTCCGTGGAGGTGATCCAGGCCAGGATGCCGCTGCGCGTCCCGGTATTGACGAGGTAGCTGGGCTGGGACGAGGAGTGGGAAGCGGGATGGCTCATGCCTTCTCCTCGGCCTTGGTGCGTCGGCCCTTGCGGACGAGGACGAACAGGAAGATCGCGGCCCCCAGGAGGATGATGGCGGCGCCGATGCGGGTGAAGTTGAAGACGTACCTGCGGCCCTCGGGATCATAGCTGAAGCAGATCTTCAGCCACTTGTTGATGGTGGGCCGGGCCTGGTTCCGGGCGGCCTCCTGGGCGGCCAGCTGGAGGTCCGCAGGCAGGTAGGTGACGCCGTACATGTAGCGCGTGACGTCCCCCGTGGGGCTCAGGAAGATGATGGCGGCGGCATGGATGAAGTCGTCCCCCTGGCTCTTGAACTTGAAACCCACGGAATCGGCCAGGGCCTTGGTGGTGGCGGCGTCAGCGGTGAGGAAGCGCCACGCCCCGGGCGGGAAGGGCCGCGTGATCTCCCGCAGGTAGTTGGTGCGCTTCTGGGCGGCGATTTCCGGTGTATCCCGGGGATCGAAACTCACCGTGATGACCTGGAAATCCTTCCCGGGCTCAGCCTGGGTACGGTTCAGCACATCGACGACCCCGTTGAGCTGGGGCGTGCAGATGCCCGCACAGCGGAAGTAGTTGAGGGTCAGGATGGTGGGCTTGTCGATGAGCGTGCGCAGCGGAACGGCCTGCCCGTCCTCGTCCCTGAGCACGAGGTCGATGGCCGCCCGCTGGCCCAGCCTCTCGTCGATGCCCACCTCTCCCGCCGAGAGGGGGGGTGGCGCAGCGGGGGCCTGCGCGAAGCCCGGAAGCCCCAGCAGGGCCGGGAGGAGGACGAGTGGAAGCAGGCGTCGCAGGAAGCTGAACATGGGGGATCCTCAGTGAACGGCAAGGCTGGTGCGGAGTTCGTTCCACCGCGCTGGCGTATATGTCGCAACGACAGGCGAGAAGCCGTTGGTGCGAAGGCCCGGCAGGACGCCCCTGGCGAGGGACTGATCGCTTCCCTGCCAACCGGGAATCCCGGCCAGAGTCTGCCCGGCCCGGACCGGGTCCAGGATGGCCTCCCGGAGAAGGGGGCTCGCCGTGGCATTCACCAGGCCTGGAGCCTGGGACTCCGCCAGGAGGTGCTCGATGGCCTGGCCCACGGGGATGCGCGCGGCGATGACCTCACCTGCGGTGGCGAAGCGTTTCTCCAGGGCGGCGATGGCCGCTGGGTCGCTGGCCCCGTGGTCGAAGCTCCCCAGGCTCTGCACCACATGGACGAGCGCCATGCGGTCGCGCTTGCTCAGGTAGGTGTAGGACACCATGGAACTGCCCTTCACGCCTTCGTCCAGAGTCCGGAAGATGTTGTCGAGGTGGGTGCCGTTCTTCCAGCCGACGTTGGCGGTGAAGTCCCGGGGGACGGGATTGAGCCCCTTGGCGCCTGGGCCGTTCCCCTTCCCTTCGGGCCCATGGCAGGTGGCGCAGGTCTGGGCGTAGAGCGCCCGGCCACGGGCCATGAGTTCGGGGTTGGGAGTCATCACGGTCCTGGGGTCCACGGGCGGGATCACCTGCCGGGCGGCGCGGGGGTATTCCGCGGGATCCAGCCAGCCCGCATCGCCCTGGACTGCAGTGACGGAGGTCTCTGGAACGGGGTGGGCCTGGAAGCGCAGGCCGGGGACGATGATGAAGCCGAAGAGGGCGGCCAGGGAGATGAAGCCGAGGACCACCAGCAGCGCCGAGAGGAGGCGCCGCAGTTCGGAAGGGGAGACGTAGCGGTCGATCATAGGTGGAACTCCAGTCCCCTCTTGAGGAAGGGATCACCGATCGGCATGTCCTCGCCCCAGTTCAGGGCCCGGCGCACCCAGAGCAGCGCCATGCCCAGGAAGAAGAGGCCGAAGCTGAGCTCGGGCCAGGAGAAGAGGACACCCCTCCCCAGCACCGGGAACACGAGCCAGTAGAGGTCCAGGGCGTGGGCCCCCAGCATGAGGAGGGCCACCCAGTGCAGGCGCCTGGGATCGCCCTTGGCATCCCGGGTCACCAGCGCGAAGAAGGGAATGACGAAGTGCAGCACGGCGAGGGCGAGGGTGACGACATGCCATCCGCCCTGGAGGCGCACCTGGTACCAGACCACCTCGTCGGGCAGATTGGCGTACCACATGAGCATGTACTGGGCGAAGCCGATGTAGGACCAGAAGACCGTGAAGGCGAAGAGGAAGGCGCCCAGGTTGTAGCGGTGGTCCCGGCGGACCTCAGCGAGGCGACCCCGCCCCTGAAGATGGCCCAGGGCCAGCAGCGTCGAGGCCAGTGCGGCCAGGAATCCCCCCGCGAAGAGATAGACGCCGAAGATATCGCTGTACCACTCCGGAGTGAGACCCGAGATCCAGTCGAAGGCCGCCACGGTGATGACCAGGGCGAAAATCGCCATGAAGGCCGGGGCGAATTTCCGGGCCCTCACGTTGAAACGGGGATCCTTCGTCCGGTCCTGGCGCAGCGACCCCCGCACGAGGACGGCGAGGGCCAGCAGGCACAACCCCAGACAGATGACCGTGCGCAGGGAGAAGAAGGGCAGGCTCAACCACAGCGCCTTGCCCGCCAGCAGCTTGTTCTGCAGGGCCTCGGGGCGGGCACCGGGGAAGAGCACGGGCACCGCCCCCAGCGCGATGAGGCCGATGGGGACCACCGGCAGCAGGAGGGTGGAGAGGCGCTCCGGCAGGCGGCGGATGGGCACGCTCCACCGGGCGGCGACCAGGTGCTCGATGGCCACCATGAAGAGACAGCCCAGGGCGAGGGTGAAGAGGAAGAGGAACCAGATGATCCAGTTGGCCCAGAAGCGCTCGGGACCGGCCTTCACATAGGAGGCGAGCACACCCAGCGCACCGAGGCCGGTCATCCCCAGCAACAGCTTCGGTGTTTGGGTTGAGGAACCTGGAATCGACGTCATCGGGCCACCGCCTCTTTCAGGTCGTCATCCTTGGCGTTCTGGGCCCGCTGCAGGGCGCGCACGTAGTGCACCACCGCCCAGCGCTGCTGTTCGGTGAGATCGGCAGCGTGACCGGGCATGGCGTTCTTGCCGTTCACGATGGCCCAGTATATCTTCCCGTCAGGGTAGTCCCGGAACTGCTGGGCCTGGAGGTTGGCCGGCTTGGCGCCATACGCTGCGGTGAGGCTCCCCACGCCGTCCCCCAGGGCCCCGTGGCAGAGGGCACAGCGATCCGAGAAGGCAGCCCTGCCAATGGCGAAGACTTCCTTGGTCCGAGGGACGGGATTGGGAAGGGTGGCGGCCTCCTCCTGGGAACCCGTGGCGCTGGGCAGATATCCTCGCGCGACGGTGCCTGCCACGGGCATCCTCATCCCGCGGCCATCCTGGAAGAAGGCACTGCCCTGCTGGGCGCTGAGCCGGGGCTGGTCCTGCATGTAGGACATGGGCGGCAGCACGGGGAAGAGCTTGATGGCCCAAAACATCACGAAGCCCGAGACCAGGCAGGCCGCGAGAATTCCCCCGAGCGTGCGCAGGATGAAGTGGCTGGTGAGGAAGGGGGCCAGCTCCGGCCCAGGCAGGACTTCAGTCTCCAGGGCCCCCGCCTCCAGCAGCGCGGCCCTGGCGGCTTCGGCATCGAGTTCCGGGTCGGCTTCCACGGCGAGTGCGAAGCGGTCCCGGGTGAGGGTGCGGATGGCCTTGGAGGTGAGTATCGGGTGGCCGAAGAAGGGCAGCCTGTTGAGGAGGAGCAGCATGCCCAGGCCCGCAGTGAAGGTGGCGAAGAGCACCGTCACCTCAAACATGATGGGGATGAAGGCCTCCCAGGACCAGGGCGCCTTGCCCCCGGTCACGATGGGATAGTCCACGGCGCTGATCCAGTACTGGAAGCCCAGGGCCGTCAGCGCGCCCACCACGCCCATGACGAGCACCATGCCTCCCAGGGGCGAACGGCGCAGCTCCAGGGCCTCGTCGATGCCGTGGACCGGATAGGGAGTGTAGGTCTCCAGGCGGCCCAGCTGCCGGGCCTTCACCAGGGGAATGGCTTTCAGCAGCGCGTCCGCGCTGTCGAAGAGGCCGAGGACGGCGAAGGGCCTACTCATGGTCTCCTCCATGGGTGGGCTGACTTCCGGGCAGGATGCCCTTCACCTCGGTGGTGGCGATGACGGGGAGCACACGGGCGAAGAGGAGGACCAGGGTGAAGAAGAGGCCGAAGGAACCCAGCAGGATGCCGAAGTCCACGACCGTGGGCTTGTAGAGCCTCCAGGCGGAGGGCAGGTAGTCCTGGGAGAGGGAGATGACGATGATGACGAAGCGCTCGAACCACATGCCGATGGTCACGGAGACGGCCACCAGGATCATCCAGAAGTAGTTCGTGCGGCACTTCTTGAACCAGAGGAGCTGGGGCACGAAGATGTTGCAGGTGATGGTGAGCCAGCCCGCCCAGCCGTAGTGGCCGCCGATGATGTTCAGGAAGGTGTGGTGCAGGTAAGTGTTCTGGCTGTACCAGGCCGTGAAGCCCTCCATCATGTAGCTGTAGCCCATGAGGCAGCTCATCCCCAGGATCACCTTGTTCATCACGTCCAGGTGCCGCAGGGTGATGAGATTGGTCAGGTTCATGGTCTCGCGCACCACTACCAGCACGATCACCACCATGGAGAAGCCCGCAAATATGGCGCCTGCCACAAAGTAGGGCGGAAAGATCGTCATGTGCCAGCCGGGCACCACCGAAGTGGCGAAATCGAAGCTCACCACCGAGTGGACGCTGAGCACCAGGCCCGTGGCCAGCCCCGCCAGCAGCATGTAGGCCTTCTCGTAGTGCTGCCAGTGGCGCCCGGCGCCCTGCCAGCCCAGGGAGAGCATGGCGTAGATGAGCTTCTTCCACTTGTTGGTGGCCCGGTCGCGCATGGAGGCGATATCGGGGATCAGGCCCAAGTACCAGAACATCAGGGAGACGCCGAAGTAGGTGCTGACGGCGAAGACATCCCAGAGCAGGGGCGAGCGGAAGTTGGTCCAGATGCCCCGCTGGTTCGGGTAGGGGAAGAGCCAGAAGGCCAGCCAGGGCCGCCCCACATGGATGAGGGGGAAGATGCCCGCGCACATCACGGCGAAGATCGTCATGGCCTCGGCGAAGCGGGCGATGGCGTTGCGCCAGCGCATGCGAAAGAGGAAGAGGATGGCGCTGATGAGCGTGCCCGCATGGCCGATGCCCACCCAGAACACGAAGTTGATGATGTCGAAGGCCCAGAACACGGGGCTGTTGTTGCCCCAGGCCCCGATGCCCGTGACCAGGGTGTAGCCGATGAAGCCGAAGCCCACCATCGTCAGAGTCAGCGTGATGGCGATGGCGATGAACCAGGCCCGGGGCGGTCGGCGATCCGTGTGCGACAGGACCTGGTCATCCAGGCTCCCCGGCGTCACGACGCCGAGGGTGAGGGCCGGTTCCTGGAGCAGGAGCAGGGCGTCACTCATGGGCGCCTCCTTCCATCGCGGGGTTCTTCAGGTCCGCCAGGTAGGAGATGGCGGGCCGGGCGCCCACTTCCTCCAACACCTTGTAGCCGCGGGGAGATCCCGCCAGCCGGGAGACCTCGCTCTTGGGATCCTTGAGATCCCCAAAGACGATGGCCTGGCTGGGGCAGGCGCTCGCGCAGGCGGGCTGGACTTCGCCGTCCCTGATCGGCCGGTTGTCGCCCTTGGCGCGGATCTTCACGTCCTGGATGCGCTGGACGCAGAAGGTGCACTTCTCCATGACGCCCCGGGGGCGCACCGTCACCTCAGGGTTGTGCACGAGGGTGGCGGGCTCGGTCTTGTCGGCGGTGAATTCCAGGAAATTGAAGCGGCGCACCTTGTAGGGGCAGTTGTTGGCGCAGTAGCGGGTGCCCACACAGCGGTTGTAGGCCATCTGGTTGAGTCCGTCGGGGCTGTGGTTGGTGGCGTTCACGGGACAGACGTTCTCGCAGGGCGCCGAGTCGCAGTGCTGGCTGAGCATCGGCTGGTGCACGACCTTGGGGTTTTCCAGTTCACCTTCGTAGTAGCGGTCGATGCGCATCCAGTGCATCTCCCGCCCCTTGGCCACCTGGTCGGGGCCCACGGTGGGGATGTTGTTCTCGGACTGGCAGGCCAGGGAGCAGGCGCTGCAGCCGATGCAGGCCGAGAGATCGATCACCATGCCCCACTTGTGGTCGGGGAATTGCTGATCGGGGTAGAGGGTGGCGGGGTCGGCTTCCGGGTGATGGTGCCTGGCCTTCTCCGCGAATTCCGCCAGAGAGAAGGAGCGCACCAGATCGCGGCCCTCCATGCGGTGGTGGCTCTGGGTGCGGGGCAGTTCCAGGTGTCCGCGGCCCTTCACCAGCTTCGCGCCCCCGGAGCCCACCAGGGGGAAGGCATTGGTGCCCACGCCTCTCGCCACGCCTCCCGTCGTTCGGCCATACCCCAGCGCCAGGGCCAGTGTGCCCCTGGCCTGGCCGGGCTGGAGGATCACGGGGAGACGGAGCTTGATGCCCGCGACCTCGAGTTCCCCCATGTCGCCGTCCGCCAGGCCCAGCGCCTTTCCGTCCACCACCGAGACGGAGAGAGGGTTGCCCCAGGTGACCTTGGTGATGGGATCGGGCAGCTCCTGGAGCCAGCTGCTGTTGGCGTATCGCCCATCCAGGACCTGTGTGCCGGGATGGAGCAGGAGTTCAAAACCCTCAGGCTTCGCCGCGAAGGCCCGCTGCGGGGCATCCCCGAGGCCCCTGAAGGCGGGGGCGGACGGAGCCTTGGTCTCGAGCCTCACCAGGCCATCGTGCAGGGCCGCCTGGAAGAAGCGTTCGAAGGAAGCGGGGGAACCCTTGGGCTGGACCTCGCGCTGCCAGCGGGCCTGGAGGTAGCCGTGGTAGTCCTCTGCCTTCGGGGCGCCCAGGCCCTTGAGCAGCGCCAGGATCAAGTCCTCGCCCTGCTTCGTGTCGTAGAGGGCGCCGATGGTGGGCTGCTGGAGCGTGAGCACGGCCCCGTCCAGATGGTCGCCCCAGGCCTCCAGCCAGTGGTGTTCCGGCAGCTGGAGGGAGCACTGGGCGGCACTCTCGTCCTCGATGAGACCGATCCAGGCCCGGAGGGGCACCTTGGCGAAGGCGCTCTTCCACGCCGCGGCCCTGGGGAAGGCGTAGGCGGGATTCACGTCCCAGAGAAGCACGGCGGCGTACTTCCCCTCGCCCATAACCTGGACCACCCTGTCCAGCTCCTGCCCAGTGGTGAGGCTCTCGGTGCGTCGGATCTCCAGGCCCTGGCTGCCCAGCATGACGTTGATCAGGGCGGTGGCCGCGTGGGCCTCGGCGGGCAGTCCCTCGCCGCAGAGCACCACGGCTTCAGGACCCGCGGACTTCAGGTCATGCACCAGTTCCTTCCAGGCCTTCGCGGGAAGGCCTTCCTGACCAGGGCCTGCCGGCAGCGAGACGCCTGCGGGCAGGGGCCCCAGTTCCCGGGCCAGGGCGAAGGCCAGGGCCGCGATCCTTGAGGGGCGCAGGGGGAAGCGCTGATCGGCGTTGGTGCCCGTGAGACTCAGGCTGCCTTCGATAACCCAAAGGCGAGACATCGTCATCCGGGGGTGACCGCCCGGGAGCAAGGCTTCCTCTGCGTCCCCCCCGGACCCCCCGCTGTGAGCCGGGGGTGAACCGGGGCTCACAGCCGTGTGCCCATCCTCAGGTCCAAATGGGCGGCGCCGGGCGGTGAAGGCCGCGATCGCTTCCGGGTCGTCGCCGTTCAGGAAATCGGCGCCCAGACTGAGGATCACCTTGGCCTTTTCCAGGCGGGGACGGATCTCCACGGGTGTGCCGTAGGCGATTCGAGCGCCCTCCTGGGCGCCCTCGGCCAGGGCGGGTTCCCAGGCCAGGTGCTCCAGCGTGGGCAGGGCGGCCTGAAGGTCCGCCAGCAGAGCCTTTCGCGTGGGACTGCTGGTGGCGCCGCTCAGCAGCAGGATGGGCTTGGCCTCCCGCTTCGCGGAGGCGAGGGCTGCCACAAGGGTGTGCTCGGCCTCGGCCCAGGTGCCGGGCCGCCCCTGGATCTTGGGAGCTCGCAACCGGTCGGGATCGTACAGGCGGAGGACATCGGCCAGGGCCCGGGGACTGGTCTTGCCTTTCGGCCCGGGGTGCTCGTCGTTGCCCGTGATGTGGATGGGCCGGCCCTCCCGGGTCTTCACGAGCACGGCGTAGGCCCGGCGCCCCTCGGGGAAGCTGCTGGCGTAGAAATTGGCCACGCCGGGGACCACCTCCAGGGGCCGCTTGGTGTACGGCACCACCGTGGAGTGGCCCCTCTTGTCGCAGGCCACGGTGGCGGCCAGGGCCGTGGTGGCGCCCACCAGGGTGAGGAAGGTGCGGCGCGAAAAATTGGTGGTGGGCGGGTCATCGGGATCCACGGCGCCGGGGAGGAACTCGTCGTGAGCCGCCTGGCGGGCCTCCGGGGTCTCCTCGCGCTCCTCCAGGGAGCGCCAGTGGCGAGGCTGGCCGATGGGCAGGAGGTCGTCGGGGTCGTGCTGGAGCTGCTTAGGGGCCGCTACGGAATCACCATGGCTTTCATCGCCATTCCGTTGCGGCCCCTTATGCCGCTCCGAGTCGAGAGAAAAGGGGGTCTTTCGCGCTTGCGGCTTATCCACGCTTCACCGAATGGGCAGGGGGGTTGATGCGGGGCCGTAGCCTAGGTTCGGGGGCCTCGCTTTCCTTGGACAGGAAGGCGGGGACCAGAGCGTCCTTCCCTAATACCAGGGGGGCGGCCAACAGCGCGGCCACGCTTCCCAGGATCTGGCGGCGATTCTTAGGGGCCGCTACAAGATCCCCCGGGCAGTCCTGGGAATTTTGTTGCGGCCCCTTATGCCGGGCCTCTTCCACACTGGCTAGGTTGTCTTGCGGCAACGGCTTAGCTTCCATCGTCGGGGCTCCTAGCGGTGGCAGACGGCGCAGTGCTCGGCCGCGCGGATGATCTTCGAATCCTTGGGCAGGGATGGGCGCGGATCCCGGTGGCAGGCGAGGCAGTTGGCCATGCGCATGCCCATCTCCCGGGTGAGGACCGGCATGGTCTGCACTTCGCCGTGGCAGGTCTGGCAGGCCACCCCCGCGTTGACGTGGGGCCGATGATCGAAGAAGACATGGTCCGGCAGCGTGTGGACCCGCTTCCAGGGCAGGGCCTCGCCCCGGTTGTAGAGGCGTGTCAGTTCCTGGATGGCGGGCCGGTCCGTCTTCGTGACCCTGTGGCAGCCCATGCAGGTTTCCAGGCTGGGCACGCCCGCCGCCCTGGACTTTGTGGCTCCAGAGTGGCAGTACGCACAAGACATCTTCAGCGTCCCGGCGTGGAGCTGGTGGGAGAAGGGGATGGGCTGCTCCGGCGCATAGCCCTTGGCGAAGCGGTCCGGCTGGGTGAACCAGCCCACGGTGACGACCGTTCCCAGCACCGCCATCGCGCCCAGGGGCAGGACGAGGCGGAACACGCGGTCGAAAAGGTGCATGCGGAACCTCCGAGGGGAAACGTCAGGTTGTCCTCCCGGCAGGGATGGAACCATCTCGAATGGGACGCCGGATTGTCATCAGTTGTTCAAAGCTTTTTTTACACCCGGGACTTCCAACCCGGGATTTTATCTTTGGGATTCCCGGGAAACGGGTCCCGGAGGCGGCGGGCTCACTCGATCCCATCTGCTAGACTCTCCTCATGCTTTCCCTTAAACCCACGTTCGAAGTCGGCCCGGCTTCGGGGATTGGCCTATGAGCCCGAATCTGCGACTGGGAGGCCGCGGGTACTCGCCGATTTCCGATCTGGGAACCGCCGGAGGGCGGGGCTGCTCCTGGCACCTGGTCCGGGCGGAGGAGGGCGGGGAGCCCCTGCTGCTCCAGCTCTGGAGTCCCCGGCCCAAGGACCGGGAACTGGACAAGCTCAGGGAGGTCTATCTCCAGCGCTTCGTTGACGCCGAGCCCCTGGACCCCGCCTCCTGCCGCTTCGGCTTCGATACCGACCGCGCCTGGTTCCTCCAGGAACTGCCCGGCCGGGAGCTGGGGGAATACTGGCCGGAATCCTCCCCCCTCTGCCGGGAGGCGTTCCTGAAGCGCCTGCAGGAATGCCTCCGGCCCAGCCGTCACCCCCGTCTGCTCTCGCCTGCCGTCCTGCGGCTCCTCCCGGGCCGCGTAGTCGTCCCCCGGGTCCTGGGGGAGGCTCCCTACGGGCTGGGGGACCTGAAGTCTGCCCTCGATGACCTGGGGGGTCCGGGCACCCGGGAGGGTGAGCGGCCCTGGGAGGAGGCTCCGGGGATCTCCGACGACGTGGCCCGCCCCATCCGGGGCCGCTCCCAGGAACTCACCTATCTCAAGTCCCTGGTCCTGGGCCTCAGTGCGCCGGCCCCCGTGGAGCGCATCCTCGTGCTCATGGGCGAGGAGGGCCTGGGGCAGGATCCCCTGGCCGACTGGGCCGCTGCCGCCGTGGAGACCGAAGGCCTCTGGGTGTCCGACCATGAGGTGGAACACCAGGAGAAGGCGGGCAGCTTCCTCGCCCGGCTGCTCCAGGAACTCCTGCGGGGCTTCGAGGCCGATTTCTACGCCCGCAGCCCCGAGGCTTCCCGGGTCCTGGCCCGTCGCCTGCCCACCTTCGCCTTCCTGCGGGGGGGGCGGAAGGCCTCCCTGGGGGAGACCCGTGTGGAGGCCGACGAGCTCGAGGCGGCCCTCCAGGTCTTCGCCTTCGCCTCGGAACTCCACCCCCGCATGCTCTTCGTGCGGGACGCGGATCGCGGAGCCGAGGACCTGCAGCGCCTCCTCGCCACCCTCGCCCTGGGCTCCGCCCTTCCCTGGTTCTTCACTCTCACCGCCACGGGGCAGCCCAGCGGTCTCCGGGACTTCCTGGGTCCCCTGAAGGGGGAACTGGCGGTTTCGTTCATGACCCTCCACCGCCTGGAGGATGCGGGACTCCTGGAGGTGATCTCGGACTTGCTGGGGCCTCACACCCTCCCCGAAGCCTTTCTCCAGGCCCTCCTCCAGACCAGCCTGGGCAATCCCGGACTGCTCCGGGGGATCCTGGAGAAGGCCCAGCTGGACGGGACCCTGGTCTGGGATCCAAAGGGCTGGAGGCTGGCCGAAGGCAGCCCCGGCACCATCCAGGTCCATGAGGATCTGGTGGTGCAGATCCTGGCAGGCCGCCTCCAGCGACTCGGCCCCTCGGGGCTGGCCGTCGCCAGGGCCCTGGCCCTGGCCGACCGCCCCCTGGAACAGGGGACGCTGGGCATGGCTCTGGGCATCGCGGGCGACCCCCTGGACGAGGCGTTGCGAGCCGCCGTGAGTGCCCGGCTCGTCCATCTCAAGGAGGGGCGGGCCTCCCTCGCCGACCCCCGGCTGCGACCCCTCGCCCTGGCGGGCAGTTCCCAGGCCGAGACCCGGCGGGTGGCCAAGGCCCTCCTCCGCGCCCTCCAGCAGGAGGCGGGTCGCCCCGTGCTCTCCGTGCACCTGCAGTTCCTGGCCTCGGACGAGAGGACCGCCCTGGCCCATGTGCTGGAGGCCATCGAACAGGATCCCCCCCCGCCCCAGGAGGCGGAGCGCGTGGTGCAGGAGACCCTCCAGTTCCACCCCAGTCCGGTCCAGCGGGCCCGGCTCTGGGAGTTTCTGGCGGATGCCTGGACCCTGGGGACCCTGGGGGGCCGTGTCCCCGCCGAGGTGCTCGGGGAGCGCTCCCCGTTCGAATTCGCCCTGGAATCGCTGGGATTGGCCGAAGTGGCCCTGGAGGAATGCCTGGAGCAGGACGAGCCCTTCCGGGCCCAGCTGGCGCGGGTGATGCGGAAGCGGGCCTTCCTGCAGATCCGCCTCCGAAATCTCCCCATGGCCATGCAGGCCGTCCAGGCCGCCGCTGGCGTCCTCGCCGAGCTGCCCCGCCACCCGGAGCAGGCCCGCCTGCGCCTGGCCCTGGGCCAGGTGCACCTGCTGGGGGGTTTCCAGGCCAAGGGCGTGAAGGCCCTGGAGGAGGGGCTGCAGATCCTGGGACCCGAAGGCTCCCTGGGCGAGCCTCGGGACCGGGTGGCGCTGCTGGTGGAACTGGGCTGCGCCCAGGGCGAGAAATGCCAGTTCCAGAGGGCCCTCGGGACCCTCCAGTCGGCCCAGCGCCTCCTGGAGCACGGCCAGGACCTGGGGAAGCAGGCGGAAGTGCTGGGCGCCCTCGCCCAGGTCCGCCTGGTCCTGGGTCAGCCGGACGCGGCCTACGGCCATCTGCGGGAGGCCCTCCACGCCGCCCGCCTCCTGGACGACCAGGAACAGCAGGGGGAGTGCCATCTCATCCTCGGCAGCTTCCGGTCCCTCGAACAGAGCCTGGCCCCCGCCCTCCACCACCTGGACAGCGCCCTCCTGCGGTTCAACGCCATCGGGGACCGGGTGGGTTCCGCCCGGGTGCGGGTCTGGAAGGCGCGCACGCTCGCGGCCCTGGGGGAGGCCATGGACGCGGAAATGGAGCTCCTGAAGGCCCTCAGCACGCCACCCGAGCGGCTCACCGCCACGGAACGGGGGGATTTCGCCTTCCTGCAGGGGGAGATCTCGGCGTTCCGGGGCTCCCTGGGGGATGCCATCCGCCTCTTCCGGTCGGCCTCGGAGATCTTCGAAGGGGCCGGGCTGACCTGGCGGGAGCGGCTCGCTAGGCTGCGCCACCTCCAGTCGGAGGCTGCCTCCGCCCTGGAGAACGGGGGCGGGGGACGCCTGGAAGGCCCCTGGGCCACCCTGGAAGCCCTGAAGGCACCGGTGGAAGGTTCCGGGTCCCGGTGGCTGGAACTGGAGTGGCACCGGGCCCACGCCCTCCTCCTGATGACGGCCCCGGAGCCCTCCGAAGCCATCACGTCGGAGGGCCTCTCCGCCTGGAGCGAAGTCCAGGCTGCGGCCCGGGAGCTGCGCTTCCCGGCGGCGGCCCTGGAGGCCAGCGCCCAGAGCGCGGCCCTGCTCCTCAAGCGCGGCGAGAGGCTGGGGGCCCGCTCCAGGCTCCAGGATGCCTATGGCACCTTCCAGGAGCTCTGGTCCCGCATCCCCGAGGCCCACGCCATGGCCTTCCTGGGCCGACCCGATGTGCATCGCTTCCGCCAGGCTGTCGAGGGCGCCGGACTCCGCTTCGTCCTCCCCGAACGGGTGGACCCTCTGGCAGACTGGACCCCCACTCAGGTGAGCCTGCCGGTGGTGAATCCCGTTCGGGGAAATCCATGAGTCACGCACCCTCCTCCCAGCCCCGGACGACGATCCCGGAACTCGCCAAGCTCAAGGCCCAGGGGCGGAAGATCGTCATGACCACGGCCTACGACGCGCCCACCGCCCGCATCGCCGATGCCGCGGGCGTGGATGCGATCCTGGTGGGTGATAGCCTGGGGAATGTCTGCCTGGGCTTCGAAAGCACCCTGCCCGTCACCATGGCGATGATGCTGCACCATCTGGAGGCCGTGGCCCGGGTCCAGCCCAGGGCCCTGCTGCTGGTGGACATGCCCTACCTCAGCTACCACCTGGGGAACGAGGATACGATCCGCAACGCCGGGGCCTTCATCCGGGCGGGGGCCCAGGGCGTGAAGCTGGAGGGGGGGGCTAAGCGCATCCCCGTCATCGGCGCCCTCATCGATGCGGAAATCCCCGTGATGGGGCACCTGGGCCTCACGCCCCAGTCCCTCCACGCCATGGGCGGCTACAAGGTCCAGGGCAAGGGCGGCCAGGAGGCCATCCGGCTCCTGGAGGATGCCCTGCGGCTCCAGGAGGCCGGCTGCTTCAGCCTCGTCCTGGAGGGCATCCCGGCCGAACTGGCCGCGAGGGTGACGGAGGTCCTGGAGATTCCCACCATCGGCATCGGGGCAGGGGCGGGCTGTTCGGGGCAGGTATTGGTATTCCATGATCTGCTGGGCATTCTGCCCGAGAAGGGGCCGAAATTCGTGCGGCAGTATCTTGACGGGTACGGCCTCATGGTGGAGGCTATGTCCAAGTGGGCCAGCGATATCCGTGACGGAGGGTTCCCGGGGGGCGCCGAGTCATATATGCTGCCAGAGGCCACTCGGAAGCTTTTGAGCGCATGGCAGCCTCCGGCCCATACTGAACCTGAACCCACCGACTGAACGGAGTCCAACCCTTGTCCATGCGAATCGTCCGCACCATCTCCGAACTGCGCGCCGTCCTGAAGGCGCTTCGGGAGAACGGCAGCCGCATCGGATTCGTGCCCACCATGGGTTTCCTCCACGAGGGCCACGCCGCCCTGATCCGGCAGAGCACGGCCCGCTGCGACCACACCGTGGTTTCCATCTTCGTCAATCCCACCCAGTTCGGCCCCAGCGAGGACCTCTCCAGCTATCCCCGGGACCTGGAGCGGGATCAGGCCCTCTGCTTCAAGCTCGATGTCAGCGTGCTCTTCCTGCCCGAACCCGCCGAGGTCTACCCCACCGGTTTCTGCACCTTCGTGGAACCCAGCCAGCTGGGCGAGCAGCTCTGCGGGGCCTTCCGGCCCGGCCACTTCCGGGGCGTGGCCACCGTCGTGACCAAGCTGTTCAACATGGTGCAGCCGGATCTGGCCTTCTTCGGCCAGAAAGACCTCCAGCAGACCGTCATCATCCGGCGCATCGTCCGGGACCTGAACATGCCCGTGGATATCGTGGTGGCCCCCACCGTCCGCGAGGCCGATGGGCTGGCCCTCAGCAGCCGGAACGCCTATCTCAGCCCCGGGGACCGCACGCGGGCCCTCTGCCTGAGCCGCGCCCTCTTCGCCGCGGAGGCCGCCTTCCAGGGAGGGGAGCGGCGCCCGGAGCGCCTCCTGGATCTGACCCGCCAGCACCTGGGCGAGGTGGATGAGCTGCAGTACCTGGAGCTGGTGGATACCCAGAACCTGGAACCCGTGGGCCGGGACGTGGTGCGGACCTCCGCCATATGCGTGGCCGCCATCGTGGGGAAGACCCGCCTGATCGACAACGTGCTCCTGGCCCCCGATCCCGATTCCACGCAGTTCACCAGTCATCTGGAGACGAACTAGGCTCACGGGCTGAAGGAGGCACCTCATGTTCTGGACGGCTCTGCTTTCCCTGGGCTTGCTGCTGGGTCCTCCCGGAGGCGTTCCTCCGGGCCTGGCGAAGCGGGGTGGACTCCCACCAGGGCAGGCCAGGAAGGCCGGGGGACTGCCGCCGGGCCTCGCCAAGAAATTCGGTCCCCGCCTTCCGCCGCATCCCTATGTGGCCTTCGATCCCCGCCACAGTGATCGGGCCTGGTTCCTCATAGAAGGACGATGGGAATTGCGGGAAGGGTTGACCGGGAACATCCAGCTGGAAATCAGGGACGCTCTGAGAATGCCTTCCGCGCCTCCCCCGATTCCCCTGCCCAGAATCGGCGTGGAGTTGCATGTCGTGCTGTTCAATTAACAGTTTCTTGGACGTCGGCCCTTCGGGGCGCCATCCTGTAGTCAGGCCGGGACCTCCCTCGGAGGCCTGGACCCGGAGGCTGCCATGCTTCGACAATTCCTTCTCGGCAAGATCCACCGCGCCACCGTCACCCGGGCCGATCTGGACTACGTGGGGTCGATCACCATCGACCCCCTCCTGATCGAGGCGAGCGGGTTCATGGAGCACGAGAAGATCGATATCTACAACGTCACCAACGGATCGCGCCTCTCGACCTATGTCATTCCCGGCATTCAGGGCTCCGGCGAGATCGGGATCAACGGCGCTGCGGCCCACCTGGTGGCCAAGGGCGATCTGGTGATCCTGGCCTCCTACGGCTATCTCTCGGAAGCCGAGGCCCAGCACCACGAACCCAGGGTGGTCTTCGTGGACGCGCGCAACCGCATCACCTCCCTGGCCCATCAGGAGCGCACGCCGGCGGTGCCGGATGCCTTCGCATAGATATTTTTTGTGCACAGGCCTTCCCAGGACTCTCCGGTCCTGGTAAAAAAATGAGACCCCCGGGACTGGTACGTCCCGCGGGGGAGTGGGGAGTCGCGGGTTGCGCCTTCGCCGAATTCGAAGAGAGGTTTCAGCCATGGAAGTCCGCCGGTCCCTGGTGGTCAATTCGACCCCCCTGGAGATGCGCATCGCCCTTCTAGAGAACGGGCAGGTGTGCGAGCTCTTCATCGAGCGCAGTTCCCACGTCAGCCAGGTGGGGGATGTCTACAAGGGCCGTGTGGCCAAGCTGCTCCAGGGCATGCAGAGCGCCTTCGTGGCCATCGGCGGACCCAAGGACGGCTTCCTCTATCTGGACGAGCCCGAGGCCCACAGGCTCGGCGTCGAGGAGATCATCGAGGAGGAGGACCAGGAGGCGGCTCTGGAACTGGCTTCCCTGCCTGTCACACTGCCTCCCGTGAAGGAGGGCGAGGAGGTGCTCGTCCAGGTGGTGAAGGATCCCATCGGCACGAAGGGGCCCAGGCTCTCACGCCACATCAGCTTCCCCGGCCGCTTCCTCGTCTTCATGCCCGGCGTCGAGCACGTGGGCATCAGCCGCAAGATCACCGACACCGCAGAGCGGGATCGCCTCCGCCAGCTCATCCGGAGCCAGGCCCTGCCCGGCGAGGGCTTCATCGTGCGCACGGCGGCCATCGGCGAGAAGGACGAGGACCTGGTTTCGGATGTGGCCTTCCTCCGGGACCTCTGGGCCGACGTCCAGGCGCGCAGCGTCCGCTGCCACGCCCCCTGTCTCGTCTGGCAGGATTCCCGCCTCCTCCAGAAGGTGCTGCGGGATCTCTTCCGGGAGGAGGTGGCCAGCTTCTGGGTGGACAGCCAGGACACCTACCAGGAGGTGGTGGATTTCGTGACCCGTCTCCACCCCGAATGGGTCAGCCGGGTGAAGCACTTCACCAGCGATCTGCCCATCTTCGATGCCTTCGGCATCGAGAAGGAGATCGAGCTGGCGCGCCATCCCAAGGTCTTCCTGAAGCAGGGGGGCTCCCTCGTCATCAACCAGACCGAAGCGCTGGTGAGCGTGGATGTGAACACCGGCAAGTTCGTGGGCAAGAAGGATCTGGAGGAGACGGTCTACCTCACCAACCTGGAGGCCATCCCGGAGGTCGTGCGCCAGCTGCGCCTGCGGAACATGGGCGGCATCATCGTCATCGATTTCATCGACATGATGGAGGCCGCCCACCGGGAGACCGTCATGAACCGGCTGCAGGAGGAGCTGCAGCGGGACCGCAATCATGCCCGGGCCGTGGAGATCAGCGACTTCGGCCTGGTGGAGATGACCCGCAAGCGCACGGGCCCCAGCCTGGACCGCATCCTGACCGCGCCCTGCCCGCACTGCGAGGGCTCGGGTCGCCGCCTCAGCCCCGAGACCGCGCTATTGGCGGTGTACCGCGAGATCGCCCGCCTGGGCGAGAAATTGCGGGGAGGCACCCTGAGGATCTCCATGCATCCCGAATTCCGCCTGGCCCTCCTGCCCGAGACCCGGGACGGGGTCCACCAGCTGGCCCGGGCCTTCGGGGCCCAGGTGGCCTGGATCGACCGCAGCGAAGGACCCGTGCATGGCGTCAGCTTCGAAGTGACCCGGTGAGCCTTTCCAGCATCTGAATCAGAGGATCGGAACCCCGCCCATGCCCACCCCCCATCGCTCCGCCCTCAAGGACCAGGTCTTCCTCCGCATGGCCCTGGAGATCAGCCGCCTGGGGACCTGCTGCCGCCTGAGGGTGGGCTGCATCCTCCTGCGCCCCGACGGGGGCATCGCCTCCGGCGGCTTCAACGGCGCCCTGCCCGGCATGCCCCACTGCACGCCGGAGACCTGCAACCCCAGCCAGCGCTGCCTCCATACCAGCCACGCCGAGGAAAACGCCCTGGGCTTCTCCGAGGGGCTCATCGCCACGGCCTACGTGACCGACGAGCCCTGCCTCACCTGCACCCGCGCCCTGGTGCGCCGAGGCGTGCGCCGCGTGGTCTTCCTGCGCCCCTACACCAGCATCGCCGAACAGGAGATGGCCGAACGCAGCGCCATCCTGGCCCATTTCGGCGTGAAGTGGGAGCAGGTCGGCCTGGAACCCTAAGTCCAGAATCCAAGGAGTCTCCATGTCCCACGAATTTGTGCTTCCCCTCTTTCTCGGTTCCGGCGAGGCGGAAGGGGCCGAGATCGCCCTCTTCGGCGTCTGCTGGGACGGCACCAGCTCCTTCAAGGCGGGCTCCCGCTTCGCAGGGTTCGCCGTGCGCGAGGCCTCCTTCGGCATGGAGGACTTCAGCTTCTACCAGCAGCAGAGCCTGCTCGACATCCGGTTCTGCGACTACGGCGATCTCTTCCTGCCTCCGGGCCAGAAGGAACGCGTCCTGGTCGATATCGGCTCGGCCGTGAAGGAGTTCCGCGCCAAGGGGCAGTTCCCCATCGCCTTCGGCGGCGAGCATCTGGTCGCCCTGCCCCTCATCCTCGCGGCCTTTGAGGAGCATCCGGACATGGCCCTGGTGCATTTCGACGCCCATGCGGATCTGCGTCCGGAGATGTGGGGCGACCCCCTCACCCATGCCACCATCATCGGCCGGGCCGCCGACCGCATCGGCTTTGCAAACCTCTTCCAGTTCGGCATCCGGAGCGGATCTGCGGAGGAGTGGCAGATCGCGCAAACCCACAAGACCATCCGCCCCTTCACGGTGGAAGCCATCGACCAGGTGCTCGCTCAACTGGGCGACAGGCCCATCTACCTCACCCTCGACATGGACGTGCTGGACCCGAGTCTCTATCCCGGCACGGGCACGCCGGAACCCGGTGGCATCACCTGGGACCTGCTCATCGCAGGCCTCAAGCGCTTCCAGGGCCGGAGGCTCGTGGGCATGGACTGCCTCGAGCTGGCCCCCCACTACGATGCCACGGGCGTCTCCGCCATGACCATGGCCAAGACCCTGCGCGAGATGATCATGCTGGCGCACCAGCGCAAGCGCACGGCATGAAAGCCTGAAGGCTGAATCCGGGAATGGGGGGTGGCGGAGCGCCGCCCCTTATTTCACTTCGATATCGCGCAGGTCCTTGCCGGGCTTGAAGCGGATGCTCTTCCCTTTCGGGATCTCCACGCTCTGACCGGTCTTGATGTTGCGGCCCAGGCCCCGCTTGCGGGGACGGGGTTCGAAGACGCCGAAGCCGCGCACTTCGATGCGCTCGCCCTCCAGCAGGGCGTTCTTCATGCGATCCGTGAGGAGATCCACCACCTGCAGGGCCGTGGCCTTGGAAATGGGCAGCGTTTGCATCAGGGCGTTCGCGATATCGATCTTGATCATGGAGGCCTCGGCCTTGTGGGGGTCTCAAAGGTTTAGCAGGACGGGGCGCGGGGAGGAAGGGGAATCCCAATATTTTGCTCACCAGGCCGGATTTTTCGCCAGGAGCGCTTCTGCCTGGAGGGCTGGAAGGGGCCGGGAGAATAAGTAGCCCTGTCCCTGGTCGCAGTTGAGGAGCCGAAGTCGCTCCAGTTGCTCCCGGGTCTCGATGCCCTCGCCCGTCACCCTCATGCCCAGGGACTTGGCCAGGGAGATGATGGCGCCCACGATGGCCGTGCTCTCCGCATCCTTTCCGAGGCCGTCCACGAAGCTCTTGTCCACCTTGAGAGTGTCCACGGGGAAGCGCTTCAGGTAACTGAGGGAACTGTAGCCCGTGCCGAAGTCGTCGATGACCAGATGGATGTTCAGCCCCCGGAAGACCTTCATCGCCTCGAGGCTGGCCAGGGGGTCCTTCATCATCACGCTCTCGGTGATCTCCAGCTTGAGACAGGCCGGCGGGAAGCCGCTGGCGTCCAGGGCGTCGGTGACGGTGGCGATCAGCTCCCGCTGCTGGAACTGGCGACCGGAAATGTTCACGTTCATCAGGCGGGGCGGATCCGAAGGGAAGAGATCGTGCCACGCACTCGCCTGCCGCATGGCCTCCTCCAGCACCCATTTCCCGATGGGCACGATGAGGCCGGTCTCCTCGGCCAGGGAGATGAAGTCCAGGGGCGGCACCATGCCCCGCTCGGGATGCTGCCAGCGGATCAGGGCCTCCCAGCCCTCGATCAGGCCGGTGCGCAGGGAGACCAGGGGCTGGTAGAAGAGGACGAATTCCTCCCGCTCCAGGGCCCGCCGCAGCTCGCCTTCCAGCTGGAAGCGGGCGAGGGCCTGGGCATTCATGCTGGGATCGAAGATCTCGATACTGCCCTCGCCCTTGGCCTTGGCCCGGTACATGGCCACCTCCGAGTCGCGCACCAGCTCGGAGGGGATCGTGTCGGCAAGTGTGCACAGGGCGAGGCCCATGCTGCAGGTGGTGAAGACATCCTGGTCATGGATGGGGAAGGGCTCCTTCATGCTCTCGAAGATGCGTTCGGCCACTCGGAGAGCCTCGTTGGCGGAGGGCAGATCCTCGAAGAGGATGACGAATTCGTCCCCCCCCAGGCGGGCCACCGTGTCCACGGGCCTCAGGCAGCCGCGGAGGCGCCTGGCCACCTGCACCAGGAGATGGTCTCCGGCGTCGTGCCCCAGACTGTCGTTCAACACCTTGAAGCGGTCCAGGTCCAGGAAGAGCACGGCGGTGGCCAGCTTGCGCCGTTCGGTGCGGAGGATGGCCTGGGTGAGCCGCTCCATGAAGAGGGTGCGGTTGGGCAGGGAGGTGAGCCGGTCCCGGAAGGTCTGGATGGCCAGTTCGGTCTCGGCCGTGCGCTTCTCGGTGACATCCTCGAAGGTGAGGATCACATCCCGGATCAGACCCTCAGCATCGAGGCGGGGCTCCGCCGACACCGAGGCCCACACCCAGTTGCCATCGGTGCTCCGCTCCAGCCCCAGCACCACGTCCCGCACGCTCTGGCCCGTGGCCAGCGCCTTGTCCAGGGGCCGCTCCGCGATCTCCATGGGATTCCCGTCCGGCTTCAGGATCAGGATGTCGGACCCGATCCAGTCCAGCACCCTGGCGCTCGCCTCCGGCAGACCGAAGAATTCGAGCACCTTCTGGTTGCAGCCCAGCAGGTGCCCCTGGCCGTCCGTGATCATCGTACCGATGGGCAGCATCTCCAGGAAGTCCTGGAAATCCCCCTCGGCCTCCCGGCGAGCGGACTGGGCAGCCGCCCGGAGGCTGGCCTGGACATGGCGATGAATCGCCAGGGTCGCGAGGCTACCCAGCACTCCGAGGCCCAGGAGGATCGGCCCCAGCAGCGAGGTGCCTCCTGTGAAGCGGGGGCCCCACTGAAGGACGGCGAGCACCCAGAGCCCCGCCCCGGTCGCGAAGACCGGCAGCATCCACCACGGGGGGTGGGGGCGAAAGGCATTGGGAAGGTGGGTCATCCGGGAGTTTCAGGCATGCAGACAAGGAGCCTACCCTATTCCTTTCGGGTTACCGCGGCTTAGGGTTAACTTGGGAAAGGGAAACTTTCTGCCGGAGCGCCTTTTGGAGATCCTCGACCCCTTTTTCGACGCGGCGCGGGCCTCTCTCAGGCACGCCCAGGACCGCGTCCGCGCGGAGGCCCTGATCCTGCGCTGGGCCACGGCCTGGCAAGGCCCCACCCGCAGGCTCACCATCACGGCCTCGAACCACGGCCTCTATCTGCACTTCGACCAGCGGGTGGGCACGGTCTGGTCCCAGGTCTTCAGCTTCCATGCGGCCCCCCGGGTGGGCCTTTCCATGCGCGGGCCGGATCCCGACCGGGTGCGCAAGTCCCACAAACACCGTTCCAACAAGCTCGACCGCCATCCCCTGGACGCCCTCTTCGAGGCCTGGTCGGCCCACGGGGAGGCCCACCCGGCCAACAACGTGGTGGAGTTCTTCCTGGTGGAGACGCCCGACGAGACCTGGGAGGCCTGCCTCCAGGAGGCGTTGACCTGCCTGAAGCCCTGATACCAATTCGCATTCGATCCTGATCGAATGCGAATTGGTATTACCCCCCGATGTGGAACATCTCCACCCGGGGGCGAGGCTGGGTGGCCGCCGAGCGGAGTTCCGAATAGCGGTCATCCCGAAGATGCCAACGGGAGGCCACCAGGGCCTTGAGATCATCGTCCGAGGCACCGCCCCGGAGGAAGGTCTTGAGGTCCATGCCTTCGTGGGCGAAGAGGCAGGTGTAGAGCCTTCCTTCCGCCGAGAGCCGGGCCCGGTCGCAGCCGGCACAGAAAGGCTCGGTGACCGAGGCGATGAGCCCCACCTCGCCGGCCCCGTCCAGGTAGCGCCAGTGCTGGGCCACGCAGTTCGCGGACTCCCTGTGGAAGGACTCCATGGGCCAGCGGGACGCCAGCAGCGCGGCGACCTCGGCGGCCGGGACGACCCGGTCCAGCTTCCAACCGTTGCCGGTGCCCACATCCATGAATTCGATGAAGCGGAGTGTGTGGCCCTGTTCCCGGGCGAATTCAGCCAGCGGCAGGATATCGGCCTCGTTCAGGCCGCGCTGGAGGACACAGTTGAGCTTGATGGGCGAGAACCCAGCCTTCTGGGCGACTTCGAGGCCGGCGAGGATGCGCCCCAGGGGGATCTGGGAATCGGAAAGGGCCTGGAAGCGCTCCGGATCCAGGGAATCCAGGCTCACGGTGATCCGGTCCAGACCTGCCTCCCGCAGGGGCCTGGCGAGCCCCTCCAGGAGGGCGCCGTTGGTCGTGAGGGTCAGTTCCCGGAGCCCTTCGATCTGCCGCAGGCGCGCCACCAGGGTTGGGAGCTCATGGCGCAGCAGGGGTTCGCCCCCCGTGAGCCGGAGCTTCTCGACGCCGAGGCCGACGAAGATCCTGGCCAGGCGCTCGATCTCCTCGAAGCTGAGGATCTCCCCCCGATCCAGGAAGGCGTGGCCCTCCCCGACGCGGTCCCGGGGCATGCAGTAGGGACAGCGGAAATTGCAGCGGTCCGTCACCGAGACCCGAAGGGCCCGGAGAGGACGTTCCAGAGAATCCGTGACCCGCATGGATTCAAGATTAGCCTCATCAAAGCCCGGCTTCTCGGGCAAAATGGAGGGCTGGAATCGAGTCGACCATGAGTTTTCTTTCCAAATTATTCGTCCGTGCCGATGTGGCCCCCCTCCCGAGCCTGGAAGAGCTCTTCCGGGAACGGGGCCTACCGGAGGATATTCCCGGCCTCGAGCCCTTCCTGGACATCTTCGAACACCTGCACGCCGAGGAGCGGGTGCGCTGGGCCGATGCGGTGGCCGAACTGCACCGCCGAGGCTGGGCCTTCCCCCCTGCCTGGATCGATGCCCAGTTCGAGGTCCTCCCGGAAATCGTCCCCACCTGGCGGGCCGAGCGGGAACAGCGCTTCTACCGGCCCGTGATCGAAGGACTCAGCGAGCGCATCCGGGTGGGCGCAGAGGTCCTTCCCGAGGCCTGGCTGGCCCTCTGGGACGTGAGCCTCGAGAACGTCATGGATCTGGCCCTGGAGCATCTCCGGGAACACTCCAAGGGCAAGGCCTTCGAGCGCCTGCCCAGCGGGATCTACCGGAGCGCCTACGGCGATGGCCTGGATGCCGCCCGGATCCTCCTGCCGGAACTCTGGGCCAATCTCTTCCCGGGGCAGAACACCTTCATCGCCATCCCCTGCGAGGATCAGTTCCTGGCGGCCCCCCAGGTGCTGCTCCCCAAGCTGGTGGAGGCCATCGGCCAGTCCCTGGCCGCGCCCACCGGCCCGCGGGTCCAGGCCGTCATCCTGCAGTACGTGAACGAGAAGCTCCTGGCCGCCAATCTCCAGGATCCCCATCCCATCGCCCAGCCCCAGCGGGAACTGCGCCAGGGCGACCTCCTGGAGGCCTATCGCGCCCAGGACGAGGATCTGGCCCCCGAACTCGGACAGCCGACGCCCATGAGCCTCCTGAAGACGAACCAGGGGCGCTCCGTGACCATGGCCCTCTGGGCCGAAGGCAGGCCCGCCCTCGTGCCGGAGTGCGACAGCATCGGCTTCGTCTCCAAGACCGGCCAGCCTCTGGGGATCTACTTCCGCCAGACCCTGCCCCGCATTCCCGAGCTGAAGGGCAGTGCCGTGGAGATCTGGGGCCCCCGGCGCCTGCGCTACGAGACCTTCCCCACACCCGAACAGCTGGGACGGCTGGAGGCCTTCGCCAACGCCGAGCAGATGGCCCAGATCTTCAAGGGGGGCGCGTCCAACCGCCCCGAGGCCCCGCGCCCCAATGCCGCCCAGGCCCAATCCCCCGTTTCCTCCAGTTCCAGTCCGGTGCCCCAGCATCTCCGGGGCCAGGGGCTGGGCATGCAGGGGGGGGACTAGCCCCCATGAAAGTCGTAATCGGCACACGGGGCTCCGAACTGGCCGTCCGCCAGGCGGAGTCCATGGTCCAGTACCTCATCGACCAGGGGCTCGAGGTGACCTGGAAGCGCTTCACCACCCGGGGCGACGCCTGGCTGGCCGGTCCCCTGGACAAGCAGGTGGGCACGGGCTTCTTCACCCGGGAGCTGGAGGAATCCCTCCTGGCGAAGGACGTCGACCTGCTCATCCACTCCTTCAAGGATGTGGCCCTGGAGCGTCCCGATGGCGTCCTCCAGGCCTGCGTGCCCCGGCGCCAGAACCCCGTGGACTGGCTCGTGATGAGACCGGATGCTCCTGAACACCCTGTCATCGGCACCAGTTCCGAGCGCCGCCGCCGCTTCCTGGAGAAGGCCCTCCCCGCGGCCTCCTACACCTGGATCCGGGGGAACGTACCCACGCGGCTCCAGCGTGTGCGGGATGGCGTGCTGCGAGAGGCTCCATTGCACGGCACGGTCCTGGCCGCCGCCGGTCTCGAGCGCCTGGGGCTGGATCTGACGGGGCTCGAGGTCCGGGCCCTGCGTCCCGATGAACTCCTCCCCGCCCCGGCCCAGGGGGCCCTGCTGGCGGAAACCCGCACCGATCGCCCCGACCTCGTGGAGGCCCTGCGGGGATTTCACGATCCCGTGGCCGAGCGCTGCGCCCTTCTTGAGCGCCGTGTCCTGGCGGGCATCGGGGGAGGCTGCCAACAGCCCCTGGGCGCCTTCGCGGAAATTCTCCCGGGTGGGCGCCTCCGCCTCCGGGCCGCCTTCGCCGCCGAGGAGGGCCTCCGGTGGGCCGAGAGTGCAGGCACCGAGGATGCCCGCGTCCTGGCGGACGTGGTGAAGGGACTTGGATGGTAATTCGCCTGGGTTTGGCCCGAGGTCCCGAGGACGCGCTGAGCCGAGGTGTTCGCAAGAGTGGCTGGGAGACGGTCTTCTGGCCCGTCACGGAGCTGCGGCCCATGGGCTCCCCGCCCCCCTTCGCCCGGGCCCGGGCCGCGCTGGTCCTGAGTCCCGCAGGGGCTCGGGCCGCCAGCCTCCCGGTGGGCATGCCCTGTCTGGTGACCGGCGAGGCCACGGGCCGGGCCCTGGCGGGCCACGAGGTGCTGGTGAGTTCCGAGCCCAAGGCCGAAGGGTTGTGGGATACCCTGCGCAACCACTTCCCCGAGGGGGGCGATTTCCTCCTGGTCCGGGGGGAGCGCAGCCGCGGCTTCTTGGAGGAGGTGGCCCAGGGCACCCTCTGGCGCCTGCACCCCTGGATCACCCACGAGGAGGCTCCCCTCCACCCCGTGCCCAAGCGCCCCGAACTGGATGCCGTCCTGGCCCTCAGCCCCCTCCAGGCCGAAGTCATGGCTCCCCTCACCGGGGATATCCTGCGCTTCGCCTGGGGTGAGCGCACGGCTGCGGCCTTCGAGGCCGCCGGGGCCCCCGCCCATGCGGTCTGCGAGTGCAGAACCGAAGACCTCGGGCGTATCCTGGCTGCCTACCTGTAAAGCTTCTCCGAGGAGGATCCCATGTTCCAGCGCCCCCGCCGCCTCCGTCTCACTCAGGCCATCCGCGATCTCGTGGCGGAGACTGATCTGCGCCCCCGGCACCTGATCCAGCCCTACTTCGTCCAGATGGGCGAAGGCGTCCACCCCATCGACGCCATGCCCGGCATCGCCCGCACGGGCATCGAGGCCACCGTCCGGCAGGTGGAGGCCGATCTCAAGCTGGGCCTCAAGAGCGTGCTGCTCTTCGGCGTGCCCGATGAGAAGAGCCCCCTGGCCGAGCACAGCCATGACCCTCACGGCGTGGTGCCCATGGCCGTCACGGCCCTCAAGAAGGCCTTCGGCAGTGATCTCATCGTCATGACGGATGTGTGTCTCTGCGCCTACACCGACCACGGCCACTGCGGCATCGTCCAGGACGGCTACGTGGTCAACGACGAGAGCGTGGCCATTCTCGCCGAGATGGCCTTGACCCACGCCCAGGCGGGGGCAGATATCGTGGCGCCCAGCGACATGATGGACGGCCGCATCGCCGCCATGCGCGCCCGCATGGACGAGGAGGGCTGCCAGAACGTGGGCATCCTGTCGTACGCCATCAAGCACAGCGGCGCCTACTACGGCCCCTTCCGGGAGGCCGCCGCCAGCGCCCCTAAGTTCGGCGACCGCCGCAGCTACCAGATGGACCCCCGCAACGCCCGAGAAGGCCTGAAGGACGCCCTGCTCGATATCGAAGAAGGCGCCGATATCCTCATGGTCAAACCTGGCATCCACAACCTGGATCTCATCTGGCGCCTGAAGGAAGCCTGCCTCCTGCCCATCTGCAGCTACCACGTCTCCAGCGAGTACAGCGCCGTCAAGGCCGGGGACAAGCTGGGCTGGCTCAACGGCGACCAGCTCATGTACGAACAGCTGATCAGCCTTCGGCGCGCCGGCAGCGACATGATCATCACGTACGCAGGACGAGAGGCATTGAACAAGGGTTGGGTTAAATAATTACAGGGATGAAGGGGATAAAAGAAAGTTAGGCCGCACCATGTCCATGAAATCCTCTATTACAAGATTCACCTTTCTGGGCATGTTTGCCTGGTTAAGCTCCCTTTCCTCCGTTTGCGCGTTAGTCGAATTGATCTTTAAAGTCGCAAATCGACAAATTAATGCATCCGCCATTTGGGCATTTTTCTTTGCCAGCCTTTCTCTCGGCTCATTCGTGCTATTTTCTGTTTCACGAAAAGTTAGCCCGTCTCGCTCATTTATTGCCGCTACTGGCATTTCTGTCATATTGCATTTCGCCATATCCCTTTTGTGGTTCAGTGCAAAACCTGCTAGTCCATATTTTGCTTTATTATCAGCCATCCTTCTCGCTGGGCAATTATACGCATTTGCATCGCTTATGCCATATCGTGCCCCAGCATAACCCATTACTCAGCCGCGCTGCTAATAAACTTGTTTTGAGTAGGTTTTTTATCCCTTCATCCCTGTTAATTCTTTTCTTTTCTCTGTGCCCTCCTTTTTCCTCTGTGCCCTCTGTGGTAATTTTTTCTCCTTTTTGCGAGAAACCCCATGAACAACGAAACCCTCTTCGCTGAAGCCCTGACCCACTTCCCCGGTGGTGTCTCCTCCCCCGTGCGGGCCTTCAAGTCCGTGGGCGGCACGCCCAAGTTCTTCAAGCGGGCCTGGGACGCGTCCTTCGAGGACGAGGACGGGAAGACCTTCATCGATCTCTGCATGAGCTGGGGGCCCCTGATCCTGGGCCACGCCAACCCCGATGTGCTGGCGGCCGTGACGGAGGCCATGCGGGAGGGCCTCACCTTCGGCGCGCCGTCCCGGCGGGAGATCGCCCTGGCCCGGCGCATCAAGGCCATGGTGCCCTTTGTCGAGAAGATGCGCTTCGTCTCCAGCGGCACCGAGGCCGTGATGTCGGCCCTGCGGGCCGCCCGGGGCTTCACCAAGCGGGACCGCATCCTGAAGTTCGAGGGCTGCTACCACGGCCACAGCGACGCGCTGCTGGTGAAGGCGGGCTCGGGCCTCGCCACCTTCGGGGAGCCCACAAGCGCCGGGGTTCCAAAGGGGTTTGCTGATTTGACACTAGTGGTCAGCCTGGATGATCCCGAGGGCCTGGAGCTGGCCTTCGCCAAGTACGGCGCCGAGCTGGCCGCCGCCATCATCGAGCCCGTCCCGGCCAACAACGGCCTCCTCCTGCAGGACCTCTCCTTCCTCAAACAGCTGCGGGAACTCTGCACCCGGCACGGCACGGTGCTCATCTTCGACGAGGTCATCAGCGGCTTCCGGGTGGCGCCGGGAGGCGCCGCAGAGATCTACGGCATCACGCCCGACATGGTCACCTTCGGCAAGATCATCGGCGGCGGCATGCCCGTGGGCCTCTACGGTGGCCGCAAGGACATCATGGGCGTCGTGAGCCCCGATGGCCCCGTGTACCAGGCGGGTACGCTGTCGGGCAACCCCGTGGCCATGGCCGCGGGCCTCGCCACGCTGGAACGGCTGACTTCCGCCGTCTATGCCTCCCTCGACGCCCAGGCCGAGCGCTGGGCCAGGACCTTCGAGCAGCTCCCCGGCCTCCACGCCCCCCGCAAGGGCAGCCTCATCTGGCCCCTCTTCCAGTCCAGCGTCAAGCGGGCGGACCGGGTGGAGAGCGGGGCCATCGCCCAGTTCAACCGGATGCACAAGCTGCTGCTGGAGCAGGGCATCTACCTGCCCCCCAGTGGCTACGAGGTGGCCTTCCTCTCCACCGCCCACGGGGACAAGGAGTTCGCCCACTTCGAGAAGGCCATCCAGGCCGTGAAGACTGCCCTGGCGTAAAGCTTCCCACCGAAGATCACCTTGAGCAGCAGGCCTATGCCATCCTTGCTGAAGCGGTGGCGTCGGGCCGGAGCCACCCCCCAGAACTGTCACCCCTTCCACGATCGCTCATCAGGAGTTGCCATGTCCCACATCTTCACCATCGGACTCGAAAGCCTCACCGAAAAAGAAGGTTCCTACCTGGTGGTCCAGGTGGCCCATCGCGACAGCAAGCGCGCCGGGCGCATCGCCATGAAGGAGGCTGCCCAGCGCGGCGGCCGCTGGCACGTGGTCCATCTCGCCGAGCGCCGCACGGGCACCCGGATTCCCGAAGGCGAAGTGCTGGGCGCCTCGGGCCCCTACACCTTCACCGTGGATCACGACTAGAGCCCAAGGCTCCCCAGGGACAGAGCCATGAAGCGCTGGATGAAGGTGCTGCTCGGCCTCGGGACCCACTGGTTCCTGGTCTACATTCCTCTCTTCCTGGGCGCGATTTTCGCGCTCGTTGCGACGGCTCCCCACGGCGGCCAGGGTGAGCCCTCCTCGGCCTTCTTCCTGGGCCTGGGCCTCTTCGTGCTCCTCCACCTCTTCAGCATTCTCGTGATGCTGGTGACGATGGGGTTCTGCATCGCCTACGCGGTGAGACACCCGCGCTTCAATCCCAGCGAGCGCATGATGTGGGCCCTGCTGCTGGCCTTCCTCGGCCTCCTGGCCATGCCCGCCCTCTACTGGCTCTACCTTTTCAAGCACCCCGTCGGTGAGCCCTTCTTCGGGCCCAAGGATAATCCGTGACCGCTCCCCTGATCCGCGCCCTCCGTGGCGAAGTCCTGCCCACTCCCCCCGTCTGGTTCATGCGCCAGGCGGGACGCTTCCTGCCCGAGTACCGGGCCCTCCGCGCGAAGGTGACCTTCGAGCAGCTGCTCTACGACGCGGACCTGGCGGCGGAAGTCACGCTCCAGCCCGTGCGGCGCTTCCCCAAGCTGGACGGGGCCATCATCTTCAGCGATATCCTGGTGATCCTGGAGGCCCTGGGCTGCAACGTGACCATCCCCGAGGGCGGGCCCCGCCTGGGGAAGACACTGGACCAGATCCCCCTGGACCAGCCCCTGGACGAGGCCATCTTCGAGCCCGTGCAGGCGGCCATCCGCAAGGTGAAGGCCAACCTCCCTGCGCACGTGGCCATGCTGGGCTTCGCGGGCGCCCCCTGGACGCTGCTGGCCTATGGCATCGAGGGCCACGGTTCCAAGAACTGGGCCCGGGCCAAGGCCTTCCTCCACGAGGAACCCGTCAAGGCCAAGGCCTGGCTGGATCGCCTGGCGGACGTCGCCGCCCATCTGCTCAATCTCCACATCGGCGCCGGCGCCCAGGGGGTGCAGCTCTTCGATACCTGGGCCGGGGAGCTGGATCCCGAGGACTACGCCACCTTCGCCCTCCCCGCCGCGGCCCGCACGCTGCGCCAGGTGGAAGGCGCGCCCAAGCTCTTCTTCGCCCGCACGGGCAACATGCCCCAGGGTCTCGCGTCCCTCCCCTGCGAGGGGCTGGCCGTGCCCTGGCAGGTCTCCATCCTTGAAGCCCGGGATCGCTTCCCCGGGAAGGTGCTCCAGGGGAACCTGGACCCCGTGGCCCTGCTCTCCGGGAAGGACGTGGCCTGCCGCAAGACCCGGGCCATCGTGGAGGCCATGAAGGGTCGCCCCCACGTCTTCAATCTGGGCCATGGCCTGCTCCCGGAAACGGATCCCGAGGTGCTGGGCGCCGTCATCGATGCGGTGAAGCAGTCCTAAATCCCCCTGAAGAGGGGACGCGGAGAGACGGAAGGCGCGGAGAACAACATGTCCTGGTCCTCCTTCCTCCTTGGGCTCCGTTCCTCGGCGTTCTCCCTCTCCCGCTTTCCTCGGTCATTCCTGGCCCCTGGTGCATCAAAAGCAGTGTGGTGATCCCATGACCCTTCCCCTCATCGATCTCGTCAAGCACTACGACCGCCCCGGCCCCCGCTACACGGGCTACCCCATGCCCCCGGCCTGGACCGAACAGTTCCCGGAAGCGGAGCTGAAGGCCGCCCTGGCCTGCGCCAACGAGGATGACCGGCCCCTCTCCATCTACACCCACATCCCCTTCTGCAAGCGCCGCTGCTCGTACTGCGGCTGCAACGTGGTGGTGAGTCCCCAGTACACTCCCGTGGAGGCCTACCTGCGGGCCCTGGAAGCCGAAGTGGAGCTCTGGGCCAGCCATCTGCCCAACCGGCGCCAGGCCATCCAGCTCCACTGGGGGGGCGGCACGCCCACCTACCTCAAGGTGCCCGAGCTCCAGCGGGCCTTCCGCATCATCACGGACCGCTTCCCCCTCCTGCCAGGCGCCGAAGTGGCCATCGAGGTGGATCCCACCTTCCTGTCCCCCGATCAGCTGCCCGCCCTGCGGGAACTGGGCTTCAACCGCGTCTCCTTCGGCGTGCAGGACCTGGACGAGCACGTGCAGGAACTCATCACCCGGGGTCAGACCTGGGAGCAGACCCTGGCCACCGTCACCCAGGCCCGGGAACTGGGCTTCGGCGGCGTGAACCTGGACCTGGTCTATGGCCTGCCGGGACAGACCATGGACA
>JAYSNJ010000062.1:0-2751 GCA_043723905.1 Holophagaceae bacterium
ACCGCCGATAGGCGGGCGGCGTAGAGTGGCGCGGCACAGGCTTGGGCGAAGCCCAAACTGTGCAGCGCCGCGGCTCGAAATGCCGAAATGCGCCGCACCTAAATGAGGATGCGAGCGTTCCAAACGGGTTCACCCCTTCCGCCACGCCACCACCTTGGCCGCCGCGGCCTTGCCGATGGCCTCGGCGAGGGCGGCTGCTTCCGCCTCCCGCACACCGCCCACGCTGCCGAAGCTCACCAGCAGTTTCTTCGCCGTGGCCTCGCCGATGCCGGGGATCTGGGTGAGTTCCGTCTGAAGGGTGCGCTTGGCCCGCAGGGCCCGATGGTAATGAATGGCGAAGCGGTGGGCCTCGTCCCGGACGCGCTGGAGGAGCTGGAGGACGGGGCTGGACTTGGGGATGCGCAGGGGCTCGGAGGAGCCGGGGCGGTAGACCAGCTCCTCCTTCTTGGCCAGGGAAGCCAGTTCCAGCTGATCCAGTTCGAGTGGGCGGAGCGCGTCCTGCACGACGTGCAGCTGTCCCAGCCCGCCATCGATGAGGACCAGATCGGGGAATCCCTTCCCTTCCTCCTTCAGGCGGCGATACCGCCGGCCGACCGTCTCCTGCATGTTCGCGAAGTCGTCATTCTGCTCGTTGGTCAGCTTGAAGCGCCGGTACTGCCCCTTGTCGGAGACGCCGTCGGTGAAGACCACGCAGCTGGCCACCACCTCCCGGCCCTGGCCGTGGCTGATATCGAAGCACTCGATGCGCCTGGGGAGATGGGCCAGCCCCAGGAAGGCCTGGAGGCCCTCCAGCACGGCCTGGTTGAGACGGGCGGGTTCGAATTTCCGCTCCAGGGCGAGGCGCGCATTCTCCTGGGCCATGGCCAGGAGTTCGACCTTCTCGCCCCGCTGGGGCACATGGATGGTGGGCTTGGCACCGCGCATGCCCCCCAGCCATTCCCGCAGCACCTCCCCGTCCTCGGGCTCCACTTCCACCAGGATGCGCAGGGGCACGGGGTCCTCCGTGTAGACCCGCTGCAGCACCTGGGCGAGGACGGCCCCGTCCACGGCCTCCACGTCCTCGATCATGTATTCCTTCCGGCCCACCATGCGCCCCTCGCGCATGACGAGGCGATGGATGCACGCTCTTCCATCCAGCACGGCCGAGCCGAATAGATCCGTGTCGTCCTGGTCCACGGTGGCGGCCTTCTGCCGGGTGAACCAGGCGTCCAGCTGCTGGAGGGCGTCCCTATGCTGGGCGGCCTGCTCGAAGGCGTGATTCTCCGCGGCCTTCCACATGGCCGTCTCCAGGCGGGCCTTCAACTCGTCGCGCTTGCCCTCCAGGAAGAGCCGGGCCTCCCTGGCCTGTTCCCGGTAGGCCTCCGCCTGGACAACGCCGATGCAGGGCGCCGTGCAGCGGTGGAGCTGGTACTTCATGCAGGCCCGGCCCCGCTGACCATCGATGACCAGATCGCAGTCCCGGAGCTGGAAGAAGCGGTACACCAGTTCTACCGTGCGGTACGCGGTGGAGGCGGGAAAGAAGGGGCCGAAATAGAGCGAACCGTCCTTCACCACCCGGCGAGTGACGAAGACTTGGGGGAAAGGATCCTTCCAGGTGAGCTTAACGTAGGGGTAGCTCTTGTCGTCCCGGAGCAGGATGTTGAAGGGCGGGAAATGCTCCTTGATGAGGTTGTTCTCGAGAACCAGGGCCTCCAGTTCCGTCTCGCAGACGATGAACTCCAGGTCCCAGATGCGGGCCACCAGCCGGCGGGTCTTGGCGTCCTGGTGCTTGTTCTGGAAGTAGCTCTTCACGCGGTTGCGCAGCACCTTGGCCTTGCCCACGTAGAGGAGATTCTCCTCCTTGTCCCGGTAGAGATAGACCCCCGGCCGCGTGGGGAGATCGCTCAGCTTGCGCTGGAGGAGGGGAGAGCGCTCGGCGTTGGAGCGGGGCGGCACGGGATCGCCTAGCGCAGGGCCAGGATCAGCAGGAGGGGCGCCAGGAGCAGCGCCAGCATGAACCAGCCCGCGGGCCGCCCGAAGTTGAGGGTCCAGCCCAGGCCGATGGGCTTGGGCACCCAGATCCGGGCGTCCCGGGGATTCACGTAGAAGAGGCCCCAGACGTAGTGTTCATCGCCCTCCTGAGGCCCCAGGCGGCGGCTGGAGAGGACACATTCCCAGATGCCCACACCCAGGCAGAGGAAGAGGAAGGCCAGCGCCACCCACAGGATCCAGAGGCCGTGAAGGGGAATGAGCAGCATGGCCAGACTCAGCCCCGCCACACCCAGGGTCATCAGGCCCCTCAGGGGGCGGTTGGCGATCACCTTCGCTCGGGTAGCTTCATCCCTGCCCGCCATGGCCAAGTCCAGAAGCCAGGACAGGAGCCAGATCCCAGCGGGCAGGCCGAAGACGAGCCAAGGCATCATCCCGCGCTCCGTCCACCCGTTGGCCCTGCCGGCGACATCGAAATGGGTGGGCACACGCAGGGGCAACTGGTTTTCGAGCAGGGTCCAGGCCACCAGGAGCCCCGCCAGGGCCCCGGCGGCCGCGAGATCCCAACGACTCAGAGACAGGGGGGGCTTCTGCTCGCTCATGGAGCCAGGATAGCGGGTCGGCGGCCCCGGTTGGGCCTGCCCGCCGATCGGAGCCCAGCGGGAGTCGAGCGGCCTCATACCAATTCGCATTCAATAATCGAGAATGTAGTCGGGCGTTCGAAGTCGCTCCGCATCGCAGCCTCGGCCCCTGGCCGGTCTGCGCTGCTGCGCTTGACGCGCT
>JAYSNJ010000063.1:0-5573 GCA_043723905.1 Holophagaceae bacterium
CTGCGAGGGTGTCGTGGTCCGTGAGGGCCAATGCCGTGAGTCCCAGGGTGTCCGCCCTGAGGGCCAGAGCCTCCGGGGCATCGGTGCCATCACTGAAGAGGGAGTGGCAGTGCAGATCAATCATCTGTCGGATTTCCCGTTCGCGCGATAGAGTGCCGCCAGCACAATGGCCACGGTCTGGAAGAGCTCCGGGGGGATGAGGCGATCCACGTCCAGGGGTTCCAGTGTGGCCAGCAGATCCGGATCGTGCTGGATGGGAACGCCGTGCTTCCGGGCCAGTTCGAGAATGCGCTCCGCGAGGCAGCCTTGCCCCTTGGCTGTGAGCCGGGGAGCCGCGTCCAGGAAGGGGGCCTCGGGCCGGTAGCGGAGGGCCACCGCGCTGGGGCGTCGGATGCGGGGCATGGCTTCCCCTGGGATCTCCTACTGGGCGAAATCGTGCTCTGTTTCCTGGTCTTCCAGTTCATCCATGGCCAGGCGACGGAAGATCTGGACATTGGCCAGGGACATGAAGCTGATGTAGGCGAATCCGCTGAAGAAGAGCCAGAGGAAGGGCACGGAGGCCCACTTGCGGATCCAGATGGCGGTGAGCAGGGCGCCGAAGTAGTAGATGGCAAAGGCCAGATCCAGGAAGGAAATGAGGCTCTTGGGCACCTTGTAGGCCTTCTTGCTGGCGGTGGCGTTGCCGTTCTCGTCCACGCCGAGCTTGGGCGTGCGCTTGAACTCGAGGTCGTCGGTGAAGAAGCCCTCGAGCACGGCCTTGGCCTGGTTCAGGCCGAGCCCGATGCCCAGGCTCATGAGGCCCGGGACGTACTTCAGGCGCTTGGTCCAGTCCTTGTTGTTCTTGACTTCGCGCTGAGAGAGGCCGAAGTAGAGGCCCACGCTCACGGCGTTGAGCAGGAAGAAGGGGCCGTCCGTGAGGAGCAGGGTCATGGGCGGCGTGCCGGTCCGGATGATCATGCAGGGCACCATGATGATCGCGAGGAGGACCATCAGGATGTAGTTGCAGTTGGCGGTGAGATGGAACCAGCACTCCAGCTTGGTGTGCAGGCTGGCATCGCTGGTCCAGATGGTCTTCATGAGCTTGCGGATGACCTGGGCGTTGCCCTTGGCCCAGCGGTGCTGCTGGCTCTTGAAGGCGTTGACTTCCACGGGCAGTTCCGCGGGGACGACCAGATCCTTGAGGTAGACGCCCCGCCAGCCCTTGAGCTGGGCCCGGTAGCTGAGATCGGCATCCTCGGTGATGGTGTCGTGCTGCCAGCCCCCCGCGTCGGCGATGGCTGAAACACGCCACATGCCTGCGGTGCCGCTGAAATTGAAGAAGGCGTTGGAACGGTTGCGGGCCGTGTGCTCGAAGACGAAATGGCCGTCGAGCAGGATGGCCTGCACCTGGGTGAGGAAGTTGAAGTCGCGGTTGAGATGATCCCAGCAGCCCTGGATGAAGGCGACCTTGTCGTTGGCGAAGTGGGGCACCGCCAGCTCCAGGAAGTCCTCGGTGGGCAGGAAGTCGGCGTCGAACATGGCCACAAACTCGCCCTTGGCGGTCTTCAGGCCGTTGTTCAGGGCTCCGGCCTTGAAGCCCGTGCGGTCATCGCGATGGATGTAGGCGATGTCATAGCCCAGGGCCCGGTACTTGTCGCAGACGGCCTGGGCCACCTGGACGGTGCTATCCGTGGAGTCGTCCAGGAGCTGGATTTCCAGCTTCTCCTTGGGCCAGCGCATCTTGACGACGTAGTCCATGAGGCGCTCGATGACGTTCATCTCGTTGAAGACCGCCAGCTGCACTGTCACATGGGGAAGGTAGTCGGGCCCGCCCTTGGGCTGGGGGACGTCCTTCTTGTGCCGGAAGTACAGCAGCAGCATGTAGAGCCGGTGGGCGCCGTAGACGCTCAGCACGGTCAGGATGCTGAAGTAGAGGACGAGGATGGACGTTTTAAAGATTTCCATGGCGTAAATGAGCCCCCGGGATTGCGCCTGTTACTGGGCAGACGATCCCTTATTCTGACACTACAATTTGGAAAATCCCCTGTGATTTTTTGCCTATTCCCAAGCCTTTCCGGGATAGGATTCGAGTGTTTCCAGGTGGGCCGGCATGAATGAATCCGACAATCTTCCCAAGATGATCGGGCGCTACGAGATCAGGCGCCTCCTCGGGGCGGGAGCCATGGGCAGTGTCTATCTGGCGGAGGATCCCCGGATCAAGCGCAAGCTCGCCATCAAGGTCGTGAAGCTGGACGCCATCCGCAACGAGAGCGACCGCAGCGACTTCCTCATGCGGTTCCAGCGGGAGGCCGAGGTCTCGGGGGTCCTGAACGATCCGGGCATCGTCACCATCTACGATGTGGGCGACAGCGAAGTCGGGCCCTTCCTGGCCATGGAGTTCGTCGCCGGGAGGCCCCTTGATGCCTACATCAAGTCCGGGGAAATGCTCTCCATGGACCTGGGCACCAAGCTTCGCATGGCCGCCAGTGTCGCCGCGGCCCTGGACCACGCCCACAGCCACGGCATCGTCCACCGGGATGTGAAGCCCGGCAACGTGATGATCACCGAGGAGGGGCGGCCCAAGCTCATGGACTTCGGCATTGCCAAGCGGGAGGACGCCAACCTCACTCAGACCGGCACCTTCCTGGGCACGCCCAGCTATGCCAGCCCCGAGCAGATCAAGGAGGGCCACGCCACGACCCGTTCCGATGTCTTCAGCTTCGGTGTCATGGTCTTCGAGATGCTCTCGGGGTCGCTGCCCTTCCCGGGCACTTCCATCAACACGATCCTCTACCGGATCGTCAACGAGGCCCCCCTGGAGATCAAGCCGCCGGTGCTCGGCCTCCTGCCGGAAAACTGGCACCGGATCTTCGCGCGGGTGCTGGCCAAGAATGCCGACGACCGCTATCCCACCTGCGCGGCCTTCGTCCGGGATCTGCTGGAGGCCACCACGGACCTGCCCAAGGACCTGCGGATGGAGATCCTGGGCCTGCTGAAGCTGGGCGGCCCCGGGGCGGCGCCCCCGATCCTCTCCCGGGCCCACGAGGAGACCCTCTACCTCCCCCCCCCCAAGGCCCGCAGCGCAGGGCTGCGCCTGGGGCTGGGCCTCGCGGCCCTGGCGGTGCTGGGGACAGGGGGGTACCTGCTGTTTGTGAAGGGGGGCACCACCGTCACACTGCTCGTCGAACCGTCGGCGAAGATCTTCCAGGGCAGCAAGGAACTGGGTCCCACGGGCGTCCCCCACCCCATGAAGGCCGGCGAGACGGTCACCCTCCGCCGGGAGGGCTTCGAGCCTCTCGAATTCACCTTCAAGGGCGGAGACACCACCCCCAAGCTGGAACTGAAGGCCCGGGTCACCGAGGAAGTCCTTCGCACCTTGCCCGAGGGCGCCACCGTCGTGATGGACGGCCAGCGCCTGGAAGGCACCACCCCCGACGTCAGGGTGAAGGCCTGGGACCAGTCCCAGAAGCACGATGTCACCTTCACCCATGGGAAGGAGGCGAAGAAGCTGGACATCCGGTTCCGCGAGGGCGAGGTCCCGGGGAACCAGGTGTACGAGCTCGTTTCTCTCGCCGAAGCCGCCACGACCGGGGAGGCGAAGGCCATCGACGCCAATACCCCGGGCTTCCTGAAGGTGAGTGGGGAATTCACTGTGCATGTCTGGTTGAACAACAAGGACCTGGGCGAGGCTGGCGGGAATTCCAAGATTTCGCTGTCTCCCGGGACGTACAAACTGGAGCTGCGCAACCCCAGGGTGTTTTGCAAGGAACCCCGCACCGTGACGATCCAGCCGGGACAGTCCTATCCCATCAGCCTGCCCGGACTGGCCAATATCACCGTGGAGACCTATCCCATTTCCGGGTTCGTAGTCATCGATGGCATTGCCACCTCCTTCGAGAGCGACGGCAGCACGCCCATCCGTGTGGTCAAAGGCCCGCACACCGTGAGCATCCAGGGCCGCGGGGCTTCCCATGCCGTGGAGGTAAAGGGCGATCAGACCGTGAGATTCAAGATCTAAAAGGAATCGCCCCGTCAAAAACGGGGCGATTCCTTGTTCTTTAATCCATCCGGTAGTTGGGGGCTTCTTTCGTGATCATCACGTCGTGGGCGTGGCTCTCGCGCAGGCCGGCACCGGTGATCTGCACGAAGGTGGCCTTGGCCTGGAAATCGAGGATATCCCTGCCGCCCACCAGGCCCATCCCCGCCCGCAGCCCGCCCAGGAGCTGGGTGACGAGATCGGCGACCTTGCCCTTGTACGGCACCTGGCCTTCGATCCCTTCGGGCACGAGCTTGGTGTCCTCCTGGCCCTCCTGGAAGTAGCGGTCCTTGGAACCCTGCTTCATGGCGCCGATGGACCCCATGCCCCGGTAGGACTTGAAGGTGCGCCCCTGGTAGAAGATGGTTTCGCCGGGTGCCTCCTCGGTGCCTGCGAACAGGCTGCCGATCATCACGCAGCTGGCGCCGGCGGCGATGGCCTTGGCCACATCTCCGGAATACTTCACACCGCCGTCGGCGATGCAGGGGACACCCTCCTCCCGGCAGGCCCGGGAGGCTTCCGTGACGGCGGTCACCTGGGGCATGCCCGCGCCGGTGACGATGCGGGTGGTGCAGATGGAACCGGGGCCGATGCCCACCTTGATGGCGTCGGCTCCCGCCAGGATCAGGTCCTTGGCTCCCTGGTAGGTGGCGACGTTCCCCGCGATCACCTGGGTGGCGGGGAAGGCCTGCTTGAGCTGGCGCACGGCCTCGACGACCGCCTTGGCGTGGCCATGGCTGGAATCGAGGCAGAGCACATCGACCTTGGCATGGACGAGGGCCTTGGCGCGCGCCAGGAGGTCCTGGCCCACCCCGATGGCCGCGCCCACGCGCAGGCGGCCCATGGTGTCCTTGCAGGCGTTGGGGTAGTTGATGGACTTCTCGATGTCCTTGACGGTGATGAGGCCCTTCAGGGCTCCTTCGTCATCGACCACCAGCAGCTTCTCGATGCGGTGCTGCTGGAGCTTGACCTTGGCCTGCTCCAGGGTGGTGCCCACGGGCACCGTCACCAGGGGCTGCTGGGTCATGCGATCCCGGACGAGGAGATCGAGGTTGGTCTCGAAGCGGAGATCGCGGTTGGTGAGGATGCCCACCAGCTTCCCCTTCTCCACCACTGGGACGCCGGAGATCTTGAACTTGGCCATCATCTCTTCGGCCTCGCGAATGGGCGCGTCGGGCCGGATGGTGATGGGGTCCGTGATCATGCCCGATTCCGAGCGCTTGACCCTGTCCACTTCCTCCGCCTGGCGCTCGATGGAGAGGTTCTTATGGATGATGCCGAGGCCCCCCTGCTGGGCCAGGGCGATGGCCAGGCGGCCTTCGGTGACCGTGTCCATCGCCGACGAAATCAGGGGGATCCGGAGATGGATCTCCCGGGTCAACCGGGTGGCGAGCTCCACCTGGTTGGGATGGACCTCGGAGGGGCCAGGCACCAGGAGGACATCATCAAAGGTCAGGGCCTGCATGAGGGGCAAGGTCAGCATCGGAACCTCGAAACTGGGTCCGCTGCACGCGGAGCCTTGCAGGGCATGATCGCACGTCGGCCCCCTTCATGAAAG
>JAYSNJ010000064.1:0-14050 GCA_043723905.1 Holophagaceae bacterium
GACTGTCCACTCGAATCGAAGGAGTCCCCATGTTCAAGCTTGAAGGCAAGATCGCCCTCGTCACTGGCGCCAGTCAGGGCATCGGCGAGGTCATCGCCAAGGAACTGGCCCGGCAGGGCGCGACGGTCGTGTGCGGCAGCCTGGCCATGACGGAAGGGGACCTGAAGCGGGTCGTCTCCGAGATCCAGGCTCTAGGTGGCAAGGCCGACTACGTGCTCCTCAACATGGCCGAGGGCGACACCGTGCGCGCCGCCGTGAGCGAGGTGGTGGAGCGCCACGGGGGCCTGCATATCCTGGTCAACAACGCGGGCATCACCAAGGACAAGCTCCTCATCCAGATGAAGGAAGAGGAGTGGGACGCGGTGCTCAACATCAACCTGAAGGGCGCCTTCCTGGCGACCCAGGCCGTGGCCAAGCCCATGATGAAGCAGCGCTGGGGCCGCATCATCAACATCGCCAGCGTCGTGGGCCAGATGGGCAACGCCGGCCAGGCCAACTACGTGAGCGCCAAGGCGGGCCTCATCGGCCTCACCAAGACCACGGGCCGGGAGCTGGCCTCCAGGAACATCACCTGCAACGCCGTGGCGCCGGGCTACATCGCCACCGCCATGACGGACAAGCTCTCCGACGAGGTCAAGGCGGGCTTCACCAAGCAGATCCCCCTGGGCCGCATGGGCACCCCCTTAGATATCGCCGCCGCCGTCTGCTTCCTGGCCACGGAGGAGGCGGGCTACATCACCGGCTGCACCATTCCCGTCAACGGCGGGATGCTGATGCCCTGAGGATAGAATGCCTAAGGCTCTCGATGCGGCGCTCGCGGGGCTGAAGGGCCTCCGGCCCCGCTGGGCCTGGGTCCTCCTCGCCTTCGGTCTGCTCTGGCTGCTGACGCCGCTCTCCTGCAGCGCCAGCGCCCCGGGCTGCCTGGCGGCCCTTTCGGCTTGGTCCTTCTGGGTCGCGGCCCTGGTGCTTTTCTTCCTCGGGCTCCGGTGGCTCTGGCGGAAGCTGCTCTTCAAGGTCTCCCGGCGCCTCTGGGTGATCCTGCTCCTGGTCTCCGTCCTGCCGGTGCTGACCCTGACGACCTTCTTCCTGGCCTTCGGCTGGCTGGGCCTGGGCGCCCAGGTGAGCCGTTCCATCCAGGGCAACCTCAAGCACTACGAGAACGCCCTGCACCAGGCGGGACAGGAGCGTTCCGACCAGGCCGCCCTGCAATCCATCCAGGTCCTGGGCGAGGCCTGGGTGTCCCGCACGGAGAGTCTGCCCAAGGGCATGAAACCCAGCGTGCCCCTGCTCGTCTACACGCGCGTGCAGGACAGGAAGGATCTGAAGGATGTCTTCATGCGCGTGGCGACCCCCGACCCCCGGGGCTTCCGGCTGCTCACCCTGAACCTGCACGATCTGGGGCTGGAGGGGCGCAAGGTGTGGGGAGGGCGCCTCCACTACCGCGTGGACTGGGGCCGCCCCTCCCGGGAACCCGGACCGGCCACGGAGTCCTCCTCCGCGAAACCCCCCAAGACTGGGAAGGCTCCCCGGGACACGGAAATCACTCTGGACGACATGACGCTCTTCCCCAAGGCCGAGCCTCTGGCCGCCTGGTCCCTGGGAGAGGTGCCGAAGGGCTCGGGGTTGTTCAGCAGTTTCTCCCTGCCTCCGGTATCCGTGCGCACCCTGGACTGGGAGACGGGGCGCCCGATGGTGCTGACCCTGCGACCCGAGACGAGCCTGCGGGAGATCTTCCTGGGCTTCGGCTTCGGGGACGGCAATCTCTCCACCCAGACCCTCGGGGTCATCGTGGGGCTGGTGACCCTGGTGATCCTGCTGGGGGGCTTCCAGTTGGTGGCCTTCCTCATGGGACTGGGGCTGGCCCGCAGCCTGGGGCGTTCGGTGGAGAGCCTCTTCCGGGGCGTGGCGCGGCTGGCCCAGGGCGATTTCCAGGTGCGCATCCGACCCCGGAGCCGCGATCAGGTGGCCCAGCTCACCACGGCCTTCAATGACATGGCCGAACGCCTCCAGATCGCTGACGGGGCGCGTTCGGAGCACCTCCGCCTGGAGGAGGAACTCCGGGTGGCCCGGGAGGTGCAGATGCGCCTGCTCCCGGATGTGGCCCTGCTGGCGCCGGCCATCCGCGCCACCATCCTGCCCGCCCGGGAAGTGGCGGGCGACTACTTCGATCTCTTCAAGCTGGGGGACGGCCGCTTCGCCTTCTTCATCGCGGATGTGAGCGGCAAGGGCACCAGCGCGGCCTTCTACGCCGCCGAGACCAAGGGCGTGCTGGCCGCCCTGGACAAGGTGGCCCTGGGCCCGCAGGAAGTGCTCACGCGCCTCAACGAAATCTGGTGCGGCAGCCATCCCCGCCAGGTCTTCCTCACGGCCATCTACGGGCTCTTCGATCCCGGGAGCGGCGCCTTCGCCTTTGCCCGGGCGGGTCACCCCTCGGGCTTCCTCCGCCGGTCTGATGGGACCGTCGAGCGCCTCCACCCCAAGGGCATCGGGATCGGGATGAGCCCGGACCGCTTCGAAGGCCTGCTGGGCCTCGCGGAAGGGCACCTGGAGCCGGGCGACAGCCTCTTCTTCTTCACGGATGGCCTGAGCGAGGCCCAGGATCCCGAGGGCGCCTTCTTTGGCGAGGATCGCCTGGAAGCGGCCCTGGCCAAGGGACCCGGCGATCCCAAGACCTGCGTCCTCCTGGCCGTGGACGCCTTCCTCAGGGGCCGTCCCCTGGAGGACGACCTCACCCTTCTGGTGCTGCAGCGCTGAGAGGCGTTCAGGAACGTCCCTCAGGATTGCTTTCGAGGAAATCCGAGAATTCTTCCGCCCCCCTCTTGACAGTGTTCTAGTCAACTAATACATTGAACGTGCCAGGATTCCCGATGCCGTCGGCAGCGTCGGCACATCCCCTCGCGAGGAGCACAGCCATGGCGACTCACACACGCAGGGCTTCCAGTTCGGTCGATCATCTTCCCCTCGGATGGAAGCTGGCCATCGGGCTGCTCGCCATCCTCGTGTGCTGGGCTGCCGCCCAATTCGTCGCCCATACCATCCAGCATTTCAACTCATCCATGGGCCTCACCCAGCTGTGAGTGCACCCATGTCTCCCGCCGCGTCCATTCCCTTCCGCCTCGATATGCAGAGCGGCGTGCCGGTCTACCGGCAGATCATGGACCAGATCCATGGTGCCACCGCCTCCGGCACCCTCCGGGCCGGGGATCAGCTGCCCACGGTGCGCCAGCTCGCGGTGGATCTGTGCGTCAATCCCAATACGGTGGTGCGCGCCTATCGGGAGCTCGAGATCCGCGGCGTGCTCACGACCCAGCAGGGCATCGGCACTTTCATCTCCCCCAAGCGCGTGGTTCCCGACGAAGTCGAGCGCCAGCGCCAGCTGACCCAGCTCGTGGGGGAGCTGATGGCCAAGGCGGGCGCCGCGGGCTTCACCGCAGAAGAAGTCGCCACCCGTTTCTTGGAATTCCAAATCGAACAGACGCGGTGTCTGGGCTCCGCCCGGACACCACGTGAGGATCAAAAGGGGGACCTCGCGACCGCAGGGAGCAGGCGGTCCCCCTTTTCATTACATAGGAGAAAGCCATGACCCCCTTTCCCGAATTCTCCATCATGCGCAGTGCCGGGGGCGGCCTGCGCCTCAGCTCCATCGGCAAGACGCTCTTCGTCCTGCTTGCCCTGGCCGGTGGAGGCCTCTCCGCGCTCACGGAGAAGCCGCACTTTCTCCTCATTGGCGTCCTGCTCGGTCTCTACTGCGCCTTCGCCATCAAGGTCGCCGATCAGTGGGAAAAGGCCATCGTGCTCCGTCTCGGGCGTTACCGTGGATTGCGGGGGCCCGGCCCCTTCATGGTGATTCCGGTGGTAGACCGGGTGAGCCGCTTCGTGGATCAGCGGGTGCGGGTGGCGGGCGTGAAGGCCGAAACGGCGCTCACCCGGGACACGGTGCCCGTGAATGTGGACGCCATCGTGTTCTGGGTGATCTGGAACGTGGAGAAGGCCGTGCTCGAGGTGGAGGACTTCACCGAGGCCGTGGCCGTCAGCGCCCAGACGGCCCTGCGGGAATCCATCGGCCGCCACGAACTGGCCCAGATGATCACGGATCGGGAGACGCTGGGCCAGGAACTGCAGCGCATCCTGGACGAGAAGACCAACCCCTGGGGCATCACCGTCCAGTCCGTGGAAATCCGCGATGTGCAGATCCCCAAGGAGCTGGAGGATGCCAGGTCCCGGGTGGCCCAGGCCGAGCGCGAACGCCAGGCCCGCATCATCCTCGGCACCGCCGAGACGCAGATCTCCGAGAAATTCGCCCAAGCGGCCCTCGTCTACCAGGACAACCCCACGGCCCTCCATCTGCGGGCCATGAACATGCTCTACGAGGCCATCAAGGAGAAGGGCGCCATGGTCATCGTGCCCTCCAGCGCCGTGGAGACCATGGGCCTGGGCGGCATGATGGGCACAGCCGCAATGGCCAAAACCCCGAAGGGTTGAACCCCAGGAAGAATCCGCCTTCTCAATTGACTCTCGCCTGGCCGAACGTTCGCCAGACCAGGAATCGTCTATCCCACGTTTCCCAACGGAGGTCCCATGCTTCCCTTCGCCTTGTTCCTGTTCACGGGCCTCATCGCCCTCCTTGCCGCTCCGACTTCCGAGATCCCGAAGGCCGGCGCGACCAGACTGTCCCTGGTCTGGATTTTCGAACGCGAGCCTAACGAAAGCTTGAGTGTGGGACTGACCTGTCCCAAGGTTCGCGACGTCCGGGCCCAGGTGCTGTCCGACGGTGCATCCCAGGGCCAGAAACGTGCAGCGCTGACCTCGGAACTCGACCGGAAACAACCCCTATAGGGAAGTGATCGTGAATGACTAGAGAGGTGACCCTGGACGCGGAGCGGCCCCTCCTGGAAGTCACACTGCTGAATGGCTGCGCCCCGCCCTCCCGCCGGGGATAATCACAGGATGTTCATTCGCCCTTTCCTGTCGCTGACGGTCTGTTCGGCCCTGGCCGCCCAGGCTCCTGCCCCGCTGCCGGCCCCTCTTCCAGCCCAGGCCCTGGACCTCGGCCCCTCGCTCATCACCATGCCCATCCATATCGATCTGGCCCCCGTGTTCAGGACGGTGGAACAGACCGCGCCCCGGGTGCCGCCGGGGGTGGAGGCCTGGACACCCCTGCCCCAAACGCCGGGAGCCGTCTACCGCTTCAATCTCTACCGGGATGCCCTGAGTTTCCGCCTCAGCGGCAACCGCATCCAGGTGCGCACCACGGCCTACTACTGGCTGGAGGTGGGCATGAAGGCCGCCTCCTTCATCAAGGGTGTGGGCGCCTGCGGCAAGGGCTCCGAAGGCTTCCGCCGCGTGCTCCTGGGCACACGGGCCGAGCTTTCGCTCACACCCGGGTGGAACATGGAACTGAAGGTCCTGCCCTACGACCCCCTCCCCAGCGCGCCCTGCGAGGTCACCTTCCTGGGCTACGACATCACCGACCAGGTGGTGGCGGGCATGAAGGAGAACATGCTGAAGGCCACGGCGGCCATGGAGCAGCAGGTGCGCCAGTCCGCCATGCTGCGCCAGAAGGCCGAGGCCGTGTGGGTCCAGGCCCTCCAGCCCATCCCCCTGGCCGAGGGAGTCTGGCTCAGCCTCAATCCCGAGCGCATCCGCCTGGCCCCCTGGAGCAGCCAGGGCAAGGTCCTGACCCTCACGCCCGAACTCCAGGCCCGCCCCGCCATCACCCTGGGTCCGCAGCCCCTGGCGGAGATCCGCCCCCTGCCCCCCCTGGAGAGCGCCGTCAGCAATCTCTCGCCGGGCTTCAAGATCCGGGTGGACGCCGATCTCAGCTTCGAGCACGCCACCGCCCAGCTGAAGCGGCAGATCGGCGGCAAGCGCTTCGACACGGAGAAGGGTAGCTTCGAGGTGCTGGACGTGGCCGTGCTGGGCAGGGAGGGCAAGGCCCTCCTGGAACTGACCCTGAAGGGTCGGCTCACGGGCAAGCTCAATCTCGCGGGGCGCCTGGTCTACAACGAGGCCCTGGGCACCCTCCAGCTCCAGGACCTGGACTACACGCTGGAGAGCAAGAGCTGGATCACCCAAGTAGGCGAATGGCTCTTCCGCTCCACCCTGAGGAAGACGCTCCAGGAGAAGGCCAACTGGTTCATGGACAAGAGCCTCCAGGACCTCCGCGCCCTGGCTCAGCAGGGCCTCAACCGCCCCCTGGCCTCGGGTCTCAGCCTCGCGGGCACCCTCAGCGAACTGAAGCTGGGGCAGCCCCGGGTGCTGGCAGACCGCTTCCGCCTGGACGCCTTCCTGGAAGGCCAGGTGCAGGTGAACGTGGATCCCAATGGAATACTGGGGACCTTGGCCGGAAAGTGAAATGAGGAGAACGACATGATCCGCAAGCATTCCGAAATGGTGGAGGAGCCCAAGGAGAACATCCGCGGAGGCCTGGGGAAGGCTCGGGGCGTGGACTTCCTGAAGCATGGCGAGATGGATGGCATCGTCAGCATGGGGCGCACCACCCTGGACCCCGGCGCCTCCATCGGGGAGCACAGCCATCCCAACACGGAGGATCTCTACCTCATCCTGGAGGGCCGTGGCACGGGGATCCTCGACGGGGAGCGCTTCCCCGTGGGACCGGGCGATCTCTTCCTGGTGAAGGCCGGGGGCAGCCATGGCCTGATCAACGACTCGGAGACCCCTCTGACCTTCCTGGGCGTGCTCACACGGCAGGCCGAGGGACTGTAGGGACCCTGGGTCCTACCTCGGAGCGGAAATTGCTGGCGCATTTTCCGGCCAGTGCTCGGCCTTCCACCGCAGGGTGTTGAAGACGCGGTTGCGGGGACTGGGGTGGTCACAGAAGAGGAATTCCTCCAGGGCGCCAGGGGCCGGATTGCGGTATTCCGTGAGCAGCAGTTCCACCTCGGCGATGGCGTCCGGTTCCGGAGAGACGTTCATCCCGAAGATATCGGCCTCCACTTCATGGACCCGGATGAGCGTGTTCTGCAGCGGGCTCACGAGGGTCATGAAGACGGCGAAGAGCGCCATGAAAAGGGGGAGTCCCGCCACATCCCCCACGCCCCGGATGCCCCACTTCCCGCCCCAGCGGGCCAGGACCCAGGCGAAGCTCCCGTGCACGAAGGCGAACCCCGCCGCCAGGATGAGGCCCAGGGCCAGCAGCAGCTTGTAGCTGTGGTTCAGGACGTAGTGCCCCAGTTCATGGGCCATGACGCCCCGGATCTGGGCAGGGGTGCAGCGATTCAGCAGATTGTCGTTGAGGCGCACCGCCGTGGTGCCGAAGAGGCCGCTCACATTGGCGCTCACGCGGTTGTGCTGCCTGGACTGATCGAACTGGAGGACATCCCGGGCCGGGACCCCGTTGGCCCGGGCCATGGAGAGGATCGACTGCTTGAGGGGGCCCTCCTCCAGGGGACGGTACCGGTTGAAGAGGGGATCGATGTAGAGCGGCCCCAGGAAGATGGCCACCACCAGGAAGCCCATGGCCACACCCGTGCCCAGGATCCACCAGCTGCGCTCGCAGCGGCGGATCACGCCGTAGAGGGCGGAAAGCGCCAAGGCCATGAGGATCGTGCTGACCAGGAAGCCCAGGATCTGCTCGCCGAACCAGGCCCCGAAGGTCTGAGTGGCCAAGCCGTACCCGTGTTCCCGCATGAAGCCCGCGAACACGGCGAGAGGCAGGGACAGAATGGTGGTCGCCCCGGAGAAGAGGGTGGCGTAGAGCATCGTCTGGAGGGGCCTGCGCCGGGTGACCCGCTCGGCCCAGTCCCGCATGGCGGCGCTGGCGCCCGTGGCCAGGAGGAGCCAGGCGGAGCCCAGCGTCACCAGAAGGTTCCAGAGGATCAGCCAGTAGCCCCCTCGGAAGTAGGCGTTGGACCGGGCACTGGCCTCCGGGGAGAGCCGGGCCATGTAGGCGTTGGTGGCGGCCTCCGGATCCCTGGGGAGGGCGGCCCGCCAGGCTTCAGTCACGGGAGCGATGGCCGCGGCCCTGGCGGGAGCCCCGGAGCCCCGGCGGGTGGCCAGCCCCAGTCCCACCGAAAGGGCGAGGCAGAGGGCCAGGAGGACAAGCAGCGGCTTCTTGGTCATGGGAGTCCCCAGGAAAGGAGTCAAGGGTGGCTTTTCGTTGAAAGTTTGGAACCTATCGATCCGGAAGGGGAGTGAAATCCCCGCACGGTAGCCATCCCGGGGCAGCAGGCCTGCGGGCCGGGGTTCCCGGGTCGGCGGCTACCGGGAGCTGCACTCCAGTCGGGCACTCCCGGACGCAGCACGCCCCAGTTCGCCCTGCGGGCGAGCCTGGTTCGCGCTGCTTGACGCCGCCTCCTGCGTCGGCGGCTACCGGGAGCTGCACCCTAATCGATCCGGATATCGCCTTCCACGGTGCTGAGGCGGATCTCCTGCTCCCGGCCGGGGAGGCGGCCTCGCAGCAGGTGCTCCCTGGATTCCTGCACTTCCAGGCGGCCCAGGGAATGATGGATGGAGCCGTCGGCCGTGCGGGCCTCGAGCCTCCCCATGGCGCCGTCCAGGCTCACATGAATGGAACCGTCCACCGTCTCCAGCCGGATGCCTTCCCCCCAGCCGTCCAGGGTGCTGGCCTGGATGCGGCCGTCCACGGTCTTCAGATCGATGCCGCCTTCGACCCTCTCGAGCTCGATGTTCCCGTCCACCGTTCCACCCTTGATCCGGGCGTTCAGGTTCCTCGCCTCGATGGATCCGTCCACAGCCTGGACATGGGCTTCGCCCTTCAGGTTCTCCAGGCGGATGCGCCCGTCCACCGTCTCGCAGCTAGCGTAGTCCTCCAGATCCTGCACGGTGATATCGCCATCCACGCTGCGGGCGGCCACGTTCAGGCGCCGGGGCACCTTCAGGGTCAGGTGGCAGACCGGTGTGCGATGGAAGCCGAAGGTGAAGCGGTGCCGGGGGATGCGCACCTCGATCTCGAGACCGCCCCCCACGGGCCGCACTTCCAGTTCGGCCTTCTCGCCCCCGCTCCCGTCGTGGAATTCCGCCACCAGGGAGACCTCCGGACGATCCCAGCCCTGCAGGGAGACCCGCCCGTCCACCTGCTGGATCCAGAGCCTGCCCCCCATGGCCAGCGGCTCCGTGCGCGCCAGCGTACGGCTGGGGGCCTGGGCCCCCAGGGTGAGGGAGGCCAAGAAGAAGAGGGGGGCAAAGAACAGGGAAAGGAGCTGGGCCAGCATGGGCGCCTCCAGAGGGGATGCCTTCACGGTAGGCCGCGAAGGACAGGCGTGGAGTCCCCATTCGGCCAAAGGACTCTTCCTACCGGCCGGTGGCGGTCGACCCGGGGCGAGAGGGCCTGATCACGTAAAATAGCCTCATGCGATCCCGCCCTCCCGCCTCCCCCGCGCCGCCTCCAGAGACCCCAGAGGCGTCAGCGGGATCCGAACGGGACCAGATCAGCCAGAACATCGAAGCCGTGCTGGACTTCTACACCCGGGAAGACCAGAAGATCAGCCGCTCCCAGCGCATCCTCGAGCGCGTCAGTCTCGTCATCGGCAAGCCGGGCTATCTGGGTTTCATTCTGCTCTTCGTCGCGCTCTGGATGCTCTGCAACGAAGTGCTGATCCTGGCGGGGCTGCGCCCCTTCGACCCTGCCCCCTATTTCTGGCTCCAGGGGCTCGTAGGCCTGGGCGCGCTGCTGACGGCGACGGTGGTCCTGTCCAAACAGAACCGCCTCGCCAGACTGGCCGAGCAGCGGGCCCATCTGGACCTCAAGGTGACGCTGTTGACCGAACAGAAGGCCGCCAAGCTCATCGATCTGTTGGAAGAGCTGAGGCGCGATCTGCCCAACGTGAGAAACCGCCAGGACCCCCAGGCGGCCGCCCTCCAGCAATCGATGAATCCCGACCGGGTGCTGGCCGCCCTGGATGAAGGCGGCGGGCCCATGACGCCTCCAGGCGAAAGCGACGAGGGTGCGACCGAGGACGATTGATGGCTTTCGCCAGACCCCGCTTCGCCTATGAAGGCTCTTCCACCTTCGATTCGGAGGCCGCCTGCTTCGCCTCGACCATCGGAGCATCAGACGGCAGGACCGCCGGGCAAGGGGCGGCAGGGAGCGGTTGTTCCCTGCGTGAGCCGAAGGTCAGCGCATAGGCCCAGGTGAATTCCGCCCCCAGCAGAAATATCTGGGCGGAGTAGTACACCCACACCAGCAGGACCACCAGGGAACCGGCGGCACCGAACCCCGAGGTCAGGCCGCTCTTGCCGATGTAGAGGCCGATCAGGGACTTGCCCACCGTGAAGAGAAGAGCGGTCATGGAGGCGCCGATCCAGACATCCGCCCAGTCGACATGCGCCCGGGGAATGATTTTGTAGATCATGGCGAACATGGTCGTGGTGAAGGCGAAGGTGACCAGGAAATTGACGCAGTCGGCCAGGAGCTTCCATTCCGCGAAGAAGGGTCCCCACAGCTTGCCCAGTGCGGCCAGGGCGGCGCTCACCACCAGGGACACCATCAGCAGGAAGCCGATGCCCATGATCATGCCGAAGGAGAGCAGGCGTGCGCGCAACAGGCTCCAGATCCCCCCCTTGTTCCGCTTGGGGGCGCGCCAGATGCGATCCAGGGCATCCTGCAACTCGGCGAACACCGAAGTCGCACCGATGAGGAGCAGGATGACTCCCACGAGGGTGGCGGTGACGCTCTCCACGGGCTTGTTCACGCTTTCCAGCAGCCCCTGCACGGCCTGGGCGCCCTGCTTGCCCATCAAGTCCTGGAGCTGGCCGACAATTTCGCCCCGGGCGGCCTCCACGCCGAAGACGAGTCCGGCGACGGAGATCACGATCAGCAGCAGGGGTGCGATGGAGAACACGGTGTAGTAGGCCAGGGCCGCGCCCATGCTCTGGGCGTAGTCATCCACCCAGGACGAAGCCGCGGCCTTCCCCAGCCGCCAGAAATTCTTCAGGGTCATCCCCCTCCCTCCAGTCTCTGGCCCACGCCCACGGAGTCGGGAGCAGAAGTCCGACCCGGGCCCGGGGCCTGCGGATCGGCGGTCACGATCTCCGGGGGGAGAAGAGGTGGATGATCGCCACGAAGAGGGCCGCGCCGATGATGGACCAGAGGATCGGGAAGGGGTGCCCGTCGATGACGACCACGAAGGGCTCCGGGAGCTTGAGGAGCCGCGCCACCCAGGGCCCGAGCAGCGCCCCGATGAAGCCCAGGGCGATGGAGACGATCAACCCGCCGCGCACACTGCCGGCGATGGCCTTTCCCACGGCCCCGCAGACCGCGGCGATCAGAATGAAAAACAGGAGTCCCGACACCGACATCGTCATGATTGGTCCCTCGCGCTGGATCGAATCGCCCTCGCCTTGCGCCCCCCAATGCCGAAATTGGCCATGGGCGGATTCCCTGATTTCAAAGAAGTCGTTCACGCCGCCCCGGAGCCCGGGAATCAATCGGCTTCCAGCAGTATGGTCCTGAAGTCCAGGAGGGGGAGGGGAATGTGGGCCTGGGGCGGGACTCCACCGGCCCTGCGGAGAGGGCGCGGTGGGAGGGGCCAGACAAGAAAGGCCAGGCGTGCAAAGCGCCCCTGATGCCCTCGTTCGAATGGAAATGGGCGCACCCTCCCGAGGGTAGGCGTTCAGATGACGTTCGATGCGCCGAGTGACAGGAACTTCTCGCGGAGGACCGCGGGGATGGGAGACTTCGCATTCTTGTGGAAGTCGAACAGCACCAGGACATCGTGGGCCTCGGCCACGACCTCCCCAGCTTCGTCCAGCACGACGTGGGGCATCTGGAAACTGGTGGTCTTGAGGTGGTCGATTCGGGCGAGAACGGTGACCATCCCCGGATAGAACAGCTGCCGCTTGAACTGGCAGGACGTGGAGGCCAGGATGGGGCCGATGCCCGTCTCCGCATGGTGCTGCATCATGCCGATGCTCTCGAGGGCATGGACGCGGGTGGACTGGACATAGCGCATGATGGCGAGATTGTTGACGTGGCCCAGGGAGTCCACCTCGCTCCAATCGATCCGGATGTCGAACTTGATCGGATACGCGTTCAACATGGAACCTCGCGAAGAGAAGCGGGATCCCCTGGCTGGCGTGAAGGGGAGAGGGGGCGGAAGGGGGTCCGGGTCGGACGCAGAGTCCGGGCGGCGATGAGCATCATTTCAGGCTGAAGAGCCAGATCACCCGTCCGAGCCGCGCCTTCTCGAGCGGGCTGAAGGGCGGCTCAAGCTTCACCCATGCGAGCTGGGAATCCTCCGTCAGGCTCTGTGCGGAGACCGTGCCGTCGGCGAGGTGCTCGGTCCGGGACTTGATGGCCCATTGCCATGTACCCCCCATCGACCGAAGGTACTTCACCGTGATGGCGTATCTGCCGTCGGGGAAAACCCGCTTGGTCTGGTACTCGGCCACCTGAGGGTAGCGGCTCAGGAGGTCCTTGTCCTGGAGGAGCCGGACCTGAACATCCTCGTATTCCCGAAACTGCGGCGACTTGATCGTCAGCTTCCAGTCCTGAGCCCCCAGAGGGGCCGAGATCAGCAGGAGGGCGGGAAGCAGGGATTTCATGGGGAGCCCCGACAAAGGACACTGACAACCTCTGCCACGGCGGCTCGGCAAGAAATTAGGTATCGCCGTGGCTGGAAAATCTTCTATCGGCCACTGCCGCCGCAACCGATGCAGGCACCCGATCCCTCGCAGGCACTGCAATGGGATTGCCCGGAACCGAAGGATCTCCCGGTGCCGTTGCAGTAGCTGCAACGCCCCGAACCACGACAGGAGCGGCACGCCGTGCTGCCCTCGGAGGAATCCCTACGCGTGGATCCTGAAGGCCTGACACACCCCGTGCAGATACAGAGCAGGCCTATCGACAGAGCAACAAGAATCAAACGCATCGTTGTCACCTCATGGATGGGAATAGGGAGGGAAGGAAGTTCATTGGCTCCAAACACAGTTCAACAGGCCCAAATTACATTCCATATCGACTGTGTCGGGGAATAGCATGAGGCCACTTTGACGCTTGGACGGAACGGAGTCCCGAAGGAGCGGAAGTCAACCGGCGCTGCCACGGCGCCAGAGAAGAGCGAAGCGGGATGCTGAGCGAGGAAACCTGCCCGCGAAGGCAGCGTCCGGTGGATTGCACGAATAAACCCCTTTTGAATTTGTACTTTTATCCAAGAAGTCTGTCGATTTGATTCCCGGAAGAGTTTGAGATGTCACTTTGGAAGGATGATAGCAAGGAGGCTATCTCTGAAGCTCTTTCTTGGGGACCGAACCTCAAATAGGATTGGCGGAGTGATTCAAGTGGCAGGCAAATCTTATCTAATACTCCATGTTGATTGACTGGCCTGCTGAATATCTCCGGTTTTTTGAGCTGAGTCGAAACTTGATTCGGTGACCAAACATCAAATTCACAGGTTGCGGTTCTGCCAAAACGCATGAGTGCAGTATTAAATCTATCGAGTTTAATCCAGTTATGGAAAATATCGAATACTAGATCTGCTTTTTCTTCAAATTCAGATAAACCAAGATCAATAATTGGTGGACCTAAAAATACGTCAAAGGCGCCCTCAATATCGGATTGTTGATCTCCAGAATTGCCGGGGTAATGGATATAGGATTCCCCATTCGGACCCATTTTACCTAAATGTAGTGTTATTTTTTGCGGATACATTCTAAGAAACAGAGCGGACCAAAGATTGAGGCATGAAAATATTTTAATGGTTGTGCATTTTTTGTTCACAATACAAATAAATAACGGACAATCCATATTAGTACTAATCCATTTGATTTCATTTTTACTTAGCTGTAGAACCGAGCCGCTTGACTTAACTTGAACATTGAATGTTCCTTTTGGGCGAACTTGTTTATTTTCCTTTTTGGCGAGAACACATTTGAAATCGACAACACCAAAATCCTCTTGCCTTGGGACAGGAGTGACAAATGCAATTCGCGTTAAAGAATAAAGGGCTAAATAGTCGGTCCTGAAAAACCATAGAAATCCAATATCAGCAAGCTTTTCAGGGAACCTATGCCATATCCCGTACACCAGAAAGGTAGGGATGAACCCCCAGAATCCGGTGTACCGATGAAG
>JAYSNJ010000065.1:0-3106 GCA_043723905.1 Holophagaceae bacterium
CACCGCACCGCCGTGGCCATTGGCCTCAGCGCGCTGACAGTGGCGGCGGTGCTCGGGCTCATCTGGGCCCGAATCAACTGGGGCACCTACTGGGATCCGAAGGTGCTCTTTACCTTCCTCATCATCGGCATCTACCTCTTCACCCTCTTCCCGCGGTGGATCGGTTGGGGTGGCAAGAAGATCGCTTTGCTCTCCGTGACGGGGTTCATGTTCGTGCTCTTCTCCTACACGATCGTGAACCTCTTCATTTCGCAGGGGCACACGTTTAAGTGAACGTTCCCACCGAATCCCCCCTTGTCCTGGCCGGCTGGGACTTCCGGCAGACCCCCGTGGAGTTGCGCGAGCGGATCGCCTTCTCCCCCGAAAAGGTGCGGGAGGCTCTTACCGCCATGCGGCAGGAAGGACTGCTTGCGGAGGGCGTCATCCTGTCCACCTGCAACCGCAGCGAGGTCTACGGGGTGATCGGCGGCGGGCTGGCGGGGAGAGACCCCATCCAGGCCATGACGGAATTCATCGCGCGCTTTCACGGCGTTCCCCATGGGGAAATCGAAGCCGCAGGCTACCGTTTTTCCGGCATTGATGCCGTCCGCCACCTCATGCGCGTGGCCGCCGGCCTGGAATCCCTCGCCCTGGGCGAAGACCAGATCATCGGCCAGGTGCGGGAAGCCTTCCGCCTGGCCACGGGGGCTGGGGCCACCCGCGCGGTGCTGCATCGCCTCTTCCAGAAGGCCCTGGAGACGGGCAAGCGGGTTCGCTCGGAAACCGGGTTGGGCACCCGGCCCATCTCGATCCCGGGGGTGGCCATCGAACTGGCCCAGAAGATCTTCGAGGATCTCGCACCGCGGAAATTCCTCATCCTGGGCGCCGGCGAGACCTCTTCGATCTTCTACGACCTGCTGCTGGCCAAGGGCGCGCGCAACATCGAGGTCGTCAACCGGACCCTCGCCCGCTCCCAGGAACTCTGCCGCCGGGGCGGGGCGGCCTTTCCCTGGGAGGAGCTCACCGCCCGCCTGCCCCAGGCGGATGTGGTCATTTCCGCCACCTCGGCGACCGCGCCCATTCTTACCATGGAGATGGCCCGCAAGGCCATGACCCAGCGGCGGGGCCTGCCCCTCTTCTTCCTGGATCTCGGCATCCCGCGCAACGTGGATCCCACGGTGGCCGGGCTGGAAAACGCCTTCCTCTATGCGGTGGATGACCTGCAGGAGATCGCGGAACGGAATCGCCTGGAACGGCAGAACGAGATCGAGCCCGCCATGGCCATTCTGGAAGAAGAGATCAGCAAGTTCGTGGCCTGGTTAGGATCCCTCGAAGTCGTCCCCACCATCACCTCCCTCCACCAGAAATTCGAAACCATCCGGGAAGCGGAGTTTGATCAGCGCCTGGACCAGCTCACCCACATTCCGGAAGGCGACCGGGAGAAGATCCGCCTGATTGCCAAATCCATGGTGCGCGCCCTGCTGCGCAGCCCCACCGACGCCATCAAGGACGAGCCCGACCCCGGCCGCCGCCTGGACCGCGCCGAAGTGGCTCGGCACCTGTTCGACTTGGACGTGCACGGAGAGTGAGCGTAAGAAAGGGCCCGCAGTCCGGGCCCTTTCTTACGCTGAATTCACGCAGCGGATTCAGCGCCCCAGGAATGTTTCCAGCGTCTTTTCCAGGTTCTCGCCGCGCAGCTGGTTGCCGCTGGCCACGATCTTCCCGTCGGGCCCGATGAGCAGGGGCTTGGGGATGCCCTTCACGCCGTAGGCTTCGCTGAGTGGGTTCTTGAATCCGCCTTCGATGAAGGCGTGCTTCCAGGGCATGGGCGTGGCGGCCTGGGCGCGGTAGGGGGCGATGTGCTCGACCCGGCTGTCGAAGGACAGGGACAGGATGTCGAAGGGCTTGCCCTGGAACTTCGTCCAGGCAGAGTGCATGTTCGGCATCTCGGCGCGGCAAGGGCCGCACCAGGTGGCCCAGAAATCGAGCAGCAGGTAGCGGCCCTTGAAGCCCGCGAGCGTGAAGGTGGTCGTCGCGTCACCCAGGGCCGGGAGGCTGAAGGCAGGGGCCAGGCCCCCGATGGGCGTCTTGAGGCCGGCCTCGTAGATGTCCTTGGCCTGCTTGGCCTGGCGGCTGGTGGGGAACTCGGTCTGGAGGGTCGCGTAGGCGGGCTTCCAGGCCGCGTCATCTTTCGCCTCCAGCCGCTCCCAGAAAAATTCGAACAGCAGCAAGCTCCGGACGGCCGGATCAGGATGCTTGGCGCGGGCCACGGCCACGTAGGGGCCCCAGGTTTTGGGATCCTCCTCGCCACGGTCGGACAGCATGGCCGGGTTGAGACTCCAGGCGGGGGACGTGGGGGGCACTTCCTGGCGGATCTGGGCCAGGAAGGCGTCCGTGGGGAAGTCCCGGGCCAGGATCAGGAGGAAGAACCGGCTCACCAGCAGCGCCTGCCGCACGTCCGGCCGGGTTTCCTTGACCAGGCGGGCATCCAGCTCCACCAGTTCCCTGGAGCAGTCGGCCTTGAAGTCCTTCCGGTTTTTCCCGCCCTTCACGAAGACCTCGCGGGCCTCCATGACGGACTTGTATTTGGCACGGGCGGCGTCCAGCACAGCTTGGGCCTCGTTCACCGGGGCGGGAGCCTGCAGCACGGGTACGACAGCCATCAGGCAGATCAGGGGCAGGGGCATGGATCCTCCAGCGGGCGATTCGATTCTCACGGTACAGAATACCTCGAATGGCGAGGTTCAACCCAACCTGAAGCTCCGCACCAGATCGAGCCCCGCTTCTGTCCGGCTCAGGTACCAGGTGAGAGCCTGCCCATCCACCAGGTGCACGCGGGCCTCCGGAAAGCGCTTCTGGAGGGCCGCCTGGTGTCGGCGGTTGAAGCGGTAGGGTTCGGACGGCAGCAGGATGACCTCTGGCGCCAGGGCCTCCAGGTCTTCGTCGGACAGCACCGGATAGCGATCCGGGCCGATGGGGGTGAGGCCACCCTGTTTCATCAGATCGCCTAAATAGGTATCGGGCCCGGCGCTCATCCAGGGCTCCTTCCAGATGAGGGTGAGGGTCCGGGGGCCCTTGCGGTGGCGGCCCTTCAGGGCGGCTTCCAGCGCCGTGGCCCTCGCTTCGG
>JAYSNJ010000066.1:0-1572 GCA_043723905.1 Holophagaceae bacterium
GGCGCAGACGCCCACGCTCATCACCCACTTGGGCTCGGCCATCTGGGCGTAGATCTGGCGCAGCACCGGAGCCTGCTTGTTGGTGATGGTGCCCAGCACCAGGAGCAGGTCCGACTGCCGGGGACTGAAGCGCAGGGCCTCGGCGCCGAAGCGGCTGAAGTCGTACTTGCAGGACATCATGCTCATGAACTCGATGGCGCAGCAGGCCGTGCCGTAGGGGAGGGGCCACAGGCTGTTCTTCCGCCCCCAGTTCATGATGGTGTCCAGGCGCGTGGTGAGGACCGCGTCGTCCAAGCTCAGTTCGGCCATATCACCGTTCCCAATCGAGGGCACCCTTGCCCCAGACATAGACATATCCCACCAGCAGGGTCGCCATGAAGGCGAGCATCGCCAGGAAGGAGGGCAGGTTGCCCTTGTACTGCACGGCCCAGGGCAGGAGGAAGGCCGCTTCCACGTCGAAGAGGATGAAGAGGACGGCCACCAGGTAGAACTTCACGCTGTAGCGGCGCCGGGCATTCCCCTGGAAGAGGGGCACGCCGCATTCGTAGGGCGTGAGCTTCTCGGATTTCGGGTTGCTGGGCTTGATGAACCGGGGCAGGAGCCAGCCGGAGACCCAGAGGATGCCCACGCCGACCGCCAGGGCCAGCAGGAGCAGGACGAAGACCGGAAGGAAGGGCGTGGCGAGGCTTTGCATGAAGGCATCCAGGGGAGCAGGCTCCGGAATGGATCATACACCCCGCGGGCCTGTGTTTCTGAGGTGTCCGGGAAGGCCCGGCCGTGACGGCGCCCCCGATGAAAGGATAGAATCGACCTTCCTGAGGCCTCCATGACCGATCCGAAGCCAGCCGTGAGCCCGATGGACACCGTCACCGGGCAGCTCCCCCACCGCTTCCCCTTCCTCTTCGTGGATCGGGTGCTGGAGCGCGAACCCGGCCTGCGGGTGGTGGCCGAGAAGCTGGTGAGCATGAGCGAGCCCTACCTGCAGGGGCACATGCCCGGCCGGCCCCTGGTGCCCGGCGTGTTGATGCTCGAGATGCTGGCCCAGGCCGCGGCCTTCCTGGAGGCCGAGGGCCTGGATGGGCAGGAGGTCTTCCTGGCCCAGGTGGTGGACGCCCGCTTCAAGGCCCCGGCCTACCCCGGGGATCGCCTCCGCCTGGAGGTGCGCGCGGAGGTGGCCTTCGGCGGCTTCCAGCGCGTCGAGGGCAGCGTGAGCTGCGAGGGGCGGGTGCTCTGCACAGCCAAGCTCGTCCTCAAGAGGGGCCCCTCCCTGGAGCCCCGGCAATGAGGCGGGTCGTCATCACGGGCCTCGGCTTCGTCTCCAGCCTGGGCCTCGACACGAAGACCACCTGGAACCGTGTGCTGGCAGGGGATTGCGGCGTGGGCCCCCTGCGCAACCTGGCCATGCCCGGCGAAGGGGTCCAGATCGCCGCGGAGATCGATCTGCCCGGGAACGCCCCCGGCGGCCCCCGCGCCAGCTTCTGCGAGCGCCTGGCCCTGCTGGCCCTGGAGGAATGCCTGGCCCAGTCCGGCCCGGACCTGGAGCGGGGCGACCCCCGGCGCCGGGGGGTCTTC
>JAYSNJ010000067.1:0-9937 GCA_043723905.1 Holophagaceae bacterium
GCGCATCAAGACCGGCTTCGGGGTGCCGCAGCTGACGGCCATCCAGGAATGCGCCCGGGCGGATCGCTCCATCGTGGCCGATGGCGGCATCCGCACCCCTGGGGACATCGTGAAGGCCCTGGCCTTCGGGGCGGATTTCGTGATGATCGGCGGCATGCTCGCAGGCACGCGCCCCACGCCCGGCGAGCCGATCCGGGACTCCAAGGGCACGCCCACCCACAAGGTCTATCGCGGCATGGCCAGCAAGGAAGCGGCCGACGATCACCTGGGCGGCCTCACGGGCTGGAAGACCGCGGAGGGCGTGGCCACCCAGGTGCCCTACCGGGAGGACGAGGAGGAGATCCTGGCTGATATCATCGGCGGCCTGCGCTCCGGCCTCACCTACGCCGGCGCCAACACCATCCGCGAACTCCAGCGCAAGCTCAACTACGTGCTCGTCTCACCGGCCGGGAGGATCGAGAGCCTGCCGCACAAGATGCTGGGGTGAAGCCTACCCCTTCACCCGCGCCGCCATGGCCCGCACGCGGCCTTCGGCGTCGGGGAAGGTGCGCACCTGGGCGTAGTCCGGGGATTTCTGGAACATCCGGCTGAGGGATTCGCCCTGGCCCAGTCCCGTCTCGCAGGCGACCCAGCCCCCTGGCCTCAGGAGGCGCGGGGCCTCCTTCACCAGCCGGGCCAGGAGCTTGATCCCCAGGGGACCGCCGTCGAAGGCCGCCCGGGGCTCAAAGCCCGCGATTTCGTGGGCCATGGTCTCCACCCGGGCCGTGGAGATGTAGGGCGGATTGCAGGTGAGCAGGTCCACGGAGCCCAGGAATTCCGCCGTCTCGAAGGGGGCCAGGAAATCCCCGGCCCGGAAGTCCGCCCGGTCGGCCAGGCCCAGGTGCCGGGCGTTGCGCGCGGCCAGCCCCACGGCCTCCTCCGAGATGTCGCCGCCGAAGACGCGGCAGGCGGGCACGCGGCTGGCCAGGGCCAGGGCCAGATTCCCCGAACCCGTGCAGAGATCCACCACCCGAGCCGAACCCCTTTCCGCCACGATCCCCTGGAGCACTTCCAGGGCAGCGTATCCCAGGATCTCCGTCTCCTTGCGCGGGATCATGGCCTCAGGACCGGAGAGCAGTTCGATCCCCATGAAGCGCTGACGTCCAACCAGGTAGGACAGAGGCTCGCCCGCCAGGCGGCGCTCCACCAATGCCCTCAGGCTCGAGGCGAGCGGCTCCTGAGCTTCCTCTGGAGCAAGGCCGACGAAGGCCCAGAGGGCCGCCAGGGTGCCTTCGGGTGTCTCGTCGGGCTTGTCGGCCAATCCCTGCCAGGAATCCCGGAGCCGGGTCAGCAGTTCTCGGTGCAATCGTGTCGGTTCCATGTGACGGTATTTTACATACACGGCCTAGATTTCATGAACAGATTCAGGGATGCGGGAAGGCAAAATCAAGGCTTGACTTTTCGCCTTTTTTTCGTCATCTTTGATATCCCTTGAGAGGTGTCCAGTGCTGGCGATGTGGGTTCCTGAACTGCCCTTCCAGCTGGCCTGCGGGCGGGAGTGCGGTCTGGAGGGACGCCCCCTGGCCTTCCTGAATCCCGAGCAGCCCCGCACGCCCACCCTCTGGTTCGTGAACCGCCTGGCCAAGGCCGAGGGACTGCGGGCCGGGGAGCCCATGGACGAGGCCCTAAGGCGGGCGCCTGGGCTGCGTGTGCTGGACCCCGCCCCCCAGACATGGTGGGAGGCCCACGCCAGCATGGCGGATTTCCTCCTGCGCTGGACGCCCCAGGGCCAGCTGGGGCGCATGGGCGAAGCCCTCGTGGAGCTGCACGGCACGGAGGCTCTCTACGGCCCGCCCCAGGATGCCGCCCGGCGCATCCGCCGGGAACTTCAGGGCTCCCACGGCTGGCTCAGCCACGGCGGGCTCTCCGAGAGCGCCACTGCCGCCCAGCTCGCGGCCCACCTGGAGCACGAGATCGAACGGGTGCCCGAGGGCAGCGAATCGGGCTTCCTGGCGCCCCAGCCCCTGAAGCACCTGCCGGATCTGGCCCCGCGCCTCCAGGCCCGCTTCCGACGGCTGGGCCTGCGCTCCTTCGGGGATGTCCAACCCCTGGCCCTGGCCCTCTGGCAGGAGCTGGTGCCGCCCCCCCTGGCCCCCAAGCTCCGGGCCCAGACCCGGGGCGAGGATCGCGTCACCCTGCCCCTGCTCACCGAGCGCCCCGGCAGTTCCCGCCACGCCTGGCGCCTGGAGCCCCCGCGCCTGCCCGAGGACGTGGAACTGGCGGCCTGGACCCTGAACCGCCTCTGGGCCGATCCCCGCAGCCCCCGCAGCCTTTCCCTGCGCTGGTGGGACGTGGATGGCGAACCCCACTTTTGGCGGGCTCCGGAGGGGGCCCTGGCGGATCCCCCTCTCATCCTGGCCCGCATCCTGGAAGAGGCCTTCCGCCTGGGCGCCACCCGCCGCATCCTCGTGCGCCAGGTGGAGCTGCGCATCGCCTGGGGCCTGGGCCGCCCCCGCACGCTGTTCCAGGAACCCCGGATCACGAAACTCGATCACCTCGAACCCGCCCTGGCGAAGCTGCGCCAGCGCTACCCCGAGCACCCCGTGCTGCCCGGCTGGATGGCAGCGGTATGAAACCCGATGTTCGCCCTCGGCATTTCTGATTTTTCCTTAGGCGAAGGGGTCTATCCCGCCGAGACCCTCCTGCGCCTGGCGCGGGCGCTGGGCTACCGGGAGCTCGTGCTCTGGGACCGGAGCCTGGCTGGCTATCCCAAGCTGCGGGAGGAGCTGGAATGGCCGCGAAAGGCCCGCCTCCTGGCGGGGGAGGCGCCCGATCCGGGCGACGAGCTCCGCATCCATCTCGGCTGCCGCTTCACCTGGCGGGGTCATGCCTGCGGGGCCCTGCCCTTCACGGACGCGGGGTACAAAGCCCTGAACCGGCTGCTCACGGAGCAGGCCCACGGATGGAGCGAGGGCGAACCGCCCCGGGATTGCATCCTGCTGACGGAGGACCTGGCGGGCCTGGAGGCCCTTTCCAGGGAAGGTCTCCAGGCCACGCTCCTGGCCCATCCCCACCGCGCCCAGGAAGCCCGCCGCGCCCTGGAACGGGGCCTTCCCGTGGCCGCGCCTCAGGTGCTGCGCTTCCGCAGGCCCGCAGGTCTGGAACTGCACCGCCTCAAGCGCGCCATCCACACGCAAAGCACCGTGCCCCGGACCGAAGCCCTCTGGGATGAGCGCGACGGAGCCGTGCCCAGGCGGGACTGGGAGGCCCGCTTCCCCGCGGCCGAACCTGCCGTGGCGCGCGAGACGGCGCAGATCCTGGAGCGTGTGGCGGCCTGGTCCCTCCACTGGGGGGCCTGGGTGGAGACCGGCCCCCTGGGCCTCGAGGGCCAGGACCTGGATGCCATCCTGCGGGAGCGGGTGCGCTCGGGCATCCGGAAGCGCTTCGGCGCCTTCACGGGCGAACTGGAGAGCCGCCTGGCGAAGGAACTGGAGCTCATCTCCGAGAAGGGTTTCGCCGGCTACTTCCTGCTGGTGGAGGACATCGTGAAGCACGGTGGCGCCACCCGCATCTGCGGGCGCGGCAGCGGCGCGGCTTCCCTGGTGAGCTATGCCCTAGAGCTCAGCAACGTGGATCCCGTGGACACGAATCTGATGTTCGAGCGCTTCCTCACCAAGGAGCGCACGGACCCGCCGGACATGGATATCGATTTCGCCTGGGACGAGCGCAACGCGGTCATCCAGAGCGTCTTCGAGCGCTACGGCCGGGACCGGGTGGCCATGGTGGCCAACCACAATTACTACAAGGCCAAGGGCGCCTTGCGGGCCGTGGCCCAGTCCTTCGGGCGGCCGGAATCGGAACTGAAGCAGCTGGCCCGCTACGTGCGCCACTGGGACGGCGGTCTGGAGCGCGCCGCCCAGAACCCGGCCTGGGACGAGGTCCTGCGCTGGAGCAGCGCCCTCACGGGCCACTTCTGCCAGTTCTCCGTGCATCCCGGAGGCACGGTCATCGCCCCCGGGCCCCTGTGGCAACACGCCGCCTTCCAGCCCGCCCCCGCCAAGGAGGGGGTCTCCATCACTGCTTGGGACAAGGAGGGCGTGGAGAACTACGGGCTGGTGAAGATCGACCTCCTGGGGAACCGCAGCCTCGCCGTGATCCGCGACGCCTATGCGGTGCTGGGGGACCGCGTGGCCAAGGAGCCCGGCACCCATGCCCGCCAGGACCCTGCCACCCAGCAGTTGCTGGCGGACGGCGACAGCATCGGGGTCTTCTACGTGGAGAGCCCCGCCACCCGCCAGCTCCAGCAGCGGGTCCACAAGGGCGACTTCGAGACCCTCGTCATCCACTCCAGCCTCATCCGCCCGGCCGCTTCCCGCTGGATCGACCGCTACGTGAAGCGCGCGAGAGGCGAGGAGGCCTTTGAGCCCTCCGATCCCGTCTTCGCAGACCTGCTCTCCGAGAGCTTCGGGGTCCTGGTGTACCAGGAGGACGTCCTCAAGGTCTGCATGGGACTGGCGGGCTGGAGTCCCTTCGAGGCCGACCAGCTCCGCAAGTTGCTGGGCAAGGGCGATTGCGACGCGAAGCTGCCCATCTTCGAGCGGCGCTTCCGGACGGGCTGCACCGTCCGGGGGGTGCGACAGGCCGTGGCGCTTGAAGCCTGGGACATGATCCGCACCTTCCAGGGATACTCCTTCTGCAAGCCCCATTCGGCGAGCTACGCCCAGGTGAGCTTCGAGAGCGCCTGGATCAAGGTCCATCACCCGGCGGTCTTTTTCGCCTCCGTCATCACCAACCAGGGCGGCTTCTATCCCGCCATCGCCTACCTGGGCGATGCCCGGCGCCACCGCCTCGTGGTGCGGGGCCCGGACGCCAACGCCTCCCAGTGGCCCTTCACCGCCGAAGGCGAGCAGGGCCTGCGGGTGGGCCTCATGCAGGTGAAGGGGGCCCGGGAGGGCGAAGTGAGGGCCCTGATCGAGGAACGGGAGCGGAACGGCCCCTTCGCGGACCTGGACGAACTGCTGGCGCGGGCCCAGCCCAGCCTGCCCACGGCGGAGGCCCTCTGCGCTGCGGGCGCCTTCGACCGCTGGGCCCCGGACGGCGACCGAACGCGGCTCCTGTGGGCGCGCCTGGGAGGGATTCCGCCCGGCCTGCGCCCCCGCCCCACGGATCCCTTCGACCGGGCGGATCTCGAGATGGAAAGCCTGAACCTCACCCTGGAGTTGCACCCCGCTGCCCTCAAGCGGGTCCGCCACGGGGGCGGCCCCCACCGCGTGGCCGACGTCGGGAAGCCCGGCTGTTTCCTGCGCGTATGGGCCCTGGTGGTGGCCGAAAAGGTCGTCCCCACCGAGCAGGGCGAGCGCATGCAGTTCGTGACACTCGAGGATGAAACTGGCTTGGCCGAAGCCGTGGCCTTCCCGGAGGTCTTCCGCAAGCGTGGACGCCCCTGCCAGGTGGGGGAGATCCTGCCCGTGCAGGGGCGCAGCGTGCAGCAGGATGGACTGGCCGTCCTCGAGATGGCCTGACGATCCTCACCATTGAGCCGCAATTTTCTTATTGTCACCCTGTCCTCATGGCCCGATCTTGTGTCCAGGTCCTCTCAGACAAGGAGGTCAGAATGGCGACTGGGAACCTGAAGACCTACCTGAACAACCAGGGCGTGAAGTTCGTCACCATCAACCACTCCAAGGCCTACACGGCCATGGAAGTGGCGGAATCGGCCCATGTCAAAGGGAAGGAGATGGCCAAATCCGTGGTCCTCAAGATCGATGGCAAGCTGGCCATGGCCGTGCTGCCCGCGACCCAGAAGGTCCATGTCGAGCGTCTGAGGAAAGCGACCGGAGCGCAAAACGTGGAGATTGCCCGGGAACCGGAGTTCCAGAGCTACTTCCCGGGCTGCGAACTGGGCGCCATGCCCCCCTTCGGGAACCTCTTCGGCATGGAAGTCTACGTGGATCCCCACCTGGCGGAAGACGATGAGATCGCCTTCAACGCCGGTTCCCACACGGAACTGATGTGGATCCACTACCGGGACTTCGAGAGGTTGGCCAAGCCCAAACCTCTCCCGATGTAGGGGCGAGGGCCCGGCTTTTCCCCAGATTGCCTCTGCGATCCGGGATCAGTCGTGCAGTCCGGAATCCGTGCGCTTGAACCCTGCGGATTTCTTGCGATCGGCTGCTTCCTGCTCGGCCTTGGCGGTCAGGTCCGTCCGACCGAAGGTCCAGGGATCATACCAGCGCTCGGTGCGAATCCATTCGGGGCGGTAGCGGTCGGGCTGTTCGGGGCGTTCCTGGGGGTGGCCCAGGGGGACGAGGGCGAAGGGCTCCACATCGTCGGGGAGATGCACCAACCGGGAGAGGATGGCCATCCTGTCCCGCTTGGGATAGAGTCCCACCCAGACGGAGCCCAGCCCGAGCATATGGGCGGCCAGCAGGAGGTTTTCGGTGGCGGCCGCGCAGTCCACGGCCCAGAAATCGGGATGGGGCAGATCCCGGGTGGCCGCGCAGACCAGCACCGCCAGGGGGCAGGACTCGACGGCGGAGGCATAGGGATGGTCGATGGCGACGGCCTGCAGGGCCTCCCGGTCCTGGATCAACACGAAGCGCCAGGGCTGCTGGTTGCCCGCGGAGGGCGCATGCATGGCCGCCTCGAGAATCGAACGGATGGCCTCCGGCTCAATGGGTTCCGGCCGGAAGATCCGAATGCTCCTGCGCGTCAAGATTGCCTTCATGCCATCCATGGAACCTCCGGGAAATGGACCGAAAGGGTGCATCGCATCGTAGCAGGAGCAGGATGCGAGGGCACTATTCCCTGCCGTGTTCCCAGGCCTGGAACCACCCCTCGGACCGGATCCATTCGGCGTGGTAGCGCTCCGGAGCCCCGGGCCGCTCGGCGGGATGGCCGATGGGGATGAGGGCGAAGGGCTCGATCTCCTGGGGGAGATGGACCAGACGGCTGAGCATCTCCATGCGATCCGCGCGGGGATGAAGCCCCACCCAGACCGATCCCAGCCCCAGCGCATGGGCCGTGAGCATCAGGTTCTGGGTGGCGGCCGCGCAGTCATCGGCCCAGAAGTCCGGATGCGTCAGGTCCCGGGTCGCCCCGCAGACGAGGATGGCCAGGGGGGCATCGCCCGCCACGGAGGCGTAGGGATGCTCCCGGGCGATGGTCTCCAGGGTGGCCCGGTCCTGGATCAGGACGAACCTCCAGGGCTGCTGGTTCCCGGCGGAAGCCGCGTGCATGGCCCCCTCGAGAATGGTCCGGATGGTATCGGGATCCACGGGCTCCGGGCGAAAGGCCCGGATGCTGCGGCGGGTGAAGATGGCGGTCAAGGCGTCCATTAAATCCTCCAAGAGCTTTGTTCGAGGAGGGCGAGGCGTTGTGACAGCATCGTCCCCCGGCGGCATCCAAGATGTGACAGTCAATGGGGAACGAACCATGGATGATCTGAAGGACAGCCGGATCCTCGTCGCGGGCGGCACAGGGCTGGTGGGCAGCCGGCTCGTGAGGGCACTCCTGGCAGAGGGTGCCCGGGTCGATGTCCTGAGCCGGAATGCCCGTGGCGCGCACCTTCCCCCGGGCGCCCAGGCCCACTCCTGGGAGGCCCTGCCCGGGCTCATGGAGGGCTGTCGCGCCGTGATCAATCTGGCCGGGGAAGGCATCGCCGATCACCGCTGGAGCCCGGCCCGGAAGAGGGCCCTGCTCGAGAGCCGCATCGGGCCGACCCGGGGCCTCCTCGGCGCCCTGGAGCAGGCCCGGCACCGGCCCTCCGTCCTGGTCAGCGCCAGCGCCATCGGGATCTATGGCCCCCTGGGGGAAGAGGCCGTGGACGAAACCCAGACCCCCGGGGAGGGCTTCCTGGCCGAACTCTGCCAAACCTGGGAAACCGCCACGGACCCTGCCCGGGCCCTGGGCGTCCGGGTCGTGAGACTCCGCATCGGCGTGGTCCTGGCCCGGGAAGGCGGCGCACTGCCCAAGCTCGCCCTCCCGGTGCGGCGCTTCGCGGGCTGTGCCCTGGGGAGCGGCCGCCAGGGCTTCAGCTGGATCCACATCGAGGACTTGGTGGCCCTGATCCTGGAGGCCATCCGGAATCCGGCCTTCGAGGGCCCCGTCAACGCCACGGCACCCCATCCCTGCAACAACGGAATCTTCACGCATCTCCTCGCGAAGCACCTCCACCGCCCCCTCTGGCCTCTGCCGGCCCTCCTCACCCGGGGCGCCCTGCGGCTCCTGGTGGGTGAGATGGCCGAGCCCATGCTGCTGGGAGGCGCCTTCGTCCTTCCCAGGAAGGCCCTGGATCTCGGCTTCAGCTTCCGGTTCCCGGAGGCGGCGGGGGCCCTGGAGGATCTGCTCTGATCAGAGCAGCTCCGCCCCCAGGAAATGGGGACCGGCGTGGGTGATGCGGGCGCGATTCAGGCTGCCGAAGGTGAGCTGGCGATCCTTCCCAGCGCTCAGGTGGACGTTCTGCCACTGGCCCGTGCGGGCCATCCAGTGGCCCTGCTCCGTGGGGCCCTGGCTCTCGATGCGCACCTCCACTTCGAGGCCCAGCAGGCGATGGTGGCTCTCCAGGGTCAGTTCCTTCTGGCGGGCCTGCAGCCGCGTCAGGCGGGCCAGCTTCAGGGCGGGCGGGATATCGTCCTTGAGGCGCAGGGCGGGTGTGCCGGGGCGGGGGCTGTAGATGAAGCTGAAGGACGTGTCGTACTTCACCGTCTCCAGCACTTGCATGGTGGCCTCGAAGTCCTCCTCCGTCTCGCCCGGGAAGCCCACGATGAAATCCGTGGAGAGGGCGAAGCGGGAACGCCCTTCCCCCAGGTAGCCCAGGCGCTCCAGATACTGCTCCACGGTGTATCCCCGGAGCATCCGGCGCAGCACCTGGTTGCTCCCGCTCTGCACGGGCAGGTGCAGGAAGGGCGCCACCTTCGGATTGGTCACGAGGGTCTGGGCTAATTCTCGCGTGAAATTCATGGGATGGCTGGTGGTGAAGCGGATCCATTCCACACCTTCCACCTCGGACACCCGCTCCAGGAGCTCCGCGAAGCTGCAGCCGCCGTGGTAGCTGTTCACGTTCTGCCCCAGCAGTTCGATCTCCCGGTAGCCCCGTTCAACCATCAGGCGCACTTCCGCGAGGATGTCGCCCACGGGACGGCTGCGCTCGGGCCCCCGGGTATTGGGCACCACGCAGTAGGTGCAGGCGTGGTTGCAGCCCTCCATGATGGTGACCAGGGCCTTGGCCCGGCTGCGCCGCTGGGTGACTTCCGGAGGAAAGAGGTGGTTGTCGGGGTATTCCCCGGTATCGATCACCCGCCCGCGCCCCGCCTGGGCTTCCGCCACCAGCCGGGGGAGCTGCTGGAGGGCCATGGTGCCCAGCACGAAATCGATCTGGGGGGCCCGCTTGAAGAGGGCCTCCTTCTCCTGCTGGGCCAGGCAGCCCGTGACACCGATGATCAGGGGGCGCTGCTGCTTGAGCTCCCGCAGCTCCCCCAGTTCCGAGTAGACCTTATGCACGGCCTTCTCCCGGATCGAGCAGGTGTTGAGCAACACCAGTTCAGCCTCCTCGAGAGAAGCCGCAGGCTCGAAGCCCTCCCCCAGCAGCAGCCCCGACAACTTCTCGCTGTCGTGGTCGTTCATCTGGCAACCCCAGGTTTCGATAAAAAACTTCATGCGGCAACGCCCCTTTGATCGTGAAACGGCCCCCGCGAAGAACGCAGGGGTCATTTCAGTCTACCGGCAGGAGCCCTGCCCCTCTCTCTGGGCCACGTAGAAGGCCGCCGAGCGGGCGTCCAGATCCTCGGTGGCCCCGAAGAGATCCCGAGCCACGCCCCCGGGGGTCCAGGGCTCCCCGTCAAGCAGGGCCTTCAGCCGGGCCATGTCCATTCCCGCCTCCCGCCAGAAGGTGGCCATGCGGCTCTCCTCCAGCGAAAAGGAAGCCTGATTGAGGCCCCTGAAGAAATTGACCAGCTCG